>NZ_FOTH01000046.1:0-32030 GCF_900114515.1 Pseudomonas sp. NFACC46-3
ACCACCTGATCCCATCCCGAACTCAGAAGTGAAACGATGCATCGCCGATGGTAGTGTGGGGTTTCCCCATGTGAGAGTAGGTCATCGTCAAGATTGAATTCCCAGAACCCCTGTCTGCATCAGCAGCCAGGGGTTTTGTCGTTTTGGGCCGGTAATCGGATCAAACCCCTGATGCCCCGGCAAACCCCCAATGCCGTTGCTATGCTGTGATAGTCGGGCCTTGGCGACCAAGGGCCCGCGACGTCACTGGTCATGGGGATTCCAATAATGAAAAACCCTTATGCTCCCGGCTTCTGGTGCGCCATTGCGGCTTTGCTGCTGCTTTCGGCCACTTATTTCTATGGCGTCATGCTCACTCACCAGATCGATAAAGCGCTGTTGTTCCTCGATAGCGCCGCGGCGCTGATCGGCGTGATATCCATTGCGATCGTGGCCTGGGCATCGTTTCAGGGTCAGCGCATCAAGAAAAAACACCTCGAACAAGGTAAGACACTGGTGCTGATTTGGGACACCAAGGTTGCGCTGCGACGTGTCGAAACGGTGTTTGACCGGTATTTCTGGGGCAGTTATTGGCAGCCTGGCCGCACGTTCCAGGAGGTCATGGGGGAGCTCACCGGTACCCCTTTGGAAAAAAGCCTGGAAGCCCTGAAAACCCAATGTGCTGCCCTGGACAAGCAAGTCACCCAGGACGGCTGGCATTGGCTCAACAACGCCCGAGAGTTGTGTGACGTGGCTAATGCCATGGCCCGTGAGCGCTATCAACTGGACTTCTGCGATTCACGCGCAGACTCATCATCGGGCGCGGCAGTGATCAATCGCGATTTCGAAGTGCTGGTGTACACTTGGACGGCCCGTCTCAAGACTTTCGACCATCAGCTCGACGAGATCGAAGTCCAATATTCGTAGACCACCTCGCAAGAAAACGTTTTTACCCCTTTAAACATTGGGCCCGCAGGGGGGCCTGATGGTAATCTCCCCTCCTCTTTTTCGGCGTCGAGCCACACCCTTTGCGGGTCAGGGAAGACGACGGCTTTGTTCAACCATGGATATCGATCGGGTCACTCATGAATAAATCAGCAAGCATACTCCTGGGAATCGTTGTGGCTGTCGGTGCTGTCAGCGCGGGCGGCGCCTGGTACACCGGGACCAAGCTCGAAGGCGTGTTGACGAACGCTATTGCCGATAGCAACAAGCAGATGCAGACAGCCTTGGCCGGGTCCAATAGCACCGCCACCCTGGAGCTGGTTTCCATGGACCGTGGAGCGTTCAGCAGCACCGCCCACTACCGCCTCAAGGGCGAGGGCGAGATCTTCGGTGGCGAGCCGGTTGAGTTGCTCTTCGTCGACCAGATCGAACACGGCCCACTGCCATTTTCGCGCTTGATAACACTCAAATGGCTACCGGTCATGGCCACCAGTCACACCGCGCTTGAGCGCAATCCGCTGACCGACAAGTGGTTCGCCGCCACCAAGGACCAATCGCCGCTCAAAGGTGTGGTCAACCTGGGGTACGATCAATCCATCAATGGCACCTACGAGCTGCTGCCCGTGGATACCAAGCTGGATGAGCAATCCCAGCTCACTTTCTCCGGTCTTAAAATCGACCTGGCTGCCAGCGCCCAGGCACAGAAGGTCAAGGCCGACGGCTATATGGACAGCTTCAAGCTGACCACCGTCGCCGAAGACCAGACTCCCGTGCAGGTAGAGCTGAGCGGCCTGACATTGGCGAGCAACCTGAGCAAAAGCTCCTACGGTTACTACATGGGTGACAACACCCTGCTGCTGAGCAACACCAAGGCCACCTTTGGTGAGCCGAAGTCGGTGCTGGGCCTGAAGAACTTCGAGATGAAGAACAGCAGCACCGAGAGCGGCACCAGCGCTTCGGGGCGTGCCGATTACAAGATCGGTGAGTTGTCGTTCAACGACAAGACCATTGGCTCGGCGCAGATGGCAGTCAGCCTGAAGAACCTGGACATCCCGGCCACCATGTCGCTGATGCAGATTTACCAGACCAAGCTGCAACCCTACGAAAAAGCTGCAGCCGAGGCCGCAGCAGCCGGCGAACCGGCGCCAGAGCTGAGCCTGACCGAAGCTGAAGAAGCGCAGGTCAAGGCTGATCTGGAGAAACTCCTGGCCGGCGCCCCGCAAGTGGCGTTGGAAAACCTGTCGTTCAGCACCGCCAATGGTGAAAGCCGCGCCAACCTGATCGTTGATCTGGCCAAGCCGCAGTCCATGGACCTGCCACCGGATGAGTTGGGCCGTCAGTTGCTCGCGCTGCTGGATTTCAATCTCAAGGTTTCCAAACCGATGCTGGTCGACCTGATGACCGTACAGGCACAGATGGAAGGCCAGACGGATGCGAAGTTGATCGCCGATCAGGCCACTGCCACCAGCGATATGTTCAGCGCCATGGCGGTCGGTTCGGAACTGGCAACGCTTGAAGGCAACGATGTTGTCACCAAGCTGCACTACGCCAACAATCAGGTCGATTTCAACGGCCAGAAAATGACCGTTGAGCAATTCACGGCATTCGTGATGAGCAAGCTGGGTGGTGGCGTCGCCGTCCAGTAACGCGCTCGGGCAACACCCCAAACCCGGCCCGTGCATCACGCATGGGCCGGGTTTTTTTAAGCCTATCGATCAGCCCTGCGCCGAAATCTGTAGCGATTCTGAAGAATTGTGGCGTTCCTGAAGATGACCCGCCTGAGAGTGCAAGACTAGGCCCATTAGAGCTTGGCTGGATTCCTTTGATCCGGCTTCCTGTTTGATGGGCAAGGGGGCACTGCGACCCGGCTGGCCATGTAAGGATGCTGACGAATGCCGCGTACTGTGGGTCCTTTTATTCAACGTGGTTTGCGCCCGTTGTTTCGTGTCGCGCTGTGCAGCCAACTGTGCTGGCCGATGCTGGCGTTTGCCGATACCGCCTATGACCAAATGGTGCTCGACGCCCGTGCAGGCCATTACACCCCTGCGCTGACGGCGTTGCGCCAGGTGCCGGCCGGCCAGGCCAGCGCCGCACAGATCAGTGACCACCTGCAGATCGCCAGCTGGGCCGGCCTCGATACCGAGGTGGTGACGGTCTATGAGACCCAAGGCCGCAATCGAGCGCTGCCCGTCCAGGCGCTGACTGCGACGGCTCGTGCCTATCGCAACCTCAAGCGTTGGGATTCGGCGGCCGAGCTGTACCGCCAGGCGTTGGTGATCGACCCTCAGAACCCCGACTTGCAACTCGGCCTGGCCTTGACCCAGGCCGATGCAGGCCAGCCCGACGAAGCCGTCACTCGCGCCAAGGCCCTGGTCGCTGCCAAGCCGACAGATCCGGTGCGTCGACTGGCATTGGGTTATGCCTTGACCCGCGCCGACAGCCCCCACGAAGCGCTGTTCGAATACGACCAGGCCTTCACTCGCGCCGGTAACAGCCCAGAGGTTGCGCGTGAATACGTCTATGCCCTGCAGCGCGCGCGGCTGCCGGAGCCGGCGCTGCGCCTGGCGCGCCTGCAGCCGGGGCTGATCGACCGTGGCGTGCAACGACGCCTGGAGGGTGACGTCGCCGCCGAACGGGTGCGCCTGGCGGACATGGCCAGCCGCAGCGAACATGAGCGCTTCGTCATTGCCGACCGAGCACTGGCCGACTACGACAAGTTGCTCGCCACCTGGACCCCGGTGGCCGAGGCCCACGACGATGTACTCCGTTGGCGCATCGATCGCATGGGCGCGCTCAATGCCCGCGCCCGTCGAGCAGAAGTGATTGCCGAATACCAGAAGCTGATCGCCGAGGGCGTGAGCATTCCCACTTACGCCCTGCGCTGGGTGGCCTCTTCCTATCTGGAACAGCGGGAGCCGGAGATTGCCGTCGATCTGTACCGCCGGGTCCTGACTGCGCCGGATGCCGATCCCGCGGAGCGTTTTGAAGACAGCACCGCGCTCTACTATGCGTTGCTGGAAAGTGAAAAATCCGAAGAGGCCCGTGCACTGGCCGAAGACATGGCGAAAGCCCAGCGTCCGCGCATCGAGCTCAAAGGCCTGCCGATCGGCAACCCCAACGATGAATGGATGGACGCCCAGCAACTCGCCGCCCAGGCCGGCACGTACGGCGCCGACTTGCCCTCTGCCGAAGCGCGTCTGGAAACCCTGGTCAACCAAGGCCCGGGCAACACCGGCATGCGTCTGGCCCAGGCCGATCTGTACCAGGCCCGTGACTGGCCGCGCCGTTCGGAAAACCTGCTCAAAGAAGTCGAGGCGACGATCCCGCGCAACCGTGACCTGGAAATCGCCCAGGCCCGCGCCGCCATGGATTTGCAGGAATGGCGGCAGCTGGATGCCCTGACCGACGACGTGGTCGCCCGCTACCCGGAAAACGCCCATGTCAAACGTCTGCAGCGCCAGCGCGAGGTACACGACATGGCCGAGCTGCGCATCGAGGCCTACACCGGCAAGAGCTATGGCGGCGGCAATGGTGATGCCGGTGCAGTTACCGGCAGCCGGGACTTTGGTATCGAAACGCTGCTCTACAGCCCGCCCATCGATGAAGACTGGCGGCTGTTCGGCGGTGCCGGCTACGCCACCGGCGATTTCGAGGAAGGTACTGGTCACCACCGTTGGCAGCGCCTGGGCGTGGAGCGTCGCACCCGGGACATGACGCTGGAGGCCGAGGTCTCCAATCACTCTTATGGTTCCGGCGACAAGCAAGGCGCGCGCCTGGCCGTGGCCCGGGACATCGACGACCACTGGCAGTACGGCGCCAGCCTGGATTACCTCTCGGCCAATACCCCGCTGCGGGCGCTCAACAGCGGCATTCGCGCCAACGGCGGTAGCGGTTTCGTCCGCTGGCGGGCCAATGAAAGCCGCGAGTGGCGGCTGACGGTGAGCCCGTCCCATTTCAGTGACGGTAACAATCGCCTCGAAACCCAGCTTACCGGCCGCGAGGGCATTTACAGCACGCCGCGCCTGCAAGTGGAACTGGGTCTGGAAGTCGGTGCCAGCCGCAACAGCGGCTCCAATGAAGTGCCCTATTTCAATCCGAAAGCGGATTTCAGCGTCATGCCGACCGTGAGCGCCAACCACGTGTTGTACCGCCGCTACGAGACCACGTGGAGCCAGCAATTCCAGGTCGGTGCCGGTACCTACAGCCAGCGCGACTACAACACCGGGGCCATGGGATTGCTCGGCTACGGCCAGCGTTTCATCTGGAACGACGTGCTGGAGGCCGGTGCCGCGCTGAGCTGGCTCAACCGCCCCTACGACGGCGATCGCGAAAGCGATCTACGCCTGCTTGTCGACCTCACCTATCGCTTCTAGAAGAGTTTGAAGATGCCTGTCATTTCGCGATTCATCCTTCTGCTGGGGGTCTTGCTGATCAGCGCTTGTGCCCAGCAAGCCCCGGCATTCACGCCGCCTTCGCAGCGTCCGCTGGCGGCCAATGACGCCCCGTGGCCGAAGAACCATGTGCTCGGCATTGCCTACCACGATGTCGACGACCGTGACCCGGACCAAGCGCTGGTGGCCGTGCGTACCGAACGGTTGATCGAGCAACTGGCGTGGCTGCGGGAAAACAACTACCAGCCGGTCACGGTGGATCAGATCATCACGGCCCGCAATGGCGGCCCGGAACTGCCACCGCGTGCGGTGCTACTGAGTTTCGACGACGGTTACGCAAGCTTCTACACCCGCGTCATGCCCATCCTGCGTGCCTATAACTGGCCAGCGATCCTTGCCCCGGTCGGCAGTTGGGTGGATACGCCGCTGAACCAAACGGTGGATTTCGCCGGGGTGCCACGCAAGCGTTCCGAGTTCCTGACCTGGGAGCAAATTCGCGAGGTTTCCAAATCGGGCCTGGTGGAAATCGCCGCCCACACCGATGCCAATCACAAAGGCATCCTCGCCAACCCGCAGGGCAACCAGCAACCCGCTGCGACCACCCGGCGCTACGACCCCGCCACCGGTCGTTACGAGACCGAGGCCGAGTTCCAGGCCCGCTTGCGCAAGGACGTGGCGGCCATTTCCGAGAAGATCCGCAAGGTCACTGGCTACAGCCCGCGTGTCTGGGTCTGGCCGTACGGTGAAGCCGACGGTACTGCGTTGCAGGTGATTGGCAACGAGGGCTATCAAATGGCCCTGACCCTGGAGGATGGTCTCGACAGCCTGGATAACCTGATGAGCGGCCCACGCTTCCTGGTGGCGTCCGATCCGGATGGCGCCCATTTCGCCGAAAGCATCGTGTCGGTGCAGACGATGGACCCGATGCGCGTGGTGCATGTCGACCTGGACTACGTCTATGACCCGGATCCGGTGCAGCAGGACGCCAACGTCGGCCAGTTGGTCCAGCGTATTTCCGACCTGGGCGCCAATACGGTGTTCCTGCAAGCCTTCGCCGATCCGAAAGGCGACGGCCTGGTGCATTCGTTGTACTTCCCCAACCGCCACCTGCCGGTACGCGCCGACCTGTTCGACCGTGTCGCCTGGCAACTGCGCACTCGGGCCAACGCCAAGGTCTATGCCTGGATGCCGGTGCTCAGTTTCGCCCTGGACGCGAAGCTTTCGCGGGTACAGCGCTGGGATCCGGAAACCGGCAAGACTGGCGTTGCCCCGGACCAGTACGTGCGTTTGTCGCCGTTCGACCCGAACGTGCGCCAGGTCATTGGCGAGATCTACCAGGATCTGGCGCGGATGAGCTCATTGGATGGCGTTTTGTACCATGACGACGCGGTGTTCTCCGATTTCGAGGACGCCAGCCCCGCAGCCCTGAAAGTCTATGCCGCCAACGGCCTGCCGACGTCCATCGCCGCCCTGCGGGCCGATCCTGTAGCGATGCAACGCTGGACCCGCTTCAAGAGCCGCTACCTGATCGACTTCACCCATGAGCTGACCGCCAAGGTCCGGGCGATTCGTGGTCCGCAGATCCTGACGGCGCGCAATATCTTTGCCGAACCGATGCTCAACCCGCAAAGCGAAGCCTGGTTCGCCCAGAACCTTGACGACTTCCTCGGCGCCTATGACTGGACGGCGCCGATGGCCATGCCGTTGATGGAAAACCAGACCCGCCAGCAATCCGGTCCCTGGCTCGAGCGCCTGGTGGACACCGTCAAGGCCCGTCCCGGCGCGCTCAAGCGCACGGTGTTCGAACTGCAGGCCCGGGACTGGCACAGCAAGCCGGTCAGCGATATCGAGGGCGAGCAATTGGCCGACTGGATGGGGCGCCTCAAGCGCAAAGGCGTGACCAGTTTCGGCTACTACCCGGACAACTTCATCGAAGACCAGCCCGCTGTGAAAACCGTGCGGCCGGCGCTCTCCAACAAGTGGAATCCTTGACATGCTCGACAGACTGCTCGCTCTGCTGGTGCTGGCGATCGTCCTTGGGGTGCCCCTGGGCCTGATCTTCCTGGTCACCGGGCAATTCCTGATGGACTTCGTGTTCTTTTACCCGCTGTTCATGTCCGGGCTGTGGATCGCCGGCGGCCTGTACTTCTGGCTGCACTGGGAGCGCCACTGGCCGTGGAAGGACGACACCTTGCCACCGCCCCTGGCCGGCGAGCCGTTGATCAGTATCCTGATCCCGTGCTTCAACGAAGGCGATAACGTCGCCGACACCATTTACGCGGCGCTGGGCCAGCATTACCCGAACATCGAAGTCATCGCCATCAACGACGGCTCCAAGGACAACACGGCCCAGATGCTCGATCAACTGGCGGGTGAAGACCCGCGCCTGCGCGTCCTGCACCTGGCGGAAAACCAGGGCAAGGCCGTGGCCCTGCGCATGGGCGCCATCGCGGCGCGCAGTGAATACCTGGTGTGCATCGACGGTGACGCGCTGCTGGCGCCGAACACCTGTGCCTACCTGGTGGCGCCGATGCTGGACAACGCCCGCCTCGGCGCGGTGACCGGCAACCCGCGCATCCGTACCCGCTCGACCTTGATAGGCCGGGTCCAGGTCGGCGAGTTTTCCTCGATCATCGGCCTGATCAAGCGCACTCAACGGGTGTTCGGGCGGATCTTCACCGTGTCTGGCGTAATCGTCGCGTTCCGTCGCTCCGCCCTGCACCGGGTTGGCTACTGGAGCCCGGACATGATCACCGAAGACATCGACATCAGTTGGAAGCTGCAACTGGATCACTGGAGCATCTTCTATGAGCCGCGCGCGCTGTGCTGGATCCTCATGCCCGAAACCCTGCGTGGCCTGTGGCGGCAACGACTGCGCTGGGCCCAGGGGGGCGCCGAGGTGTTGTTCAAGAACATCCGTGGCATCTGGCAGTATCGCCACCGCTACCTGTGGCCACTGTTGTTCGAATATTGCCTGTCCACCGGTTGGGCGTTCACGTTCCTGCTGTCGGTGATTTTCTGGGGGGCTGGCAAGTTCGTCGAAATGCCAGAGGCCATCGCGGTCGATCACCTCATGCCGCCAGCCTTCACCGGGCTGCTGCTGGCCGTGGTGTGCCTGCTGCAGTTCGCGGTGAGCATCCTGATCGACCGCCGCTACGAAAAAGGCCTGTGGCACATCATGTTCTGGGTGGTCTGGTACCCGTTGGTGTTCTGGCTGATCAGCCTCTTCACCACTCTGGTGAGCTTTCCAAAAGTGCTGTTCGGGCAGCATCAGAAGCGTGCGCGCTGGATCAGTCCGGATCGCGGTATCAAACCGTTCGATGATCAGGAAGAGGAAGTGATCCGATGAAAATTATCAGGACCCGGCAACGGCCTTTTCTGGTGCTCATCGATGCGTTTTTTACCGTACTGGCGTGGGTGGGGTTGTTGTACTTGCTGGTCAATGGGCTGTGGCCGCTGTTCGCGAGCCAGGCCGGTCCGCGCCCGGGAGGGTCACTGTTCGATACCCTGGGGACCTTGCAGGTCTATGGATGGATCGCCTTGGTCAACGCGGTGCTGTTGATTACCTGGGCGCGTTACCAACAGCGTAAAAGTCGCAGCTTCGCCCAGCGCCGGTCGCCGGCCCCGGTCGTGAATGACCAGGGCTTGAGCGCCAGTTTCAAGTTGACCGACGAGCGCCTGGACACGCTGCGCCAGCCCGGCTCGAAGACTATTCACAACAATCAGGACGGCGACATCAGCCACGTCGTGCCGCACTTCCACTTGCTCAGCCCCGACTTGCAGCCACCGCCCCTGGCGCCACTGGAGCGGCCGGGCGTGATTCACCTGCCGGCCGATCACTCCGTACATTGATGCAAGCCGTGCCGACGCTTTCGCGAGCAAGCCCGCTCCCACAGGGGATTTTTTGGGGGGCAGATCTACGAAGAGAAATCCCGAACCAGCCGCCATGCCTCGTCCACCGGCAACGGTTGTTTCATGCGCTGGGCCAACGCCGCCATGGCCCGGCCTTCATCACAGGCCACTGCGGCGGCAACCAGGCCGTCCTTGCCCAGTAGGGCAATAAAGGGCGGATGCTCGGGCGTGCCCTTGAATTCCACTTCGTCCCAGTGCTCGGCGTGGCCAAGATAGTCGTAGCGTTTGCCAAAGTGATAGGTCCAGAAAAACGGCACGTCCAGATAGCGCTCGTCGCCGCCGAGCATGTTCGCAGCGGCGATGCGCGCCTGTTGCTGGGCCAGGCGCCAATGCTCGATGCGCACAGGCGCGCCGTTGAGGGGGAACGTCGCGATATCACCCACGGCCCATACGCCTTCAGCCACACGCATGCCTGCGTCAACGGACAGCGACTGGTCCTGTTCCCGTGGCAACCCGGCAAACGGCTCGGTGGCCGGGTGCACGCCAATGCCGACGATCACCAGGTCCGCAGCCAGACGCTGGCCGTTATCCAGCACCACGGCTTCGACCTTGTGCGCTCCCTCGATCCGTGCCGCTTCGCCGTCGGTGTGGTACACCACACCGTTGGCCCGGTGCCGGGCCAGGATGGCCTGGCCAACGCTCTCACCCATCTGTGCAGCGAACGGCACCGGATGCCGGGCCAGGACGGTGACGTCCAGCCCGCGCTTGCGCAGGGACGAGGCGACTTCCATGGCGATGAAACTATCGCCGATGATCACCGCCTGTTGCCCTGGCCGGACCGTGTCGAGAATCTGCCGGGCGTGGGCGATCGAACGCAGCACGAAGACTTGCGGCAATTCGATGCCGGGCAGTGCTGGCATCTTGGGTGCCCCGCCAGTGGCAATGAGCGCGGCGTCGTAGTCCAGCTGCCGGCCATCGGCGAGTTGGATTTGCCGAGCGTCGGGGTCCAAATGGGTGACCTCGCCATGGAGCCTTTCGATGCGTTGCCGGGTGAAGTAGGTTTCATCGCGCAGCGGCGCTGTCTCGTTGACTGCCATGTCGCCGGCCAACACATACTTGCTCAGCACCGTCCGGTCGTAGCCGGCCTCGGCTTCGCGGTCGATCATCAGGATTCGACCGCCAAAACCCTTCTCCCGCAACGCCGCCGCGCAAGCCGTGCCGGCGGCACCGGCGCCGATGATGACAAACGTGCGTGCGTCATCGGCCGGCGGGACTTTATCGGTTGGCAATGGTTGATCGTCGACCCAGACGTCACCGTCCCGGACCTCGACGTGGTAGCGCGCCAGGCTGTCGAGGGCCGGCGGTTCGCACAGGGCGCCGTCTTCCGTGCGGAACGCGGCCTTGTGCCACGGGCAAATCAGCCGTCCGTGGCACACCGCGCCCTTGGCCAGTGGTGCGCCGGCATGCGGGCATTTGCCTTGGAAGGCGCGCACTTGATCACCGGAGCGCAACAGCAGGATGGACGTGTCGTCGATTTTGACTTCGAGGCCGCGATCTTCACGAACGTCGGCGAAACGGGCGACTTGATGCAGAGACATGGTCATTCTCCGGCAGGCGTTTCCCTTTGGAGTCGCAGGAACGGAGCGAGTTTCAGCATAATTGTCACTGCAACCTTGGCGAAGCTGCGGCTATAGTTCGCAAGCCGTCCATGGCCAGACACGCACAAGGTGCCCCCGGTATGACCCGATTGAATTTTTTCTCCCCTTGGCTGGCGGCCGTCGCCCTGGTGCTGTGCGCACAAGGGGCTGTCCAGGCCGAGGAGCGTTTTACCCTCAGCATCCCCGGTGTGTCGGACGACCGCCTCTTCACGGCGGCGGCAGCCAGTGATGCCAACACCTGTGGTGGCAAGAACATTTCTCCGGCCCTGAGTTGGAACGCCGGCCCACCCGGCACCCTCAGCTACGCCATCGTCATGTTGGACCCGGACGGCCAAAGGGGCCAAGGTGTCGACCACTGGGTCCACTACGGCATCAAGGCCACCACGCGGCAGATTCCGGCGGGCGCCGGCACCAAGTCCTCGTTGGAAGGCATGAGTGGTATCAACAGCAAGAACACCCACGGCTACGTCGGTCCTTGCCCGCCTGTCGGCGACAGCGCTCACCACTACCTGATCCAGCTTTTCGCCCTGGACCTGCCGCCGGAGGCACTGCCCGCCGACCTCACACGCGCCCAACTGATGGAAAAAATCAAAGGTCACGTGCTGCGCAACAGCAGCGTAGTGCGCCGCTACCACCGCTGACCCAAGACGACACAACCCCCTGTGGAGAGGGGATTTATCCCCGTTGGGGTGCAAAGCACCCCTTGCCACAATGACGCCGCCCAGACACAAAATTGGCATCACGCGCCAAAAGCGAGCACTATCGAGCCCCTGTTCACTCATGCCGGAGGATGGCGATGACGCAGAAACCCGACGGCATCGCCCGCCTCCTGAACTGCCCGACCAAGGGCGACGAAATACGCCGGGCCATCGCCCAGAGCCGCAAGGATTTCCTGCCTGCCGACGAGGCCGAAGACGCCGAGCCAGGCCAGCCACCGGTTCAACCGGTGGACACTGATCGCGACGCCTGAGCCGTCGCCCTCTTTTAACTCATCGTTCAAATCTGCCTATGACTGCCATCCCTGTTCTACCCGGTGACCGATTCAGCCGATCCGATTACAAGACCCTGGGCCTGGCCGCCTTGGGCGGTGCGCTGGAAATCTACGATTTCATCATCTTCGTCTTCTTCGCCCTGACTCTCAGCCAGTTGTTCTTCCCGCCGGAAATGCCCGATTGGCTGCGCCTGCTGCAAAGCTTCGGGATTTTTGCCACCGGCTACCTGGCCCGGCCCCTAGGCGGCATTCTCATGGCGCACTTCGCTGATCGCCTGGGACGCAAGCGGGTGTTCAGCCTGAGCATCCTGATGATGGCCTTGCCGTGCCTGCTCATCGGCGTGATGCCGACCTACGCGCAAATCGGTTATTTCGCACCGTTGCTGTTGCTGGCGCTGCGTATCCTGCAAGGTGCGGCGGTGGGCGGTGAGGTGCCCAGCGCCTGGGTGTTCGTGGCCGAACATGCGCCGCTGCATCATCGCGGCTATGCCCTGGGTTTCCTCCAGGCCGGCCTGACCTTCGGCTACTTGCTGGGCGCCTTGACCGCAACGGCGCTGGCGCGGATCTACACACCGGCGGAGATTCTCGATTACGCCTGGCGCCTGCCGTTCCTGTTGGGGGGCGTCTTCGGCGTGATCGGCGTCTGGCTGCGTCGCTGGCTGAGCGAAACGCCGATCTTCATGGCCCTGCAAGCCAATCGCGAAGGCGCAGCGGAACTGCCGTTGCGCACGGTCCTGCGCGACCACCGCCAGGCCTTGCTGCCCGCCGCCATCCTGACCTGCGTGCTGACCTCTGCCGTGGTGGTGTTCGTGGTCATCACCCCGACCGTGATGCAGAAAAGCTTCGGCATGACCCCCAGCCACACCTTCGCCCTGAGCAGCCTGGGCATCGTGTTCCTGAACATCGGCTGCGTCCTGGCCGGGCTCATCGTCGACCGCATCGGCGCCTGGCGCACCGTCATGCTCTACAGCCTGCTGCTGCCTGTGGGCATTGCCGTGCTCTACGCCAGCCTGATCAGCGGCAGCGCCTGGCTGGGCCTGGCTTACGCCTTGGCCGGGCTGGGTTGCGGCGTGGTTGGTGCGGTGCCGTCGGTGATGGTCAGCCTGTTCCCGCCGAAGATCCGCGTGTCCGGCATCTCGCTCACCTACAACATCGCCTATGCCCTGTGGGCCAGCATGACACCGCTGATGCTGATTGCACTGGTGCCGTGGAGCCCGTGGGTGTGCGTGGGGTATTGCGTGGTGATGGGGGCGGTGGGCGTGGCTGCGTCGGCGTATTTCCCGGGGCGGTGGGCGCGCGTTTATGGTTCGGCCCTAGCGTCGGAATCCTGACTACAATCCGTAAGCTTTGTTGTAGGCCTTTTCTGAAGCAGTATGATCCTGCCTGATCCGAGGTAGATTCAGCGCACTTTGTGTTTACCATGGGCATCTCTTCTGTTGGGGAGCCTTGCATGAAAGCTAGTACAGCCATTGCTACGTTTCGTCGGTTGCGGACCCAGCCACTGTGGCGGCTGCTGGCTTTTGATCATGGGCCTCTGACCCTGGGACTGCTCCAGACCCATCTGTACGAAAGCGAGCGGGGTCTGCCCGCGTCCATCTTCCATGCTATCTGCCAAGCGTGAAGACGATACTGATGGATGAGCGTACTTTGTTGTCTTACAAACCATTGTGGGGGGTGGAGAAAGAGCCACACCCCTCCATCACGCTGGCTAATCTCACAGTAGAAGAGCAGGTCCTCTATGAGAAGCTCAAGCGCAACACACTAGGGCAAAACGTGCGTCTAGAGCAGGAGCGAATATCGTGGGATTTCGCCTGGAGAGAGATACAAGAGGTGGCTAGTGATTGAGGAGGGGGTTTATTCATCAGGCCCCGTACGTAGAAATATTGAGGGGGCTACATTGGGGGTTGGTCGCGCTGTTAGTCAAGGCGGAGTCGTTGAGCTATGAGCACGGATAACGCCAATCGCAATACCTCGCAGTTCATCATCTACCAGAGCGAAGACGGGCGAACCCGGTTGGACGTGCGCTTTGTCGACGAGACCGTATGGTTGACCCAAGCCTTGATGGGTGAGTTATTCAGTACCACGCCAGAGAACGTGTTGATGCATCTGAAGAACATCTTCAGCGAAGGTGAGCTTGATCAAAACGCAACCACTAAGGATTTCTTAGTAGTTCGTCAGGAAGGTACGCGTCAAGTGAAGCGCAATCTCAAGCACTACAACCTTGATGCCATTATCTCCGTGGGCTATCGCGTACAAAGCCATACGGCAACGCGCTTCCGTCAATGGGCCACTCGGCAGTTGCGTGACTACATCGTCAAAGGTTTTTTACTAGATGATGAGCGCCTGAAAAATCCCGATCAGCCGTTCGACTACTTTGAAGAGCTGACGCGGCGCATTCAGGATATTCGCACCAGCGAAAAACGCTTCTACCAGAAGATTACCGACATCTACGCCACCAGTGTGGACTACGACCCGACTCAGGAAGCCAGCATCAACTTCTTCAAGACCGTGCAAAACAAAGTGCACTGGGCAATTACCGGGCAGACTGCGGCTGAGCTTATTCACAATCGTGCCGACAGCGGTAAACCCCACATGGGACTGACCAACTGGCGCGGCGCCAAGGTGCGCAAACAGGATGTCGCTAACGCCAAGAACTACCTCTCGGCAGAAGAGCTCAGCGCTTTGAACAATCTGGTCGAGCAATACTTGGTGTTTGCGGAGGGCCAAGCCATGCGTCGCATTCCAATGTCCATGGCTGAGTGGGTGAAAAAACTCGATGGTTTCCTGACATTGAACGACCGCGAAATTCTTGATAGTGCGGGTCAAATTTCTCATGACCTGGCCAAGCAACACGCCGAGTCGCAATATGAGCTATTTCATCAACTGCGCCAGCAAGAAGATACTGCGAGCGCTGACCAAAACCTCATCAATCTGAGCGAGCTTAGTCAATCGCTATCAAACAAGACCCGATCCAGGCCTTGACGTTTTGACTACAAGATTTCCAATCTGTGGCAAGTGGCCACGTTTTGTTGGAGTGTGGCGTCTAGAATTTAGGCCTTTATGAGCAGTCAATGCCTGGCAAGGTTAGTGCTTGGAGCTCCAGCGTCGCCATCACCGACGCTTACGATTATTTGGCTACCGGTCGTTCTAAGACGCCCACGCAAAAAATCCACAAAAGCACGAGTCCGTGCCGAGCGGCGTCGATCTTGACTGAACACGGCGCTGATGGGCAGTGCCAGTGGCTGGTAATCGGCCAGCAGGGGGCAGACGGTACCCTGGCGAACATCGGCAGCGAACAACCACTGCGGTGAAAGCGAAACGCCCAGGCCCGACAGCACCATTTCCCGGATCGCCTCGCTGCTGTTGCAGGTGACGTTGCCCTTGATCGTTACGCTGTGCTGTCGGCCATCCTGGTCGAACCGCCAGACGTCATAATGCTCCAGCAGTGTAAAAGCCAAACAGTTATGGCCGGCCAGGTCAGCCGGTGCGAGGGGCGTGCCGTGCTGTTGCAGATAGGCGGGGGAGGCATACACCCGACGCGGGCTGTCGCCGAGGGAAACCGCCACCAGTCCTTCGTTTTTCACCGCGCCGATGCGAATCGCAAGGTCGATGTTTTCCTTCAGCACATCTTCGTTCTGATCACTTAACCTCAAGTCGATACGAAGCTGTGGGTGAAGGGCCAGGAACTCGCCCACCAGGGGCGCAATACACAATCGGCCGAAACTGACGGGCGCCGCCACGCGCAGAAGGCCGGCGATCTGTTCCTGCCCACTGGCGAAACTGAGTCGTGCGGCGTCCACGCTGGCGAGTATGTCCTTGCTCTCGGCGTAGAAGCGCTGCCCCTGGTCGGTCAGCGCGAGCTGGCGGGTGCTGCGGGCAAACAGCGCCCCGCCGAGGTGTTGCTCCAACGCGCGGATCTGCTTGCTCACCGCCGGTTGGCCCAGGTTCAGTTCCCTGGCGACGGCCGAAAACGAGCCGCGCTCCACCACCCGCACGAACACCTGCATTGCGTCGAACAGATCCATCTGGATTTAGCCTCTGCCTGGAATAAATCCTATCCATTGTTGCTCACTTATCGGAATGCGTCTTCCCTCGCACTATGAACCTGCCCACTCATTGGAGGTTTACCGTCATGAACAACATCATGTCCGCCGCCGTTGCCGAAACCGCTCAGGCTGCGCTGATTGTCCGTTCCATCTCCCGGCCCATTCCCGGCAAAGGCCAGGTATTGATCAAGGTGCATGCCGCCGGAATCAACCCGCTGGACACCAAGATCGCGGCGGGAGGCGGGGCCCACGCACGTCAGCCGCTGCCCGCCGTATTGGGAATCGACCTGGCCGGGATGGTGGTTGAACGGGGAGAGGGCGTGAATGACTTCGCGCCTGGCGACGAGGTGTTCGGCATGGCCGGCGGGATCGGCGGGGCCCAAGGCGCGCTGGCCGAATACATCGCGGTCGATGCCCGCCTGATTGCGCCCAAGCCTCACTCACTGAGCATGCGCGAAGCGGCCGCCTTGCCGCTGGCATTCATTACGGCCTGGGAAGGCTTGGTCGATCGCGCCAACGTTCGGGCCGGGCAACAGGTGTTGATTCATGGCGGGGCGGGCGGCGTCGGTCAAATGGCCGTGCAAATCGCCAAGGCCCGTGGCGCCGAGGTCTACGCCACGGGCTCGGCCGACAGCCAGGCTTTCATCCGCGAACTGGGCGCGTCAGCCATCGACTACCGGACCCAGGACACCGACAGCTACGTGCGCCAGTACACCGATGGCGAAGGCTTCGACATTGTCTACGACACCGTTGGCGGCCCGACCCTGGATGCGTCCTTCAACGCGGTAAAGACCTACACCGGCCATGTGCTCAGTTGCCTCGGCTGGGGCCAACACAGCCTCGCGCCGCTGTCGTTTCGGGGGGCGAGCTATTCCGGGGTGTTTACGTTGATGCCGCTGCTGACCGGCAAGGGGCGCGAGCATCATGGTCAGATCTTGCGGGAGGCCGCCGCTCTGGTTGAGTCAGGGCAACTGCGGATCAAGCTGGATCAGCGCCGGTTTGGCCTGGAGCAAGTCAATGAGGCCTTTGCGCAGGTAGCCGAGGGGCGTGGGGCGGGGAAAACGGTCGTGGACATTGGGATTGAGTGAGACGGGACCGCACTCCGTCAGGGCCAAACAACTTGAGCGCTCATACAAACCCCGTAGAATGCAGCCGCCATTATGCCGCTACCTCTCAAGGACGAATTCAAACATGCGAGTTTTTACCCTGCTGCTGGCCCTCTGCCTTATGGCCGGTTGCGCTTCCAAGCCCGACTACTACATTTCCCCTGCGCCGGTGGCGATCCCCGAGACCGCCACCTATTGGATCGACACGTTCAACGTTGAAGTCGTCGGCAAAAACGAACGTTTCCTGCCCGACGAAAAAGTCCGTGACCAGTTGCACACCGACCTGATCGTCCGCCTGCTCGACGGCAATCGCTATGCCTCCAGCAAGGAAACCGCTGACTATCTGCTGGACGTCAACGCCGTCTATGCGCGCCGTATCCAAGACACTCAAGGTGGCTTCATGAACAAAATCGTCGCCGACGGTACGTATCTGGCCAGTGTCGATTTCAATTATCAGGTCAAGGTGAAGAAGGCCGGTGTCGAAGTGCTGCACTTTGCCCAGGCCCGCCAGGGGCTGATGCCGGGTGGGGCGATCGGGCAGCTCGAGGCCATGAGAGGCATCGCGGGCGCCCTGACGAACAGAGGCAACTCCGATGTCGAAGACTATTACACCGGCCATTTGAGCGGATTCATCGCCGATGATCTGCGGGGCATTCCGTCCCGCTAACAATGCCTGCTGCAACGTGCTGGCGATTGGTCCGATCGCGGTAACGGCCTGGCCACCTTGGGGGTGGCCAGGCCGGTTTTTCCAGCGTGCCAAAAAAATTCCTGATCGTTAACCCGAACCTCGTGTGCCTTGCGTCTGAGCTTGTGTACGAATCATTCATTCACGAGGTTCAGCCCATGTTCCGTCCACTTCCCTTTATGCGTCCTGCTGCCCAAGGCTTCGCCGTGACTTTGCTGGTGGCGTTGGCCGGTTGTGGGTTGTCTTCCCGGGAGGCTGCCAAGCCATCCGAACCGGTGCCTGTGGCACCCAGCGTTGTACCGCAAGGCGAGATCGCCTACGTGCGCCAACCCATGGCCAAGCGCATGGTCGCCCCGGCATCAATGCCCGCCCCTAGTATGGCGAACGATGCCATCGCCGGGGATTACCGCACCGAACCGCGCGAGCAGTACGCAAAACTGCCGGACAACCCCATCCATAGCGTCGCCGAAACGCCGGTCTCGACCTTCAGCGTGGATGTCGACACCGGAAGTTATGCCAATGTGCGACGTTTCCTCAATCAAGGCAGCCTGCCGCCCGAAGGGGCTGTTCGGCTGGAGGAAATGGTCAACTATTTCCCTTACCACTATGCCCTGCCCAGCGACGGTTCACCCTTCGGTGTGACGACCGAAGTCGCCCCCTCACCGTGGAACCCCCACACCCGTTTGCTGCGCATCGGCATCAAGGCCAGCGACCGCGCCGTGGCGGATCTGGCGCCGGCCAACCTGGTCTTCCTGGTGGACGTTTCCGGCTCCATGGACCGTCGCGAAGGCCTGCCGCTGGTCAAGAGCACGCTGAAACTGCTGGTGGATCAATTGCGCGATCAGGATCGGGTATCCCTGGTGGTCTATGCCGGTGAATCCCGGGTGGTGCTCAAGCCCACCTCGGGGCGCGACAAGGTGACAATCCGCAACGCCATCGATCAACTCGACGCCGGTGGTTCCACCGCGGGCGCCTCGGGTATCGAACTGGCCTACCAGATGGCGCGGGAGAGCTTCATCGACAAAGGCATCAACCGCATCCTGCTGGCCACCGATGGCGACTTCAACGTTGGCGTCAGTGATTTCGACAGCCTCAAGCAGATGGCGGTGGACCAGCGTAAAAGCGGCGTCTCCCTGACGACGCTGGGCTTCGGTGTGGATAACTACAACGAACACCTGATGGAGCAATTGGCCGATGCTGGTGACGGTAACTACGCCTACATCGACAACCTGCTCGAGGCGCGTAAAGTCTTGGTCGACCAGCTCAGCTCCACCCTGGCGGTGGTGGCGCGGGATGTGAAGTTGCAGGTGGAATTCAACCCTGCCCGGGTCAGCGAGTATCGCCTGCTCGGTTATGAGAACCGTGCGCTCAAGCGTGAGGATTTCAACAACGACAAGGTCGACGCGGGCGAGATAGGTGCCGGGCATACGGTGACGGCCTTGTATGAAATTGTCCCGAAGGGCCAACCGGGCTGGTTGGAGCCGCTGCGCTATGCCAGCACGCCCCAGTCGGAGGGGAAATCAGGCGAATTGGCGATGTTGCGCGTACGCTACAAACCCGCTGAGGGCGGTAGCAGTCGATTGATCGAGCATCCGATTGCTGGCGTGCAGAACGACGACAAGCCTAGCGATGACCTGCGTTTCTCCGCCGCCGTGGCGGCCTTCGCCCAGCAGCTCAAGGGGGACGGGCGTTATACTGGGACGATGAGCTTGAAGGACACTGCGCAATTGGCCCGTTCGGCCCGCGGCGATGATCCGTTTGGGCTGCGTGCCGAGTTTGTGCAGTTGGTGGAGCTTGCCCAGAGCCTCGAGCCTGCGGCCAAGCGCTGATCCCGAGCACAACGAGGACCAAAATGTGGGAGCGAGCCAGCTCGCGATAGCGGTGGATTGATCAGCATCATCATTGACTGATCCGACGCCATCGCGAGCAGGCTCTCTCCCACAGTATTCCCTTGTTGTCTGCCAGGATTGTGCTGCAATGACCGGAAAGGAGTTCGTCACCCACATGTCCGCTGCGCTTGATTCTCCCAGCGACGAATCGCTGCTGGCCCGCTACCGCAACGGCGATGGGGCTTCTTTCGAAGTCCTGTACGCCCGCCATCGGCAAGGGCTCTACCGTTTCCTCGTGTCCTTGAGCAACAAGGCCGAACTGGCCGAGGAAGTCTTCCAGGACACTTGGCTCAGTCTGATTCGCAGCACCACCCAGCCACAAGGCCGGGCGAGTTTTCGCACCTGGCTGTTCCAGATTGCCCGCAACCGTTTGATCGACCACTGGCGCAAGCAGGGTGTCCACAATCCGTTGCACGACAGCTACGACGAGCAGCTTCACGTCCAGCCCGACGACACCAGCGGCCCTGAGCAGCAGCTGAGCCTGAGCCGCGACCAGGCGCGTCTCGATGCGGCGTTGCAGGCCTTGCCCGAGGATCAGCGAGAAGTCTTCCTGCTGCGCCTGCACGGCGACCTGGAATTGCCACAGATTGCTGCCTTGACCGGCGCCCCACTGGAAACGGTCAAGAGCCGCTTGCGTTACGCCCAGCAGAAGTTGCATCGGCTGCTGGCCGAGGAGGTACCCGCATGATCGACTCCAAACACACCCCGGATCCGAACGACGAAGTGCTGATCGAGCATTTCCGCCAACACACCAGCGGCGAGCCGCCAGCTTCCCTGGACGCTTTCATCCTGGCCACCGCCCACCGCGAAGCCCCGACGCCTGCACCGAGCTTGTGGCAACGTTGGTTGCAAGCCTGTCAACGGCCGCGCTGGCAAATGGCATTCGCCACGATCGCCGGCGTGGCGCTGATGATCGGCCTGGTGCTGCGCTCGCCCGTGCCCCACGACGAACTGTCCTCACCCGCCTCGATGGAGTTTTCCGCCGATCGGCAAGCGCCTGCCGTTGCCGCTGCACCGCCGCCGGCCATGCCCGCCCCCGCCCCGATTATCCGCATGGCGCCCCAGGGCGAACTGGCCCAAGCCCCGGCAAGTCCGATGCAATCGTTGGCGGAAAAGCCTGCGGCGAAAATGAGCAAATCGGCGCCGGCTGCACTGCCATCGCTGGAGCAGGGCCTGATGGAAATCCTGCTTTTGCGCGAGGCGGGTGAGAGCAAGGCTGCTGATGAAAAGCTGCTGGCATTGCACAAGCGCTTTCCCGAGGAGGACTTGCCGGCGCGGTTGGAGGCGTTGCGCAAGCGTTGAGTGATCAGCGCTTACAAAAGCCCTGGGCATTAACGTTTCCGATCCAAAAAGTGAAGGGTCACTTTTCAGGCGGTTGATGCTCGGTATCGGGTTACAAATGCAGCCATAGCAGGAACACTTGAGCGGAACTATACTCGCCAGCATGAAAAAGCTGATGCTCGAACTCGACGGAACCGACCCAAGCAAGCTCTCCATGGCTCGCTTGACGGATTATCTGTGTGAGCTCGCTGAGCTTTTCGGCTCCCAAGATCATGTTCATTTTGACTCTGTCACCGAAGGTTGTGTCTGCCTGAATACGTGGGTGGAAGACGAGACGTACCCACACGTCTTGAACAGGGTGCGGGAGGCCGCTCAGGGGATTGGACCTAAGCGCGCGAGAAAAGCCTACGTGCAGCTATCCGCGCTGATGGAGCAAGATCGAGTAGATGGCGTCCTTCAGGCAGCGGATGATGCGAACATTCTCCAGTTTCCCAAAGCAAAGACCGCTCCTCCTCCCATGGTCATCATCAAACAAGGCAGCGTACAGGGGCGCCTGTATGTCGTTGGTGGGAAGGATGAGACGGTTCCTGTCCGGCTTGAGGGCGCGGGTGGCGAAACTCTTCTTTGTGAAGCCGATACAGCACTGGCTGAACAGTTGGGCAAGCTTCTGTTCAAGTACGTTCGCGTTCATGGCAAGGGAGAATGGGAAAGTCGGCCGCATGGCGGTTGGCGGCTGCGCAAAATGTTCATTCAATCCTATGAAAAACTTGAAAAAACCTCGTTGCGCAGTGCGGTGACCCAGCTAAAGGAACTCGGTGGCATCACGTGGAGCGAGATGGATGATCCTCATGGAACGATCCAGAACTTAAGGGGATGAGGTGCGCATAGTTCTCGATACCAATGTCCTCGTTCAAGCCTTGGGAAATGCAAAGGACGGTATCGTTCTGGTTGATCCTGCCACTGGTCATAATGTTGATCGGGCGGAGGCTAGGGCTGAAGCCCTAATCGAACTGGTCGATGCCAGAGGTGGAACGGTGCTGATCCCAACACCTGCGTTGGCTGAGTATTTGGTTGGTGTCGATCGAAATTTTCACCAGAGCCATCTGGATGTCATAAACGGCCTTTCGTGTTTTGAGATCGTATCGTTTGACCAGATTGCGGCGGTCGAATGTGCCCGTATGGTCGATGATAACGAGTTGAAGGTGCTTGATCCTGCTGCTACCAAAGCCAAGTTACGGTTTGATCGTCAGATCATTTCCATTGCTTTGGCAACCAATGCCGATGAAATCTGGACTCATGACGCGGGTCTTTATTCTAAGGCCCAGAAATGCGGGTTGGTTACGAAATCCTTGGGGAATATTGAGCCTGCTCCTGAGCAACTGGAGGTCAAGCTGGACCACTGATAGCTCCTGAGCGCTGACAAAACCAGCGCCCACAAAAAAGCCCCAGGTCTTGCGACCTGGGGCTTTTGATTTTGAAAATGGTGCACCAGGCGGGATTCGAACCCACGACCCCTGCCTTCGGAGGGCAGTACTCTATCCAGCTGAGCTACTGGTGCGACGCGGGCGCCATGATACTCATATGCATGGCGGGCGTCCATGCTGCTGATTTGCCGGTGTTTTCACACTGCTCGGCGGCTCTTGGCTACGCTGATCAGAAAAAACAGGCAAATTCGGTTTTTTCGTTCTTTTTTTCGAACAGCCTATTGTCCTTCACCCCTATCGGCCCTAGGATTCGTTTGAGATTTCAAACGCTCTTGTCTGGGTGCTGAACCGCACGTCTGTGCTTTTGTGCGTTATTTCTGTGCTTCAGCCCGGTGAATGATTTCCCTGACGGCAGCCCCCGAGGCGCCTTTTCTACAAATCTAATTCGCTCCGCGTGCGCGCGGTGCTGTTAAGGAAAGCCGACATGCAGCTTAAAGACACCCAGTTGTTCCGCCAGCAAGCCTTTATCGATGGCGCTTGGGTCGATGCGGACAATGGTCAGACGATCAAGGTAACCAACCCGGCAACGGGCGAAGTGCTGGGCACCGTGCCGAAGATGGGCGCTGCCGAAACCCGCCGGGCGATTGAAGCCGCCGACAAGGCACTGCCGGCCTGGCGTGCACTGACCGCCAAGGAGCGCGCCAACAAGCTGCGCCGCTGGTACGAATTGCTGATCGAAAACCAGGACGACCTTGGTCGCCTGATGACCCTGGAACAAGGCAAGCCACTGGCCGAAGCCAAGGGCGAAATCGTCTACGCCGCCTCGTTCATCGAATGGTTCGCCGAAGAAGCCAAGCGCATCTACGGTGACGTGATTCCCGGCCACCAGCCCGACAAGCGCCTGATCGTGATCAAGCAGCCGATTGGTGTGACCGCGGCCATTACCCCGTGGAACTTTCCCGCCGCGATGATCACCCGCAAGGCCGGCCCGGCCCTGGCTGCCGGTTGCACCATGGTCATCAAGCCGGCTTCGCAAACCCCATTCTCGGCCCTGGCCCTGGTGGAACTGGCGCACCGCGCCGGCATTCCGCAAGGCGTGTTGAGCGTGGTGACCGGCAGCGCCGGCGACATCGGTGGCGAGCTGACCAGCAACCCGATCGTGCGTAAGCTGTCCTTCACCGGCTCGACCGAGATCGGTCGCCAGTTGATGGCCGAATGTGCCAAGGACATCAAGAAAGTCTCCCTGGAACTAGGCGGCAACGCGCCGTTCATCGTGTTCGACGACGCCGACCTGGATAAGGCCGTCGAAGGCGCGATCATTTCCAAGTACCGCAACAACGGCCAGACCTGCGTCTGCGCCAACCGTCTGTACATCCAGGATTCGGTGTACGACGCCTTCGCGGAAAAACTCAAGGCGGCGGTCGCCAAGCTCAAGATCGGCAACGGCCTGGACGATGGCACCACCACAGGTCCCCTGATCGACGAGAAAGCGGTCGCCAAGGTACAAGAACACATTGCCGATGCGGTCAGCAAAGGCGCGACCGTGCTGTCGGGCGGCAAGGCGATGGAAGGCAACTTCTTCGAGCCGACCATCCTGACCAACGTGCCGAGCAATGCCGCCGTGGCCAAGGAAGAAACCTTCGGCCCGCTGGCACCGCTGTTCCGCTTCAAAGACGAAGCCGAAGTGATCGCGATGTCCAACGACACCGAGTTCGGCCTGGCCTCGTACTTCTATGCCCGTGACCTGGGCCGTGTGTTCCGTGTGGCCGAAGCCCTGGAATACGGCATGGTCGGCGTCAATACCGGTTTGATCTCCAACGAAGTCGCGCCGTTTGGCGGCATCAAGGCTTCGGGCCTGGGCCGTGAAGGATCCAAGTACGGCATCGAGGATTACCTGGAAATCAAATACCTCTGCCTGGGTATCTGATCCGCTTCAAGCGCAAAGGGCACGAGAGCGCTGTCCCTTTGCGTGTTTCACCCGTTCTGTTTCTTGTGGCCGGAACGCTGCGGCAGTCGATCATCGCATGCTGTCGCAGTTGCCTCCCCGCCATGTATTCCTTGAGCCACGCCGACCGATGAGCGGCGAATGAGGACATTTTAATGAGCAAGACCAACGCAGACCTGATGGCCCGCCGTACCGCCGCTGTTCCACGCGGTGTTGGGCAGATTCACCCGATCTTTGCCGAGTCGGCGAAGAACGCCACGGTGACCGACGTTGAAGGTCGTGAGTTCATCGACTTCGCCGGCGGCATCGCCGTGCTGAACACCGGTCACGTGCACCCGAAAATCATCGCCGCCGTGACCGAACAGCTGAACAAGCTGACCCACACCTGCTTCCAGGTCCTGGCCTACGAGCCGTACGTGGAACTGTGTGAAAAAATCAACGCCAAGGTGCCGGGCGATTTCGCCAAGAAAACCCTGCTGGTGACCACCGGTTCGGAAGCGGTGGAAAACGCCGTGAAAATCGCCCGTGCCGCCACAGGCCGTGCCGGTGTGATCGCCTTCACCGGCGCTTACCACGGTCGCACCATGATGACCCTGGGCCTGACCGGTAAAGTCGTGCCGTACTCGGCCGGCATGGGCCTGATGCCCGGCGGCATCTTCCGCGCGCTGTACCCGAACGAACTGCACGGTGTGAGCATCGACGACTCCATCGCCAGCATCGAGCGCATCTTCAAGAACGACGCCGAACCGCGTGACATCGCGGCAATCATCATCGAGCCGGTACAGGGCGAAGGTGGTTTCTATGTAGCACCCAAGGAATTCATGCAGCGCCTGCGCGCTTTGTGCGACCAGCACGGCATCCTGCTGATCGCTGACGAAGTGCAGACCGGTGCCGGCCGTACCGGCACCTTCTTCGCCATGGAGCAGATGGGCGTTGCCGCCGACCTGACCACCTTCGCCAAATCCATCGCTGGCGGCTTCCCGTTGGCCGGTGTGTGCGGCAAGGCCGAGTACATGGATGCCATCGCGCCGGGTGGCCTGGGCGGCACCTACGCCGGTAGCCCGATCGCCTGTGCGGCGGCGCTGGCGGTGATGGAAGTGTTCGAAGAAGAACACCTGCTGGATCGCTGCAAGGCTGTGGGCGAGCGTCTGGTAGCCGGCCTCAAGGCGATCCAGAAGAAGTACCCGGTCATTGGTGACGTGCGAGCCCTGGGCGCGATGATCGCCGTGGAACTGTTCGAAAACGGCGACTCCCACAAGCCGAACGCGGCAGCGGTAGCCCAAGTCGTGGCCAAGGCGCGTGACAAGGGTCTGATCCTGCTGTCCTGCGGCACCTACGGCAACGTTCTGCGGGTGCTGGTGCCGCTGACCGCTCCGGACGAGCAACTGGAAAAAGGCCTGGCAATCCTTGAAGAGTGCTTCTCCGAACTCTGAGTGACGGTTGTGCGCTGATCCACAAAAACCCGCCTTCTGGCGGGTTTTTTCATATTGGCGAAGCTATCCGGTGGATTTTGAGCTGTCTGGAACGGCCACCAACGTCTAAGGTGCAAGTATGGCAAGGGAGCATGCTGCATGACTGCTGTGGATTTACCCGCTGTACCCCGTGTGTTGATCGCCGAGGCCGATCCGGCGTCCCGTGAGCTGCTTGAGCAGGTGTTGTCGGGTGTGCGCTGCGATGCCAGGGTGGACACTTGTGGCGACGGCAAAGAGGCTTTGGATTTGCTGGCGAAGCATTCCTACGACCTGGTGATCGCCGATTGGGAGCTGCCGGGGGTTGATGGCCTGGCGATTCTGCGTGGCCTTCGCCAGCAGCATCGCACGCCGCCGTTGCCGTTCATCCTGATGAGTCGGCGCAATGACAGCGCCAGCGTGCGCGAGGTCTTGCCGCTGGCGCCGACCGCGTATCTGACCAAACCCTTGAACCGGGACAACCTGACCCAGCGTTTGCAGGGGTTGTTAGTGAACGGCGGTGAAGAAACTTCCAACGATGCGCCGGTTCCGGGGCCGGCGTTGACCTTGCTCACCTTCCTGGAACGTCGGCGTGACCTGTCCGAGGGCGCGCCCTTGATGACCGATGTGCAAGTGGCGGTCAAGCGCAGCCTCAACCCCGGCGGCCTGGACCTGAAACTGCTCGAAGAAGAAATCCGCACCGACCCGCAAATCACCGCCGTGCTGATCGCGGCGGCCAACAGCGCTGCCCAGCATCAGGGCGGTGGCCCGGTGCAGACGGTGGCCCAGGCGCTGCACCAGCTTGGTTCCGGACCAAGCATGAACCTGATCCTCGCCCTGACCCTCAAACGCTGCGCCCGGCTCAGCGTCCCATGCCTGGCGGACTATGCCGAGCGTTACTGGGAGCTGTCGCTGCACACGGCCGAATATGCCCGGACGATGGCGCGCTTGCTGGACCTGGAGCAGGAGCGCTGCTATTGCGCCGGCTTGTTGCATCGCCTGGGCGACCTGGCGTTGCTGCGCTGCCTGGAAGAGTGGAAACAGGCCGGTGGCGAGCTGGACGAGCCGGAGGAAGTCGGCGACTCGCTGGACATGTTCGGCGCCAGTTTCGGCTCGGCGTTACGTGCCCGCTGGCGTCTGCCGTTGGAGCTGCGGGAGTTGATCGCGGCGGTCTATAACTTGGGGGGCGGGGTGTATTCCCGTGAAGCCTTGGTGATGAACATGGCAGCGCAGATGGCGCATCTGCCCGCGCATGAGGGCCTTGAAGAACTGGCCCGTGGCCGCACGGCGCGGTTGCTGAAGATCGGCTTGCCGGAGTTGACACGGTTGCGCCGCAAGTAGGACCGCCAACTCATTCTTGCTCGCAATGGTGACAGTCCAGACAGGCCAGAACCTGTGGCGAGGGAGCTTGCTCCCGCTGGCCTGCGCAGCAGGCCCTCAGCATGCTTACAGGCAGAACGCGTTGTTCGGTTTGCGACTGCTGCGCAGCCGAGCGGGAGCAAGCTCCCTCGCCACAGGGGATTGTCGGTGGCTCGGAATTTCGCATCCGCCTCGAAACCAGAGCTGTGGGAGCGGCATGACTGGGCTCAACAGCACTGCGATTGGCGTCAAGCCGCGATGATGCGGTTCTTCCCTTTGCGCTTGGCTTCGTACATGGCTGCGTCGGCGCGGGCGAACAGGCTGTCGAGGGACTGGTCTTCGGGGGTAATGCCGGTCAGGCCCTGGCTGACGGTAATGCCGAAACTCTGTTCACCGCAGCGGAACATCAGGCGCTGGATTTCCCGTTGCAACCGCTCGGCCACTTGCAGCGCCATGTCCGGGGGGCAGCCGGGGAACACCGCGGCGAACTCTTCGCCGCCGATCCGCCCGAACAGGTCACCGCGCCGGAGCACGGACCGCCCGCTTTCGGCGATTCTCTGCAACACGGTATCGCCTTCCTGATGGCCGTAGGTGTCGTTGATCACCTTGAAGTCATCGATGTCCAGCAACAGGAACGCCATGGGCATACCTTGTAGCCGTGCCTGCTCGAACTCGCGGTGGGCGCATTCGAAGAAATGCCGACGATTGCTGCTTTGGGTCAGCACGTCGGTGGTCGCCAGGCGCTGCAGTTCGCTTTCCAGCAGCTTCTTTTCGGTGATGTCTTCGGCAATGCCTACCACAATCACCGGTTGCCCTGGCTCGGCCTTGCGGTTGATGAAGCATTTGTCGCTCAGCCAGCGGATTTGGCCGTTGCCGGCAATGATGCGGTATTCACGGTCTTCGACGGCGCCTTTGACCAAAACCTCGGCCAGGCTGCGCTCGGCGTACTCCAGGTCGTCGGGGTAAATGGCGTCGCGCCATTCGTTGAAGTCAGCCAGGACCAGGCCGGCGGGGCGGCCGAAGATCCGTTCGTAGGCGGGGCTGACATACAGCACCTGCCGGGTTTCCCAGTTGAACGCCCACAGCACGGCATTGACGCTGACCAGCAACGAGCTGAACAGCTGCTCACGCTCGCTCAGGCGCGCCACTTCGCCCTGGGCATGCATCAGCGCCATGAGCGTCTGGGCTGCCTCGGGCCAATGAGGTAGGGAGTAATCCTGTAGGTTCTTGTCGACCATCGGCACAAATCTCAAAGAGCATGCACTGCTATTGGTTCGCACGCGCTTTCTCCAAAACCCGCCTGGATGGCGAAGTGCTCTTTGAGATAGGAGATTTGGGGCGAAGTTCCTTTTCAGGCGACGAAGGGCGTGGGGATTTAGCGAGTCAGGTGCCAAGTGTTGGACCTGTGGCGAGGGAGCTTGCTCCCGCTTGAGCGCGAAGCGCTCACAAGAAAGAGAGGGCTGCTGCGCAGCCCAGCGGGAGCAAGCTCCCTCGCCACAAAAAAGCCCTTGTCCACAGTGCTGGCGTTGCCTGGTCAGGCCGTGGCAGGCCGTAGCGAGTAGGTCTTGAGTTGGTCGGCAAACTCGCGCAGGGACTGGATGCCGCTAGCCTCGGCCTCGTGGACCCATTCCTTGATGGCGGCGAGCATGTCGTGGCCGTTGCTGCTGGTCTTGACCCAGATCTGCTGCAAGGCCAGGCGTTTCTCGTAGATCACCTTCAGCGCCTGGCTGTGTTCGAGCATGTTCTGGATGCGCACGTGGTGACGCTCGTCCAGCAGGCTGGTTTCCCGCGACAGCAGGCGTTTGGCCCTGTGGAACTGGTGACGCACCGAGTGATCGACCTTTTCCAGTTCCTGCTTCACCAGTGGCGCGATGACCAGCCGGCGGTACTGCGCCATGATCTGGAAACGGTTGTTGAGAATCGCCATGGCCGTGTCCATGTCCAAGTGGCCCTTGCCTTCGACCCGGTGGGCGATCGGCGCAACCCGCTGGACCTTGGCCAGGCGCAGGATACTGAACACCCGTATCCAGGCCCAGCCCAGGTCGAACTCCCATTTGCGTACCGACAGCTTGGCCGAGTTGGGGTATGTGTGGTGGTTGTTGTGCAGTTCTTCGCCGCCGATCAGGATGCCCCAGGGCACCAGGTTGGTCGCCGCGTCGCGGCATTCGAAGTTGCGGTAGCCCACGGCATGGCCCAGGCCATTGACCACGCCAGCGGCCCAGACGGGGATCCACATCATCTGGATGGCCCAGATAGTGATGCCGATGGTACCGAACAACAGCAGGTCGATGATGCCCATGATCGCCACGCCCAGCAGCGGGAAGCGGCTGTAGAGGTTGCGCTCGATCCAGTCGTCGGGGCAGTTCTTGCCGTAGATGCGCAGGGTTTCCGGGTTTTCCGCCTCGGCGCGATACAGCTCGGCGCCTTTGCGCAGCACGGTGGACAAGCCCTTGATGACCGGACTGTGAGGGTCATCCTCGGTTTCGCATTTGGCGTGGTGCTTGCGGTGGATGGCGGTCCACTCACGGGTGTTCTGTGCCGTGGTCAGCCACAGCCAGAAGCGGAAGAAATGTTTGAGGCCGGCATTGAGCTCCAGGGAGCGGTGCGCCGAATAACGGTGCAGGTAGACCGTGACGGCAATGATCGTGACGTGGGTCATCAGCAGGGTGACTGCCACCAGTGACCAGGCCGACAAGCCAAGAAAACCTTCGTACCACATAGGCTGTAGGGCCCTCGATAAAGATAGAAACAGCCGTTGCATTATCACCGGCCCTACAGATAAAACCAGTCGGCCTTTCAGATAAGAGTGGCTGAATGTTTCTTCCTCTATAATCCCCACCTCTCTGTAGGGACATGGATGGCCGAATGCCTGCTTATCAACGCAGTGCCATGCGCGTAGCGCTGCTTTACCTCGTGTTGTCAGTCGTCTGGCTGCAGCTGATTGGTTATTTATTGAGCAGTTTCTTCGATCAATTCGCTGACAGACAACGCTGGCTGCTGATCAACGGCTATGCCTGGGTCCTGCTCAGCGCCGGGTTGATCTTCTTGGCGCGGGCGCGGATCTCGCGATTTTTCGCCAAGGGTGAGCACGGTGCCGATCGCGAGCGTCTGCGCCAGGCTGCCGCCGTCTTCGATTGCACCCGCGAAGGGGTGTTGGTGACCGACCGCAACGGCTTGATTGTGCACGTGAACCGGGCCTTCATGGCGATCACCGGTTATGTGCGGGATGAAGTGCTGGGCCAGCGCCCCAGCCTGTTCAAGTCCGGTCGTCATGGGACGGATTTCTATCGCGACATGTTTACCTCCCTGGACAGCCAGGGGGAGTGGAGCGGCGAGATCTGGAATCGGCGTAAAAGCGGTGAGATCTACCCGCAATGGCAGACGATCCGCGTCATTCGCGACGACAGCGGCGAGGTCAGCCATTATGTCGCGGTGTTTTCTGACATCAGTGCCATCAAGGATTCCGAGCACGAACTGGCCTACCTGGCCCATCACGACCCGCTGACCGGCTTGCCCAACCGCCTGCTGTTTTCCGATCGTACCGAGCAGGCCCTGGCGTCGGCGCAGTTGCACAAGCGTGGCTGTGCCCTGTTGCTGCTGGACCTGGATCACTTCAAGAACATCAATGACAGCCTGGGTCACAACGTAGGCGATGAGTTGCTCAAAGGCGTGGCCGAGCGGTTTCGCGGGCTTTTTGCGCCGGGCGTGACCCTGGCCCGGCTGGGGGGCGACGAATTTGCGGTGCTGGTGGAAAACTGCTCGCAGCCAGGCCAGGCAGCGGCGCTGGCCCGGCGCATCCTGGACGCCTTGAAAGAGCCCCTGCGGTTCGATGACCATGCATTGTTCATCAATGCCAGCATCGGTATCAGCCTGTTTCCCGGCGATGCCCTGAGCGCCGGGCAGCTGCTGCGCAATGCCGATTCGGCGTTGTTCAAGGCCAAGAGCGCCGGACGCGACGGCTACGCCTTGTACACCGAAGAACTCACCGCCCACGCCCAGCAGCGGGTCGAGATTGCCTTCGAATTGCGGCGCGCGCTGCAGCAACAGGAGTTGCGCGTTCACTACCAGCCGGTCCACGACTTGGCGACCAGTCGTCTGATCGGTGTCGAGGCGCTGGTGCGATGGGAGCATCCCACGCGTGGATTGGTGTCGCCGGCCGAGTTCATTCCCATTGCTGAACGTACCGGCCTGATTGCCCAGGTCGATGCCTGGGTCATGGACCAGGCCTGCCGGCAAATGTGCCAGTGGCAGCAGGCCGGCGTGGCGCTGTCGTTTGTCGCCGTCAACGTATCGAGTCGGTTGTTTGCGCGTCGCGAGTTGTATGACCAGGTCGCGCAGGTGTTGCACGACACGGGCCTGGATCCGGGTTGCCTGGAGCTGGAAGTGACGGAAAGCGCGGTGATGGATGACCCGGAGGTGGCGCTGGAGCAGATGCATCGCCTGCGGGAGCTGGGCGTGCGCTTGGCTATCGACGATTTCGGCACGGGCTATTCGTCGTTGCTGCGGCTTAAGCGTTTGCCGGTGCAGAAGCTGAAGATCGATCAGGGTTTTGTCGCGGGGTTACCGTGGGATGAGGATGACGCGGCGATCGTCCGGGTGATCATCGCCCTGGCCCACAGCATGGGCATGCAGGTGCATGCCGAGGGCATCGAGCAGCGTGAGCAGGCGGCATTTTTGCTTGGACAGGCGTGTGAGCTGGGGCAGGGTTACTGGTTTGGCCGGCCCGTGGCGGCGGCGCAGTTGGATTGGGGGCGGGCGCCGGTTATTGCTTGATCGTCGGTGGTATTGATGGCGGCCAGACAGCTGGCCAGGATTTTGTGATCGGGTACATATCCATTTCTGCGGTAACGGCCACTTAGGGTTCCGCCCTGACGGCGGCTCACTTTTGAGAAGCCCGGAAGCCGGCCCAGTCAAAAGTAAGCAAAACGCTTTTGCCCCACCACTCGGTGCCTCGCCTAGGCTCGGCATGCCCTCTCTCCGGCATTGCTCCGTGGGCCGCCGCGAAGGGCCATCCATGGCCCAGCGCGGCTA
>NZ_FOTH01000021.1:0-111623 GCF_900114515.1 Pseudomonas sp. NFACC46-3
TAGCCGCGCTGGGCCATGGATGGCCCTTCGCGGCGGCCCACGGAGCAATGCCTGCGTTCGGGCATGCCGAGCCTAGGCGAGGCACCGAGTGGTGGGGCAAAGCGTTTTTGGTTACTTTTGGCGCTCTCTTCCAAAAGTGACCCGCCGTAAGGGCGGAACCCTAAGTAGCCGTTACCGCAGAAACGGATATTCACACCAACCATACTTCTACTTGTCCATCAATTGTTACTGTTAGGGCCGGATATTGAGGACCCGAAACGACTTGAAGACGTGTTGGAAAGTTTCAGGAAGACAACGCAGCGCGCTTACGACTGGCCGCCGCCGTCACCGCATAACCCAACAACGCCGCCAGTATCGAACCAGTGAGAATCCCCATCCGGTCCATGCCCGCATAGTCGCTGACACCCGGCTCAAACGCGAGGGAGCCAACGAACAGGCTCATGGTGAACCCGATACCGCACAGGATCGCCACCCCCAATACCTGGCCCCAGTTAGCGCCAAGGGGCAGGCTGGCGATGCCGATTTTCACCGCCAGCCAGGTCAGGCCGAAGACGCCGACGGTCTTGCCCAGCAACAGGCCAATGGCGATACCCATTGGCACATGATGGGTGAAGCTTTCGACGGTGACGCCGCTCAGGGACAAGCCGGCGTTGGCGAAGGCGAACAGCGGCAGGATGCCATAGGCCACCCAGGGATGCAGGGCATGTTCCAGGGTTAGCAGCGGCGAAGTCTCGGCGTTTTTCGTGCGCAGCGGGATGCAGAACGCCAGGGTCACCCCGGCCAGGGTGGCATGGACACCGCTCTTGAGCACGCAGACCCACAGAATCAGGCCGACAACCATGTAGGGTCCGAGCTTGACCACGCCCATCCGGTTCATCGCCACCAGGGCGGCGATGCAGGTTGCCGCCAGTATGAGCGACAGGCTGGACAGGGCGCCGGAGTAAAAGATCGCGATGATGATAATGGCGCCCAGGTCGTCGATGATCGCCAGGGTCATCAGGAACAGCTTGAGCGACACCGGCACCCGCTTGCCCAGCAAGGCCAGCACGCCGAGGGCGAACGCGATGTCGGTGGCCGTCGGAATCGCCCAGCCGGCGAGGGCGGCCGGGTTGTCGCGGTTGAGGAACCAGTAGATCAGCGCCGGCACGACCATGCCGCCAATCGCCGCCGCACCCGGCAGGACGATTTGCGAGGGTTTGGACAGTTGCCCATCGAGTACCTCACGTTTGACTTCGAGGCCGATGAGCAGAAAGAACATCGCCATCAGGCCGTCGTTGATCCACAACAACAGCGGTTTGGCGATCTTTAGCGCCCCGACCTGGGCCACTACCGGCGTGTCCAGCAAGCCGTTGTACAACCAGGAGAGCGGCGAATTATTGATGGCCAGGGCCAACACGGCGGCGGCGATCAACAGCAGGCCGCTGGCCGCTTCCAGTTGGAAGAAACGCGTCAAGGAATTACGTAGAGGCATGATCGCTCTCCCTATCGAATCAAAAAGATGGCACACCCTAACCCGTACTGTTAGTTGTTAAAACAAAAGTTATATTCTTTTTTGTTATATGTCGTTACGACGCGTGCGCCGCACAGTCGGGCAGTTGCGGCGCATATTGGACCTTAGCTGTACCTGTGCGTGATGTCGGTTTTTTCCTAAGCTTGCGCCTGGTTTTTCCGAGACCACGTCGCGCCTGCATGACCGCCAGGTTTCCCCGCGTCGAACCGAGCCAGTGAGAGGACACCATGAACGACCACCGCCAGTGGGCGCGCGAAGCGATTCGCATCATTGAGGCTGACTTCCAGCGCAGTGCCGATACACATCTGATTCCCCTGCCGCTGCCAGGCCTGCCGGGAATCGAGCTGTATTTCAAGGATGAGTCCAGTCATCCCACCGGCAGTCTCAAGCATCGGCTGGCTCGTTCGCTGTTTCTTTACGCGTTGTGTAACGGCTGGCTCAAGCCCGGTGCGCCGGTGATAGAGGCTTCCAGCGGCTCGACAGCCATTTCGGAAGCGTACTTTGCAAGGCTGCTCGGCCTGCCCTTTATCGCGGTGATGCCGGCGACCACTTCCCGGGAAAAAATCGCACAGATCGCTTTCTACGGTGGCCAGAGCCATCTGGTGGACGACCCTACGCAGATCTACGCCGAATCCGAGCGCCTGGCCCGTGAGCATGATGGGCACTTCATCGACCAGTTCACCTACGCCGAGCGCGCCACGGACTGGCGGGCCAATAACAACATTGCCGAGTCGATCTTCCAGCAGATGCGCTTTGAGCGGCACCCGGAGCCGAGCTGGTTGATTTCAAGCCCCGGCACCGGGGGCACCACCGCCACCCTGGGGCGCTACGTCCGTTATCGCCAGCACGGCACTCGCGTGCTGTGTGCCGACGCCGAGCGTTCGGTGTTCTTCGATTATTACTGCAGCGGCGATGCCAGCCTGCGTCTGGATTGCGGCTCACGCATCGAGGGCATTGGCCGGCCACGGGTCGAGGCGTCGTTTTTGCCCAAAGTCATCGATGCAATGGTCAAGGTCCCGGACGCCTTGTCACTGGCGGCCATGCACTACCTGGCCCAGCGCTTGGGGCGACGGGTCGGCGGATCCAGCGGTACCAACCTGATCGGCGCGCTGATCGCCGCGAGGCAGATGGTTGAGGCGGGGGAGTCAGGGTCGATCGTGGCGATTCTGTGTGACGGCGGCGAACGCTATGCCACGACCTATTACGATCCGGCGTGGCTCAAGGCCCAAGGCTATGAGTTGAGTGGGCTGATAGACGCCGTGGCGGCGAGTGTGGAGCGAGGGGTGGCGCTGCCGGAGAGCGTGTTGCGAGCGAATATCTGAAACGTGAAAAACCTGAGACCCCTTGTGGGAGCGAGCTTGCTCGCGATAACGGTGGATCAGTCAACATCTGTGTTGAATGCCAGTCCGCCATCGCGAGCAAGCTCGCTCCCACCGGGTAATGCTGTTTACTTGGGCCTGTGGCTCTTGAGTGAACAGCATTGTCCCCTCAGGCCTCGAGACCGAGGATATCCCGCGCTACGGCCTCGGCAATCCGGATCCCGTCCACCCCCGCCGACAGGATCCCCCCGGCATAACCGGCGCCTTCACCGGCCGGGAACAGGCCCTTGACGTTCAGGCTCTGCAGCGATTCGTTGCGGGTAATGCGCAGTGGCGACGAGGTGCGGGTTTCGATGCCGGTCAGCACGGCGTCGTGCAGCGAGTAACCGCGAATCTGTTTCTCGAACGCTGGCAGGGCCTCGCGGATGGCTTCGATGGCAAAGTCCGGCAGGGCCAGGGCCAAGTCGCCCAGGGATACCCCTGGTTTGTAGGAAGGTTCGACGCTGCCCAGTGCCGTAGACGGTTTGCCGGCAATGAAGTCGCCCACCAACTGCGCCGGGGCTTCATAGTTACTGCCGCCGAGGACGAAGGCGTGAGATTCCAGGCGTTCCTGCAACTCGATGCCGGCAAGCGGGCCACCCGGATAATCCACTTCCGGAGTGATCCCGACGACGATGCCGGAGTTGGCGTTGCGCTCGTTGCGTGAATACTGGCTCATGCCGTTGGTCACGACGCGGTTCGGCTCGGACGTCGCGGCTACCACGGTGCCGCCCGGGCACATGCAGAAACTGTACACCGAACGACCATTCTTGGCGTGGTGCACAAGTTTGTAGTCGGCGGCGCCAAGTTTCGGGTGACCGGCGTACTTGCCCAGGCGCGCGCTGTCGATCAGCGACTGCGGGTGTTCGATACGGAAACCCACCGAGAACGGCTTGGCTTCCATGTACACGCCGCGGCTGTGGAGCATGCGGAAGGTGTCCCGGGCGCTGTGGCCCAGGGCAAGGATCACATGTTTGGAATGAATCTGTTCGCCGCTGGCCAGTTCGACGCCGACCAGTTGGCCGTCCTCGATCAGCACATCCGTGACCCGCTGCTGGAAACGTACTTCGCCGCCCAGGGCACGAATCTGCTCGCGCATGGTTTCCACCACGCCTGTCAGGCGGAACGTGCCGATGTGCGGCTTGCTGACATAGAGGATTTCTTCCGGAGCCCCGGCCTTGACGAATTCGTGCAGGACCTTGCGGCCAAGGAATTTCGGGTCCTTGATCTGACTGTAGAGCTTGCCGTCGGAAAACGTCCCGGCGCCGCCTTCACCGAACTGCACGTTGGATTCGGGGTTGAGCACGCTTTTGCGCCACAGGCCCCAGGTGTCCTTGGTGCGCTGGCGCACTTCCGGGCCGCGTTCGAGGATGATCGGTTTGAAGCCCATCTGCGCCAGCAACAGGGCGGCGAAGATCCCGCACGGGCCGAAGCCGACCACGATCGGTCGCTCGCTCAGGTCGGCCGGTGCCTGGCCTACCACTTTGTAACTGATATCCGGCGCTTCGTTGACGTTACGGTCATCGGCGAACTTGCGCAGCAGGCTGGCTTCATCGCGCACCGTCAGGTCGATGGTGTAGATGAAGCACAGTTCGGAAGATTTCTTACGTGCGTCGTAGCTGCGCTTGAACAGGGTGAAGTCGAGCAGGTCATCGCTGGCGATGCCCAGGCGCTGCACGATGGCAGGACGCAGGTCTTCTTCGGGGTGGTCGATCGGCAGCTTGAGTTCGGTGATTCGTAACATGGCGGGGTCCGGTTCGCGGGGCGCACAACTGCGCCAAGGCGTTTGAAGCGGGCGATTATAAGCCGCAATCGCCGGTTCCCCTATAACGCTGTTCACTTAAAGCGGCTGTGACGCTTTCGTGGCGAGGGAGCGGGGACGGTATGCTGCCGCGGATCGATCATTCCCACGCTCCGCATGGGAATGTCGCCAGGGACGCTCCGCGTTCCGCTTCTGGACGACGTGAAGCTGCGGTGACGCCACGCAGTCAGTCGTCGCGCGCGCCGCCGAAGTAGGCGCAGCCGCGTTGGACCTGGCCGTTGACCCGCAACTCGGCGCTCATGTGTTGCACGCTGTTGCTGACACTGTCGACACAACGCGCAGGTGTGACCCAGAGTTCGACTTTCTGGCCGTTGGCCTCGGTGCCCAGGTTGAAGCGGCCATCGCCCAATTGCTCCTCGACGTAAGGCACCGCCAGCGGCGGCTGGCCTTCGCGGTCCAGCACCAGGCCCTTGCCACTGGCCTTGAGGGTCCATTCCGGGCTGTGTCCTGCGGCGCGCAGGATCACTCGTTTGAAGTCAATGTCTTCGCAAGCCGTTCCCGAGCGTTCCAGGCGATACAGCTGTTCAACGTCCAACTGACTGTCGGTGCCGGCCGCTGCGCTGGAGACGATGCGACCGCGCACATCGGCAAACAGTTTGCCCTGGTCATCGGCCAGGCTGGCGGCCTGCTGCAGCACGCTGGTGCCGCCGCTGTCGTTGACGATGTAGCGGCGCTGTTCCTGGCATGGCTGGAACACCAGTTTGCCATCAGCTGCGGTGAGCTCACCCTGCATGCGAGTCTGGCCCGCATGGGACGCGCTCTGCCGTGGGGCTTCGAGCAATTGGCAGCCGGTGAAGATGGAGAGGAGGGCGACAAGCAACAGGGAACGGGCGGCACGCATCATTGGGTCTCCAGACAAGTGCCGCCACGTTACTCAGACTGATTCTACAGCACAAGCCATCAGGCAAACCTGGCGGGCCAGCAAGGTCTTCGCGGTTACATTGCGAATCATACCGATGGCCTGGGCAGGGGGCGGATGCAGTAGGCTTCGCGGGTTCCTGGCCTAGGGGTGGCATATGAAAAAGACACAGCGATTCATGTTCATAACCTTGGGGATGACCGCGGCGTTGCAATGCATGGCGGCTGATATCCATTTTTCGTCCGCTTCGGATTTCACGGAAATCGATTTGAATCTCAAGCGTGCGGATGGCATCGACCTGAGAAACGTGACGTTGAAGGTGGCGCTTGCCCCCGACGCCCAGCGCCGCATGGCAAGGGTTACTCGAGAGGAAATGAACAAGCCCCTGCGCTTGTACATCAATGGTGTGTTGGTCAGTACCGCGACAATCAAAGGGGTGATTGAAAGTCCCGAGGTCGTGATAGGCGTGCCGCGTGAGGTCGCCTCTTCATTGATACCCACATTGCTCGAGCCGTCGGCGCCCTGATGAAATCAGGCGCGCCTGCGGGCGTCCGTTTCTCAACCCACGTGATAGGTCTGGCCGGTCTGCAGGCCTTCGACGCTCTTGGCGTAGGCCAATGCAACATCGACGGCCGGCACCGGCTTGTAGCCCCGGAAGTAAGGTGCGTACTTGTCCATGGCCTCCACCAGCACGTTCGGGCTGACCGAATTGACCCGCAGCCCCCGGGGCAACTCGATGGCCGCGGCGCGCACGAAACTGTCCAGGGCGCCGTTGACCAGGGCCGCCGAAGCACCGCTCTTGATCGGGTCGTGGCTGAGTACGCCGGTGGTGAAAGTGAAGGAGGCACCGTCGTTGGCGAATTCACGACCGATCAGCAGCAGGTTGACCTGGCCCATCAGCTTGTCTTTCAAGCCCAGGGCAAAACTGTCTTCGGTCATGTCAGCCAGGGGCGCAAAGGTGACGTTGCCAGCGGCGCAGACCAGGGCATCAAAACGGCCAGTCTTCTCGAACAGGGCGCGAATCGAGGTGCTGTCGCTGATATCGACCTGCAGTTCACCGCTGTGGCGGCCGATCCGAATGATTTCGTGGCGCGGCGACAGTTCGTTATCGATGGCCGAGCCGATGGTGCCGTTGGCGCCGATCAACAGGATTTTCATGAGCTGTTCCTCAATGGGTTGAATGAGTTTTCAGTCTAGAGGGGTTCTTTCCATGGATAATCATGCTAATAGGCAACCTTTGGTTTTCAATTGGAAACAATCCAATGAGCGAAATGGATGACCTGGCGGCGTTTGCCGTATTGATGGAGGCCGGCAGTTTCACCCTGGCGGCCCAGCAGTTGGGGTGCAGCAAGGGCCAGTTGTCCAAGCGCATCAGCCTGCTGGAGAAGCGGTTTTCGGTGGTGTTGCTGCAACGCACCACGCGGCGCTTGAGCCTGACGGCGGCAGGGGCGGCGTTGCTGCCCCAGGCTCAGGCGTTGCTGGTGCAGGTGGAAAGGGCCCGTCAGGCATTGGCTCGGTTGAAGGACGATATTTCCGGGCCGGTGCGTATGACGGTGCCGGTTTCGTTGGGCGAAACGTTCTTCGAAGGCTTGCTGATGGAGTTCGCTCGTACGTATCCCAACGTGCAGATCGAGCTGGAGCTCAACAACGGTTACCGTGACCTGAGCCGCGATGGCTTCGACCTGGCGATCCGTTCCGACGCCGCCATCGATGAGCGATTGGTGGCCCGGCCACTGCTGGCGTGGCACGAAATGACCTGCGCCAGCCCGGCCTACCTCGAACACTATGGCGAACCCGAGACGCCCCAGGCCCTGGCCGAACACCGTTGCCTGCTCAATAGCCATTACAGCGGGCGGGAAGAATGGCTGTATCACCAGCAACACGAACTGCTGCGGGTCCGAGTGTCGGGGCCGTTCGCCAGTAATCACTACAGCCTGCTGAAAAAAGCCGCCCTGGCCGGTGCCGGAATCGCCCGTCTGCCGTCGTATCTGCTGCATGAAGAGTTGGCTGACGGACGCCTGCATTGGCTGCTGCGCGATTACCAGACCCGGCGCATGCCAATGTACCTGGTGCATCCCTACCAGGGCGGCCTGCCCAAGCGCACCCAGGTGCTGGCCGACTATTTGATCGACTGGTTCAAGCGCAGTGGCGAGGCGTTGGATCGGCTGCAGCGATAGTCCATCCGTTGGACAACCCCTGTGGGTGGCTTGGATGTTTCGACCTGTCCAGATCCCCTGTGGGATCTGTAAGAGGATCTGTGTTCAGCCGTGGGTGTAACGCTTGGCTATCAAGTGATCGATCGACAACACCCCAGGCCCACGGGCCATCAGGTAGAGCAATACCGCCGCCCAGGTACCATGGGTCGGGTAGGCGTCCGGGTAGACGAACAGTTGGATGGTCAAGGTCATGCCCAGCAAGGCCAGCGCTGAAAAGCGCGTCGCCAGGCCAAGCAGGATCAGCAACGGAAATACATGCTCGGCAGAGGCCGCCAAGTGCGCAGCCAGTTCCGGCGACAGCAGCGGCAGGGCGTATTCGCTTTTGAACAGGGGAATGGTCGAGTCCGCCAGCCGCGGCAGACCGACCTGGAAGGTGCCGTCGACCAGGTCGATGGCCAATCCTTCGATTTTGGTCTGGCCAGATTTCCAGAACACCGCGGCAATCGAGAATCGCGCGATGAAGGCGATCAGGCTGTGGGGGATTTTCTCCAGCCATTGAATGAAACCGGCAATCAGGGCGTTCATGGGGATACCTGTTCAGCTAGGAGGTGAGTGATAGCGCTGTGACGAATGAGCCCCGCCAGGGTCGGTTCCAGGTCGAGGTCGATTGAGGCTTCAATGGCAGCGGCCAGGGACAGCCCCTGTTGCAGGGCGGTGATGAACCCGTGGGCCGCGTGATTGATCGCGAACACTTGCACCTCGAGGCCGTTGCGCAGCACCAAGGCGTTTTGCGCAGAAAACGCCTCGAACGGCACGGGTGTCTCGTGCTGATGGGCGGCCCAGATCGTCACCACGGCGAAGGGCGAGTGCAGCAGCCGCAGTGACGGGTGCAGACCGATCTTCAGGTGCTTTGTCTGTGTGGCGGATGACAGCACCTCGACGATCCGTTCTGCGGCCATGGGCTCGGCGTCGGCGGCATGCCAGGCCTGCACGTGCAGTCGCTCCAGTCGGGCGACATCCGCCAGGTACGGTACGCAGGCGGCGGGTTCGAAGCGTTCGATGAAGCCGGCGAAATCATCCCCGTAGTCGTTCATCACCGGGCTTCGCGGTGGCGCCGACTGGACGTAGACCCCAGCCATGCCTCGGAAAAATTCCTCGCCCACCAGTTGCGCCACCACCGGGTAATTGTCGGCCAGGGCGTTGATCAATGAGCTGAGCACGTTGTTGCGGTACACCGCGAAGCGACTCTGCGGGTCGGCGCCATTGGCGCTGAGCAGGCCGGAGGGGCAAGCCTTGCGCGGGTCGAGCAGGGCGGCGGCGAATGTGCACTGGTCGCTCATGATCGGGCTCCAACGGCATTTAAAAGCTGATCGGCCTGGCGCGCTTCGGCCAGCAGCACTTCCCATGGGGGGATGTGGTTGTCGCGCTCGATCAAGGTGGCTACCGGCCCGGTCTGCGCCAGAACCTTGAGGTACAGTTGCCAGACTGCGTTATCGATTGGCGCGCCGTGGTCGTCTATCAACAGGCGCTCGCCAAGGCTGTCGGTGTCTTCGGCAAAACCGGCCAGGTGGATTTCGCCGGTCGCTTGCAGGGGCAGGGCGTCGAGGTAGGCCAGTGGATCGCGGCAGTGGTTGACGCACGAAACGTAGACGTTGTTCACATCCAGCAGCAGGCCGCAGCCGGTGCGACGAATGACTTCGCTCATGAAGTGCGGCTCGTCGAGTGTCGAGGCTTCGAATGCCAGATAGGTCGCCGGATTCTCCAGCAGCAGCGTACGTTTGAGGCTGGATTGCACCTGGTCGACGTGTTCGCAGACGCGGTCGAGGGTCGCTTCGTCGTAGGCCAGGGGGAGCAGGTCATTGAGGAACACCGGGCCGTGGCTGGACCAGGCCAGGTGTTCGGAAAAGGATTGGGGCTGATAGCGGTCGATCAATGCAGCCAGGCGCTGCAAATGCGCGATATCCAGCGGCCCCTCCCCACCGATCGACAGGCCGACACCGTGCAGCGACAGCGGGTACTGTTCGCGTATCCGCCCCAGGAAGTGATGAAGCGGCCCGCCGGCCACCATGTAGTTTTCCGCGTGCACTTCGAAAAAGCCCAGGTCCGGTCGGGCCTGGAGTATCTCGCGAAAATGCTCGCTCTTGAGCCCCAGCCCTGCCCTTGGCGGCAGCCGGTTATCAGTGGCGAGGGATGGGGTATTCAACATGGTGGCAGAGGCCTCAGGCAGATGCGATCAGGACTTGGCTTTGAACGCTTCAAGCTGGCCGAAACCAGTCGGGGAGGTTTCGCTTTTGGTGGTGGTGCAAGTGCCTTTGGGGACCGATTTCCAGGCGTTGCCCTGATAGTCCATTTTTGCCGTACCGGCGCAGGTGGTGCCGGCGCCGGCGGCGCAGTCGTTCTTGCCTTTGAGGGCAACGCCGAAGCATTTTTCCATGGTGTCGTCGGCTGCGTGGACGGTCGAGACGGCTGTCATGCTCAGGGCAGAACCCAGGGCCAGGATCAGGGCGGTGGCGGACAGGGTGCGGGTCGAAGCAGTCATGATGATTCTCCAGTCATTCAGGGAAATGAACCGGCGTCAGCGCCGGTCTGCTGTACTAGAGAAGGGAGGTGGGGGAGTGTTACAGCGGCTGTAGAATTTTTTTCGGTTGTCCCCAAAACTGTGGCGAGGGAGCTTGCTCCCGCTCGGTTGCGCAGCGACCGTAAAATCTTGGGGCCGCTGCGCGACCCAGCGGGAGCAAGCTCCCTCGCCACAGGGGATTGCGGCTGGCCCGGGCGAAAAAAAACGGCCCGAAGGCCGTTTTTTTACTGCGACAGACTCAACCGCCCAGGTACGCCTCACGCACTTTCGGGTCGGTCAGCAGGGCCTCACCGGTGCCTTGCATCACCACGCGACCGTTTTCCAGCACGTACGCCCGGTCGGCGATTTTCAGCGCCTGGTTGGCGTTCTGCTCCACCAGGAACACCGTTACGCCGTCCTTGCGCAGTTGTTCGATGATGTCGAAGATCTGCTGGATGATGATCGGTGCCAGACCCAGGGACGGTTCGTCGAGCAGCAGCAGCTTGGGTTTGCTCATCAGCGCACGACCGATGGCGAGCATTTGCTGTTCACCGCCGGACATGGTGCCGCCGCGCTGGGTGAAGCGTTCTTTCAGGCGTGGGAAAAGGTGCAGGACCTTGTCCATCTGTTCCTGATAGTCGCCCTTGTCGGTGAAGAATCCGCCCATGGCGAGGTTTTCTTCCACCGTCAGCCGGGCAAATACCCGACGACCTTCCGGCACCACCGCGATGCTCTTGCGCATGATGTGCGACGAGTCCTGGCCCACCAGTTCCTCACCCATGTAGCGGATGCTGCCGCTGTGGGCCTGGGGCGAACCGCAGAGCGTCATCAGCAGGGTGGATTTGCCGGCACCGTTGGCACCGATCAGCGTGACGATTTCGCCCTGGCGGACTTCGACGTTGACGCTGTGCAAGGCCTGGATCTTGCCGTAGAAGGTGGAAACGTTTTCGAATTGCAGCATTTACGCTTCCCCCAGGTAGGCTTTGATCACTTCAGGATTGTCGCGGATCTGTTCCGGCGTACCGTCGGCCAGGGGCGTGCCCTGGTTGATCACGACGATGTGGTCGGAAATGCTCATGACCAGCTTCATGTCGTGCTCGATCAGCAGCACGGTGACGTTGTGCTCTTCACGCAGCACGCCGATCAGGGCTTTCAGGTCTTCGGTTTCCTTGGGGTTCAGGCCGGCGGCCGGCTCGTCGAGCATGAGGATCCGCGGACGGGTCATCATGCAGCGGGCGATTTCCAGGCGCCGTTGCTGACCGTAGGCCAGGGTGCCGGCGGGACGGTTGGCAAACTCGGTGAGGTTGACCTTGTCCAGCCAGTACTCGGCGTACTCCATGGCCTCGCGTTCGCTTTTGCGGAACGCCGGGGTCTTGAACAGGCCGGCAAAGAAGTTGGTGTTCAAATGACGATGTTGGGCGATCAGTAGGTTCTCGACCGCCGTCATGTCCTTGAACAGCCGCACGTTCTGGAAGGTGCGTACCACACCCTTGCGGGCGATGTGGTGGCCGGGCAGGCCCTGGATCGGCTCGCCGTCCAGCAGGATGGTGCCGCCGGTGGGCTGGTAGAAGCCGGTCAGGCAGTTGAACACGGTGGTCTTGCCCGCGCCGTTCGGCCCGATCAGGGCAACCACTTGCTTCTCTTTCACGGTCAGGGCCACGCCGTTGACCGCCAGCAAACCGCCGAAGCGCATGCTCAAGTTTTCGACTTTCAGGATCTCGCGGCTCATTTGCGCAGCTCCATGTGGGGGCGTTGCATAGGCAGCAGACCTTGAGGACGCCAGATCATCATCAGCACCATCAGGGCACCGAACATCAACATGCGGTATTCGCTGAATTCACGCATCATTTCAGGCAGCAGGATCATCACGATGGCCGCCAGGATCACGCCCAACTGCGAGCCCATCCCACCCAGCACCACGATGGCGAGGATGATCGCCGACTCGATGAAGGTGAAGGATTCCGGCGTCACCAGGCCCTGGCGGGCGGCGAAGAAACTGCCGGCAAAACCGGCGAACGCAGCGCCGAGGGTAAACGCCGACAGTTTGATCACGGTTGGGTTGAGACCCAGGGCGCGGCAAGCGATTTCGTCTTCACGCAGTGCCTCCCAGGCGCGACCGATCGGCATGCGCAGCAGCCGGTTGATGACGAACAGCGCGGCCAGGGCCAGCAACAGGGCAACCAGGTAGAGGAAAATCACCTTGTTGATCGAGTTGTATTCCAGGCCGAAGTACTCGTGGAAGGTTTGCAGGCCTTCGGCGGCTTTACGTTCGAAGGTCAGGCCGAAGAACGTCGGTTTCTCGATGTTGCTGATGCCGTTCGGGCCACCGGTGATGTCGGTCAGGTTGCGCAGGAACAGACGGATGATCTCGCCAAAACCCAGGGTCACGATGGCCAGGTAGTCACCGCGCAAGCGCAGGACCGGGAACCCCAGCAGGAAACCGAAGGTGGCGGCCATCATCCCGGCGATCGGCAGGCAGATCCAGAAGCTCAGGCCGAAGTAGTGGGACAGCAGCGCATAGCTGTAGGCACCGACGGCGTAGAAGCCGACATAACCCAGGTCCAGCAGGCCGGCCAGGCCTACCACGATGTTCAGGCCAAGGCCGAGCATCACGTAGATCAGGATCAGCGTGGCGATGTCCACCGCGCCACGGGAGCCGAAGAACGGCCACACCAGTGCGCCAACGATCAGGGCCAGGACGATCCAGCGCTGGGTGGTCGGCAGGGTCAGGAAGTTGCTGGCCTTGGCCGGGATCACCGGCAGGCCGGGCGACGACTTCCACATGGCGCTGATCTGTGTGCTGAACAGCACCCGCAGGAACATCAGCAGCGAACACACGGCGATGGTCGCCAGGATGGCCGGGCTGGTGCCGTGCACTTCCAGGTTGATACCGACGATGGTCAGTTTAAGACCCAGTACCGGGTAGGCCACGGCCCAGACCAGCAGGGCGCTGAAGAGCGCCGATTTGAGATGCCTAGTCATACTTTCTCAACCTCCGGACGGCCCAGGATGCCGGTCGGCCGGAATAACAGAACCAGAACCAACAAGCCGAATGCCACGACGTCCTTGTACTGGTCGCCGAAGATGTCGGCGCCAAAGGCTTCCGCCACGCCCAGTACCAGCCCGCCGAGCATCGCGCCGGGAATGCTGCCGATGCCGCCCAGTACCGCGGCGGTGAAGGCTTTCAGGCCGACGAGGAAGCCGGCGTTGGGGTTGATCACGCCGTATTGCATGCTCAACAGCACCGCGGCGATGGCCGCCAGGGCCGCACCGATGACGAAGGTCAGGGCGATGATGTTGTTGGTGTTGATGCCCAGCAGGTTGGCCATCTTGATGTCCTCGGCACAGGCGCGACAGGCGCGGCCCAGGCGGGAACGGGAGATGAACAGCGTCAGGCCGAGCATGGCGACCAGGGTCACCACGAACACCACGATTTGCATGTAGGAAATCAGCACTTCATGTGCCCCACCTGGCCCGATGGCAAAGTTGCCGGGAATCAGGTTGGGTATGGATTTGTCCTTGGAGTCTTGCGAAAGCAGTACCGTGTTCTGCAGGAAGATCGACATGCCGATGGCGGAAATCAACGGGATCAGACGGTTGCTGCCGCGCAGGGGGCGGTAGGCGATCCGTTCGATGCTGTAGCCATAGGAGCTGGTGACGACGATGCTCGCGATGAAAGCCGCGGTCATCAACAGCGGGACACTGTCGAGTCCCATCATGGCCAGCCCGGCGATGGCGATGAACGCCACGTAGGAGCCGATCATGTACACCTCGCCGTGGGCGAAGTTGATCATTCCAATGATGCCGTAGACCATCGTATAGCCGATGGCGATCAGGGCATACGTGCTGCCAACGGTCAGGCCGTTAACCAGCTGCTGGAAGAAGTGATAGATGTCAGGCATTACAGCGCTCCTAAAAACCTGATACGCATTTCACTGGTGGAGTCATTTTCCCGCCCGGCCCCGTGGATCTGCATCCACTTCGAGCACGAGGTTTGCCAGCGAACCGCTGATGACGGTTTTGAGATTTTCAGGTGGGGAGACTGGCGGATCACGCCAGCGCGGCCCAATACATTTAAAACAAAGCCCACGGCACGCCGTGGGCTTTATTGGCAGTCAGTCAGGCCAGGCCTTACTGAGGCGAAGCTTCGGTTTTAGGTTTGCCGAAATGCCACTCGTAGACCACGAACTTGAAGTCCTTCAGGTCGCCCTTCGCGTCGAAGCTCAGGTCACCGGTTGGGGTCTTGAAGGTGCCGGCATGGATGGCTTCAGCCACTTTGGCCGCGTCTTCACTCTTGGCGGCCTTGATGGCGTCGGCGATCACGGTCACTGCAGAGTAGGACGGGAACACGAACGGACCGCTTGGGTCTTCTTTCTTGGCCTTGAACGCGTCAGCCAGGGCGACGTTGGCAGGGTCCTGGTCGAAAGATTTCGGCAGGGTTACCAGCAAGCCTTCGGAAGATTCCTTGGCGATCTGCGAGATGGAGTCGTTACCCACGCCTTCCGGACCCATGAACTTGGCTTTCAGGCCTTTTTCCTGGGATTGACGCAGGATCAGGCCCAGTTCCGGGTGGTAGCCGCCGTAGTAGACGAAGTCGACGTTGGCTTGCTTGAGCTTGGCGATCATCGAGGAGAAGTCTTTGTCGCCGGCGTTCACGCCTTCGAAGACGGCCACTTTCACGCCTTTGTCTTCGAGGGTTTTCTTCACGGCGCTGGCGATGCCTTCACCGTACTGCTGCTTGTCGTGCAGGACCGCAACGATCTTCGGCTTGACGTGGTCGGCGATGTAGTTGCCGGCCGCAGGGCCTTGGGCGCTGTCCAGGCCGATGGTGCGGAAGATCATCTTGTAGCCGCGAGCGGTGATGTCCGGGCTGGTAGCGGCCGGGGTGATCATGACCACGCCTTCGTCTTCATAGATGTCCGAAGCCGGCTGGGTGGAGCTGGAGCACAGGTGGCCGACCACGAACTTGATGCCGTCGTTGACGACTTTGTTCGCGACCGCGACCGCTTGTTTTGGATCGCAGGCGTCATCGTACTCAACGGCGACGAGTTGCTTGCCGTTGACGCCACCCTTGGCGTTGATCTGCTCGATGGCCATTTTGGAGCCACTGAATTGCATGTCGCCGTATTGGGCTACAGGGCCGGTTTTTGGGCCGGCGATGCCGATCTTGATGGTGTCGGCGGCGAACGAATGGCTGGCAACCCCGGCCAGAACCATAGCGGCAAACAGTTTGGAAATCTGCTTAGTAGCCTTAGTCATAGTGCTCCACTCATGCTGTTGTAGTTTTTATAGTCCTGGCGCCGTAGCAGCAGAACCGGGTCAGATATCTTGGATACCCTCGCGGAAAATGCCCCCGGCAACTGTACCGGTACAGTGTAGAGCGCCGATTGTTGGCAAGGGAAGCTGGCGCTTGGGGGCAAAACCTGAGGGTGTCGCTTAATTGAAAGAAAAAGACAGAATGGCGGCGGGGTTTGTCCGGTCATATCGGCAATCCTTGGCTTTCCTGCGCTTTTCAATCGGTACTGCAATTGCTACCGGGTTTTTCTGCCAGACCACCGACGTTATCATTCGCGCCGATTTCTTTTCCGGACAGGTCCCATGAATCAAGAACCTAGCACCCTCTATGCCAAGCTGCTTGGTGAAACCGCATCCATCACCTGGAAAGAGCTGGAGCCGTTCTTTGCCAAGGGTGCCCTATTGTGGGTCGATCCGGCACTGGATTTGATCGCCGCCGCCGAGGCCGTCGCCCGGGACGAAGGTACTAAAGTCGCCGCCTGGCTGGCCGCCGACCAGCTCGCCAAGCTGTCTGAAACGCGGGCGCTGGATTTTCTGGAACGCGATCCGCAGCTTTGGGCGGTGGTGGTTTCGCCCTGGATTATGATCCAGGAAAGGGCATCGAACTGATCAATGCACCAGGTTGGTTCGTGTTCGGGTAAGCAATAAAGTGTGTAGGTGAGTAGCGTGATGGCTTCCTGCCGTGGCGAAACGCCACATGGCAGGGTGACGTATACGTAACGGGAACAGTTCATAGAGCAGCCTTTGGGCTGCTCAATTGTTTCTGGATGTTGTCCCAGTGTGTGTTCAAGGCCGCCTTCGCGAGCAGGCTCGCCCCCACAGTGGGCCGCATTCCTTCTGAAAAAACGCGGTTCCATGTGGGAACGAGCCTGCTCGCGAAAGGCGCGACGCAGTGCTGCGCCTGGCCTCAGTAAGTCCTGCCAGTATGGTTATTCAAGGAAATGACCTTGGTCTTGCCAATGCGGTGACGGTAGATCTCGCGCAGGTACTTGATGGCCTTTTTCACGCAGTCGCGGGACAGGCGGATATCGTTGATCGAGACGAACTTGTCCTTGTCACTGATCAGCTCGCGGTACTTCTTCTCGTACATCGGCTTGATCGCGTACCAGTTGGTGTCGAGGATCTTCGCCGGGTTTTCGAATTCGTTGAGCAGGTCGTCGATCCGTTCTTCGTCGAAATCTTCATTGATGATGAAGTCCAGGATCGAGTTGTCCAGGGTGTCGTCGAAGCGGTATGGCGTGCGGGCGAAGCAACGTTTGATGAAGGCCACGATCAGGGTCAGGAAATCATCCGACAGGCACGGGCTCTTGGCGATCAGGGTGGTCAACGACAGGTTGGCCGACGCGCCGATCACCAACGCGTAACGCTTGAGGGTGGTGTTGGGGAACAGGCTGTTGAGGTGGGTCTTGAGCCGGTTCAGGTCCATGTAGGACAGCTTGTAGTCCTTGGGCAGGGAGACGATGGACACCACCGACGAGCAATTCTTGAAGAAGTGCAGGTCATGCAGGGCCGCGGCGTCGTAGCCGGAATTCTTGTACTGCTCCAGCGAGGCGCGGTAGCGCTTGGATTCGATCGGCAGCAGGCTGATGCCTTCGATGGCCTGGGTGACTTTGTTGAAGTGCGGCAGGTCGATGGAGCGGAAGAACAGGTCGTCGATGTTCAGGCGCGGCGGTTCTTTCTCGAACACCTTGAACTTGTCGCCGCTGGGCGCCGGGGTTTCCGGGACGACGGATTCGGCGTAGGCAATCGCCACCGGGCCGGCCAGGCTCATGAACAGGTCGTTGGCGTCCAGGCGAATGGTTTCGCCGATGTCGATGCCGGCACGACGGAAATAGTTCTGGTCGTAGTCGGTGGTCACGGCCTGGGCCGTCAGGATGTTGAAGATCTGCTGGGAGATGTACTGGTTGGCGTGCTTCTCCATGGCATTGACGTCAATGTTCTGGATGTTGCCGTCATCGCTTTCTTCGGCGTAGCGCATGATGTCGTTGGAGATCAGCATCATCGCGTTCCAGGGGCGGATACGCCCCATCACGCTGGCTTCGCTGCTGTCTTCATTGGCGAAGTTGTACGAGAAATCCCATTCTTCCGACAGGTACTTGCACAGCAGGCGCCCGGCGTTGATGTGCAAAGCCTCGGACATTTCGCTACGGTGATCGGAGATGTTCGGCAGCACGCAGATGCCGCTGGTGAAGATCGGCTCGAAGACGAAGGAATGACCGCTTTTGCTGTCGTGTTCGTCCATCGGCTTGGTGTCGAACGTCTTGTTCATGTACGAGTACTGCTGGGCCAGGCCGAATTCCGAGGCCATGCCCGAGCCGGTACCGCCGCCGGCACTGAAGATCGAGAAGTACAGGCGCGACTGGTTGGCCTTGATGCCGCAGCTGTCGATCAGGTACGAGTGGATCATTTTCCAGTCGGGGCTGGAGAAGCGCTGGGTGTCCTTGTTCAGGATGATCTTGGCCAGGTATTGGCCCAGGATCGGCGCGTTACCGGCGCCACCGGCGTGGACTTCCGAGAGGTCCATGATTTTCATCTTGCTGTAGTCGCGCAAAAAGCCGCTTTTCTCACCCTTGCGCGAGAAACGGATGCGCCCGGCGATGTCCTTGTCCAGGTCGCCGAGCATCACCAGCGGTTCCACCAGGAACACCGGTTTGCTGGCCTTGCTGGTGCCCAGGCGCAGATTGTTGCGGATCCACTGCGCGGGGCTGTAGCCCTTGTCGCTGTAGGCCTTGTCTTCAGCATTGAATTCGTTGAGGTAGAACTTGCGGGCGTTGTACACCAGCTCCGCCACGTCGAGGGCGATGTTGGAGCCGCAGCGGCCCAGGCCGATCAGGCAGACCGAGGGGAACTCCTGCTGAGTGCGGTCGCTCTCGTCCTCTACCAGATGGGGCGGTCGTGGGAACACCGCGTCGCGCAGGCCGTCGAGGTTGTCGAGGATGCGGTCGGTGTTGGTTTCGGTGAAATACAGATACTGCTGAGTCGACAGGGGACGCGAGCTGCTCGATGGTTTCGAGGCTTCAGGGCCATTGGCGGCTGGGCTCAGGGTCAGATCGGATACCGCAGTGGCTGTTTTTTTGGAAGTCATTGTGCGCCATTTGCCTGAACTGGTTGGCTCGACGAGCGCTGTCATCGAACCATCGCGGATGGGAGCTCGCGTCCTGGATGGCGCGAAGGTCGGCCCCGAGCGTCCAGGGCTATAGCCTGGGGGGCAGCTCGAGAGATTCTTTCCTGATAGGTTGAATCGGCCACCGGCAGACGATCTTTAATCAAGAATGGGCGAAATGATGGCAATTGTTACAGGAAATTGACCGTTATCAAGAAACGCGCCGCTTGCCATGGGTGGGTATCAGCCTTGCGAATGATTGGAGACAGCCCGCGCGCCGCTGTCTAGATTGCAGATTCCGCTAATGCTCCATAACAATAAAAGAGACGGACCCATGCAGAACTCGACCCAAGCGGCGAATGCCTGGCGCATTCTGTTCCTGTTGTTTTTGGCCAACCTGTTCAACTTCTTCGACCGCACCATCCCGGCGATCATCATCGAGCCGATCCGCATGGAGTGGAGTCTCAGCGACTTCCAGATCGGCATCATCGGCACCGCTTTCACCATCGTCTACGCCATTGCCGGGTTGCCATTGGGACGCTTGGCCGATACCGGTTCGCGCAGCAAGTTGATGGGCTGGGGCCTGGCGACCTGGAGCGCGCTGACGGCGGTCAACGGCCTGGTGGGCAGTTTCTGGGCGTTCCTGGTGGTGCGCATGGGCGTCGGGATCGGCGAGGCGAGTTATGCCCCAGCGGCCAACTCACTGATTGGCGATCTGTTCCCGGCCCATCGCCGGGCGCGGGCCATGGGCATCTTCATGCTGGGCCTGCCGATTGGCTTGCTGCTGGCGTTCTTCACCATCGGGGCGATGGTCAAGGCGTTCGACAGTTGGCGCGCGCCGTTCTTTATCGCGGCTGTGCCAGGCTTGGTGCTGGCGCTATTCATGTTCTTCATCAAGGAACCCAAGCGCGGCGCGGCGGAAACCGTGCAGGTGTCCCAGGAAAAGATCGACCGGCCGATCCGTCGGGTGCTGGCGATTCCCACGTTCCTGTGGTTGGTGTTGGCTGGGTTGTGCTTCAACTTCGCCACCTATGCCTGCAACTCCTTCCTGGTGCCGATGCTGCAACGCTATTTCCTGATGCCGTTGCACGAGGCGGCGGTGGCCACCGGGATCATGGTGGGCGTGACGGGGTTGTTCGGGCTCACCCTGGGCGGCTGGGTCGCGGACAAGATCCACCAGCGCGTGCCCAACGGCCGCCTGCTGTTTGCAGCGTTCAGCCTGGCGATTTCGACGGTCACCACAGCATGGGCCCTGCATGCCGGGCGCATTGAAATCGGCGTGTTCGTGGCGGTGTTCAGCGTGGGTTGGCTGTTTGCCTATAACTTCTACACCTGCGTCTACACCGCGATCCAGGACGTGGTGGAGCCGCGCCTGCGCGCCACGGCGATGGCGTTGTACTTTGCGGGGCTGTATTTGCTTGGCGGCGGCCTGGGGCCGGTGGTGGTGGGCGGCTTGTCCGACTACTTCGCCCGCACGGCCATGGCCGCAGCCGGAGTCGACCAGATGACAGAAGCGTTCAAGGCCATCGGCCTGCATGACGCGATGTACCTGATCCCGGTGGCGCTGTTCCTGACCATGGTGTTCCTGTTCCTGGCGTCACGTTGTTTTGTGCGCGATGCCAAGCGGATGAAGGAGGGGATGAGTGTGGTGGTGGTGCCGGGAAGTGTGGCGGCGACGGTTTGACTAAAGCCATACACCGTTCCCCTGTGGCGAGGGAGCTTGCTCCCGCTGGGGCGCGAAGCGGCCCTCTACTGTACCGGCGGACACTGAATTTTTGGGTCTGCTGCGCAGCCCAGCGGGAGCAAGCTCCCTCGCCACAGGGTTCTGTGTTGAACCACGGGGCTGGTTCGATCACAGGCCTGTGGGGCTGCGGCTCTATCTGCCTAGTGAACCTTATCCTCTCGCCCACGCAGCAGTTGATTGGGCATCACCACCGCCGCCGCCAGCCCCAGCAACGACACCGCCGCGCTGATCACCAGCAAATGGCGGAACGTCGCCTGCAATTCCTGGCGCAAGGCGTTCTGCGCCTCGCCCGGGGCGGCGTTCAGGCCGTCCAGCAAGACGCTGCCGGAATGCCCTTCACCGATCAACGACGAGCTGGCGAGCTGGGCGAAGCTGGAATTATGCAGCAAGGCCAGCAGCAACGCTGACATCAGTGCCACGCCCACCGCGCCGCCAAGGGCGCGGAACAGGTTGGTGGTGCTGGTGGCGACGCCGATGTCCTGTTGGTGTACGGCGTTCTGCGCACCCACCAGTGACGTGGGAAACTGCATGCCGGAGGCGATGCCGCTGAGCAGCATGAACAGGCTGCTCAGCCAGAGCGCGGCGGGCGGGGTGAAGGCCATGCCGAGGATAGCGAACGGGAAGAGCAGGGCGCCGCCCAGGATCATCGGCTTGTAGCGCCCCGTGACCGAGGTCCGGCGTCCGGCGAAATACGCGCCGACCGGCAGCCCTATCGCCAGCGGCAACAAGTGCAACGCCGCACCGTCGGCACCGGCGCCGGTCACGCTCTGGAAGCGCAACGGCACCAGCACCGTCAGGGAAATCGCCTGGAAGCTGGTGAAGAACACCGTACACCAGCACAGCACCGCATCGCGGTTGGCGAACAGGTGCATCGGCAACAACGGCTCCCGCGCCCGGCGCTCGTGCCAGGCGAACACCCCCAGCGCTGCGCCTGCGCAACCCAGCAACCCCAACACTTCACGGCTGTGCCAGGCATGACCCTGGCCGACCTGGGTAATCCCCAGCAGCAGCGCCGTCAGGCCGATGATCAGCAACACGGTGCCCAGGTAATCAATGATCGGCGTGCGTTGCGGCAACGGCAGCCCGACCAGGCTGCGTCGGGCGACCCACCAGGCCACCAGGCCCAGCGGCAGGTTGATCCAGAACACCCAGCGCCACGACAGGTACTCGGTCATGTAGCCGCCGAGCACCGGCCCGGCCACGCTGGCCACCGCGTACATGCTGCTGAAATAACCCTGGTAGCGACCGCGTTCGCGGGGCGGGATGATGTCGCCGATGATCGCCTGGCTCACCGAAATCATCCCGCCGGCGCCGATGCCCTGGAAAATCCGCGCCAGCACCAATTGCTCCATGTCTTGTGCCAGGCCGCAGAACAGCGAGGCCAGGGTGAACAAGCCCATGCCGAACAGCATCAGCGGCCGGCGACCGTAGAGGTCACCGAGCTTGCCGTAGATCGGCACCGCCACGGTCATGGCGACCATGTAGCCGGAAATCACCCAGGCCAGCAGGCTGACGTCGGCAAACTGTGCGGAGATGGCCGGCATCGAGACGGCGACGATGGTCTGGTCCAGCGCCCCCAGGAAAATCGCCAGCATCAGGGCTACCAGCACGCTGTGGATGGCCGGTTTTGGGGCTTGGAGCGTATTGAACCGAGTCAAGGCAGAACCTGCGGGCATCGCGCCGGAGAGGCAAAATGGACGAAACCCGCAGTTTAAGTCGATAGGCGACTATTCGATAGCCTCGTAAGGAAGTCCGACGTAATTTTCCGCGATGGTTTTTCGGCCGGCCTCGGAGTCGACGAAATACTCCAGCTCCGCTTCGCTGATACGCTGGTTGAAGGCGTCGTCGTCAAAGCGGTGCAGCATCGAGGTCATCCACCAGGAGAACCGTTCGGCTTTCCAGACGCGCCGCAGGCAGATGGCCGAATACTTCTGCAGCAGATCCACACGGCCGTCGCGATAGACCTTGAGCAGGATGTTGAACAGCGTGCTGACATCGCTGGCCGCCAGGTTCAGCCCTTTGGCGCCAGTGGGCGGGACGATGTGGGCCGCATCGCCCACCAGGAACATCCGCCCATACTGCATCGGCTCGACCACGAAGCTGCGCAGCGGGGCGATGCTTTTCTCGATGGACGGGCCGGTCACCAGGGCTGCGGCCAGGTCGGCGGGCAGGCGGTTTTTCAGTTCGCCCCAGAAACGCTCGTCCGGCCAGTCGGTCACTTGTTCCTCGGCGGGCACTTGCAGGTAATAACGGGTGCGGGTCTTGGAGCGCATGCTGCACAAGGCAAAACCGCGCGCGTGGCGAGCGTAGACCAGTTCTTCGTGGACCGGCGGGGTATCGGCCAGCACGCCGAGCCAGCCAAACGGGTAGACGCGTTCGAAGACCTTGAGTTTATCCGCAGGAATGGACTGTCGCGCCACACCGTGGAAACCGTCGCAACCGGCAATGTAATCGCAGTCCAGGCGCCAGGTTTCTCCTTCATGCTCGAAGGTCACGAAAGGGGTTTGGGTTTGCATGTCGTGGGGTTGGGCGTTGCTGGCCAGGTACAGGGTCCGGGCGCCGGCGGCTTCGCGGGCGGCCATCAAGTCACGGGTCACTTCGGTCTGACCGTAGACCATGACGTTTTTACCACCGGTCAGGCCCTTGAGATCGATGTGCACCCGTCGATCGTTGAGCACCAGTTCAAAACCATCATGGGGCAGGCCTTCGGCGTCCATGCGCTGGCCAACGCCGGCCTGGCGCAGCAGTTCGACCATACCTTGCTCCAGCACGCCGGCGCGGATGCGGCTCAGTACGTATTCCGGGGGCTGGCGTTCGAGGATGACAGTGTCGATCCCGGCGTTGTGCAGCAACTGGCCGAGTAGCAGGCCAGAGGGGCCGGCACCGATAATAGCGACTTGGGTCTTGAGGGTTTTCATTGTTGTTATGACTCGCACGAAGCACGCGACCAGGGTCGGTGTTGATTATTAGAAATCGAGTGCCTACATTTTTCGCTTGCGGACCTGTCAGTTGAAGGGGAAAACTGAGCCGATACCTGTTCTTTTTGCCAATTGGTGCGATTATCGCCCGCAACCCCAGGCCCGGATCCACGTTATGAAAAAACCTGACCTGCCTTCGATCCCGGTGTTCAAGCTCTATGGCGAGAGCCAGGAATGGCCGACGCCGGACTTGTTGCACTGCGAGACCATCTCCAAGCGCAGCCGCGAGCATCAATGGGAAATCAAGCCCCATCGCCATGCCGATCTGTGCCAGTTGTTGTTTGTCTTCAAGGGCCAGGCGGAACTGGAAATCGAGGGTCGGCGTACGCTACTCACCGAGCCAGCCGTGCAGATCCTGCCGCCGCTGTCGGTCCATGGTTTTCGTTTTTCCGAGGATGTGGAAGGTTACGTGGTGACCCTGGCAGCGCCGCTGGTCACGCACCTGCAAGCGCAACTGGGGCATTCGGTCAACGTCCTGGCCCAGGCCGAAAGCTACCCCGCCCTCGAGAATGCCGAGTACCTCAACAGCCTGTTCAGCGCCTTGCAGAATGAATACGTGGGGCATCAACCGGCGCGGGAAATGCTGATGCATGCGCTGGTCAGCGTGATCATGGTCTGGGTCAGCCGCCAGGTGATGCAGCGACACACCCAGGCCCAGCGCCCGCAACGGGCCCGGGAATACCTCAATGGCTTCATCCAGTTGGTGGAAGAAACCTATCGCGAGCACGTCAAGGTCGAAGACCTGGCCCACCGCTTGGGCATTTCCGTGTCGCACCTCAACGGCACCTGCCGGGAACTGGCGGGGCAACCGGCGCTGCAGATCATGCATGAGCGCCAGTTGCTGGAAGCCAAGCGCCTGCTGACCTACACCGGCATGACCATCTACGAGATTTCCGAAATGCTCGGGTTTTCCGATCCGACCAACTTCACCCGGCTGTTTCGCCGACGCGTCGGCATCTCGCCCAAGACGTTCCGGGACCGGCTCAAGACCGATCAACAGGACGACTGACCACGCCTCAGCGCAGGGCGTTCAGGGTTGCGCTGTGGGGGATGCACCGTTCGAAGTTGCAACTGGCGTATTCACGGGGCAGTTGCCTGGCCTGCTCGACCCGGTAGGCCGCAGTGCCGTACAGCGCGAGCGTGGCGGCGCAGGTGACAAAAATGGCGAGGCGTCTTCTTGTTTTAATGTTCATGGCGGTGACCTCTGAACGAATACCCGGGGGTACTACTTTCAGAATAGGTCAGCTGTGGCGAGTTGCCAGTCAGGCAGCGAGTATGTTTAACCCGATATTCAGAGCACTGATAACCCGGTGGGAACCCAGTTCCTTGGGGATGAATGCAGTGCTTTTTTGTGGCGAGGGAGCTTGCTCCCGCTGGGCTGCGCAGCGGCCCCAAGATGTTGCGGTCGCTGCGCAACCGAGCGGGAGCAAGCTCCCTCGCCACAGGTTCATTTCATTCCAGGATCACAGGTGTTCTGAACCTGTTATTCCAGGTGTTCTGGCTTCATCGGATCGCCCGGCTTGACGTCCAGTTGCTTGCGCACGTCTTCGAACATTTCGTCGTAGTACTTGTGCATCGAGCCGATGCTCGCTGTCTTGGGCAAGCCATACTTCTGGGCGATGCGCGTGGCGTGGCGGGCGAAGTCGAAGGCCTGGTCCTTGGCCAGGAAGAATGTCTCGTCCAGTGACTTGTCTTCGACGGTGCCATGCACCCGGAACGACATGCCCGTGCCTTCCTTGCCGTCCTGGTCGACCTTGTAGTCGATGCACAGGTTGTAGCTGAAATCATCCTTGTTCAGCGCATGGCGCTCCATGTGCAGGTGTCCGGGTTCGAACATGGCCATAAGCAACTCTCCTTTGAAGGCATGGGGAGTAGGGCAGACCCTGGATCCGCCCCCAAGTTTCCTGTTATCGATAAGCGATGCCAGGTGTCGCCGTGCTGATACGGGTGCCGGCCTTGCCCAGGACGATCGCGTCGATGTCCGAGAGTGAACCGATCACCGCGACCTTGCCAGTGTTGCGCGCGAATTCGCAGGCGGCCTGCACCTTCGGCCCCATGGAGCCGGCGGCGAAGCCGAGCTTTTCCATTTCGTCGGGGTGGGCCTGGGCGATGGCTTTCTGGGTCGGCTTGCCGAAGTCGATGAACGCGGCGTTGACGTCGGTGGCGATCACCAGCAGATCACTTTCCAGCTGTTCGGCCAGCAGCGCCGAGCACAGGTCCTTGTCGATGACCGCTTCCACGCCTTGCAGCTTGCCGTCGGCGTCGTACATCGTCGGGATGCCGCCACCGCCGGCACAGATCACGATACTGCCCTTTTCCAGCAGCCATTTGATCGGGCGGATTTCAAAGATGCGCTTGGGCCTGGGGCTTGCGACCACGCGACGGAACTTGTCGCCGTCCGGGGCGATGGCCCAGCCTTTTTCGGCGGCCAGTTCCTGCGCCTCTTCCTGGCTGTAGACCGGGCCGATGGGTTTGGTGGGTTTTTGGAAGGCCGGGTCGTTGCCGTCCACTTCAACCTGGGTCAGGAGCGTGGCGAAGGGGACTTCGAAGTCCAGCAGATTGCCCAGTTCCTGTTCAATGATGTAGCCGATCATGCCTTCGGTTTCGGCGCCGAGCACGTCCAGCGGATACGGCGTCACCGAGGTGTAGGCCGCCGCCTGCAACGACAGCAGGCCGACCTGCGGGCCGTTGCCGTGGGCGATGACCAGTTGGTTGCCGGGGTGGATTTTCGCGATCTGTTCGGTCGCGGTGCGGATGTTGATGCGTTGATTGTCTGCGGTCATGGGTTCACCCCGACGCAGGAGGGCGTTACCGCCCAGGGCAACGACGATACGCATGGTGTTGTCCTTCTAGAAAATGGACGAACAACGCGGTCCCTTGTGGGAGCGAGCTTGCTCGCGATAGCGGTGTGTCAGTCGACATCAATGTTGCCTGTTCCTGCGCCATCGCGAGCAAGCTCGCTCCCACAAGGGAACTGCGTTGGTTTCAGATATCCGCCAACGCCGAGACCAGGATCGCCTTGATGGTGTGCATGCGGTTTTCCGCTTGCTCGAAGGCGATGTTGGCCGGCGATTCGAAGACCTCCTCGGTCACTTCCACGCCATTGGCCAGGTTCGGGTAACGGGCGGCGATGTCCTTGCCGACCTTGGTTTCGCTGTTATGGAACGCTGGCAGGCAGTGCATGAATTTCACCCGCGGGTTGCCCGAGGCTTTCATCATTTGCGCATTGACCTGGTAGGGCAGCAATTGCTCGATGCGCTCATCCCAGGCTTCCACCGGCTCGCCCATGGACACCCAGATGTCGGTGTGGATGAAGTCCACGCCCTTGACGGCTTCCTTCGGGTCTTCAGTGATGGTGATGCGCGCGCCACTTTCGGCGGCGAAGGCCTGGCACTGGTCGATGAAGTCCTGATGCGGCCACAAGGCTTTCGGCGCGCCGATGCGCACGTCCATGCCCAGTTTGGCGCCGATCATCAGCAGCGAATTGCCCATGTTGTAGCGGGCATCGCCCAGGTAGGCGTAGCTGATGTCATGCAGCGGCTTGTCACTGTGTTCGCGCATGGTCAGGGTGTCGGCGATCATCTGGGTGGGGTGGAATTCGGCGGTCAGGCCGTTGAACACCGGCACGCCGGCGAACTTGGCCAGTTCCTCGACGATCTCCTGTTCGAAGCCCCGGTACTCGATGGCGTCGAACATCCGCCCCAGGACCCGGGCGGTGTCTTTCATGCTTTCCTTGTGACCGATCTGCGATGACACCGGGTCGATGTAGGTGACGTGGGCGCCCTGGTCATGGGCTGCCACTTCAAAGGCGCAGCGGGTGCGGGTGGAGGTCTTTTCGAAGATCAGCGCGATGTTCTTGCCCTTGAGGTGCGGTTGTTCGGTGCCGGTGTACTTGGCACGCTTGAGGTCGCGGGACAGGTCCAGCAGAAAGTGCAGCTCGCGGTTGGTGTGGTGCATCAAGCTCAGCAGGCTGCGGTTGCGCATGTTGAACGCCATGATGTGGATCTCCTCAGGTGTAGGTTATCCCCTGGGCGGGTATCGGATCGATACCGGCCCAGGCTCAAAGGTCAGTAATCGATCGGGTCGCGGATGATCGGGCAGGTCATGCAGTGACCACCGCCACGGCCCCGGCCCAGTTCGCTGGCGCTGATGGTGATGACTTCCACACCGGCCTTGCGCAGCAGGGTGTTGGTGTAGGTGTTTCGGTCGTAGCCGATCACTACGCCCGGCTCCACGGCCACTACGTTGTTACCGTCGTCCCATTGTTCGCGTTCGGCGGCGAAGCTGTTGCCGCCGGTTTCCACCACCCGCAGCGCCGGCAGCTTGAGGGCCGCGGCCACGGTATCGAGGAAGCTGCCGTCCTCGCGACGCACATCGATGCCGCCGGGCTTGCTCTCGTCAGGGCGCAGGGAGAAGGCGACGATCTGGCTCACCACTTCGGGGAAAATCGTGACCAGGTCGCGGTCGCAGAAGCTGAACACGGTGTCCAGGTGCATGGCCGCGCGGGATTTCGGCAAGCCGGCGACGATCACCCGTTCCACGGCCTTGTGCTTGAACAGGTTCAGCGCCAGTTGGCCGATGGCCTGGCGGGACGAACGTTCGCCCATGCCGATCAGCACCACGCCGTTGCCGATGGGCATCACGTCGCCGCCTTCAAGGGTGGCGTTGCCGTGATCCTGGTCCGGGTCGCCGTACCAGATCTGGAAGTCGGCGTTCGTGAACTCGGGATGGAATTTGTAGATGGCGCTGGCCAGCAGGGTTTCCTGGCGCCGCGCCGGCCAATACATCGGGTTCAGGGTCACGCCGCCGTAGATCCAGCAGGTGGTGTCGCGGGTGAACTGGGTGTTGGGCAACGGCGGCAGGATGAAGCTGGAGTGCCCGAGGAAGTCGCGGAACATCTGAATGGTCTTGCCACCGAAGCTGTCCGGCAGGTCATCGGCCGAGACGCCGCCAATCAGGAATTCGGCGATATGGCGTGGCTCCAGGCTGCGCAGCCACGAACCGACTTCATTCACCAGGCCCAGGCCCACCGAGTTGGCGGTGATCTTGCGCTGCAGGATCCAGTCCAGGGCTTCGGGGATGGCGACGATGTCGGTCAGCAGGTTGTGCATTTCCAGCACGTCGATGTCGCGCTCGCGCATCTTGGTGACGAAATCGAAATGATCGCGCTTGGCCTGGTTGACCCAGATCACATCGTCGAACAGCAGCTCGTCGCAGTTGTTCGGGGTCAGCCGCTGGTGGGCCAGGCCTGGGGAACACACCATGACTTTACGTAATTTGCCGGCTTCGGAATGCACGCCGTATTTCACTTTTTCCGTGGTCATTACAAATCCTCCAGTTAGAACAATCAGCCAACTACAAGGTCAGGAAGCCGTCGTAGAGCCCGTAGGCCGCCACCAGGGCGCCTGCGATCACTGCGGCGAAAATCAGCTTCTCGACAGAGGTGAAAATTGGTTTGCCCAACTCGCGCTTGGCCTTGGCGAACAGGATCGCGCCGGGGGCATAGAGCAGGGCCGAGAGCAGCAGGTACTTGATCCCGCCGGCGTACAGCAGCCATACGGCGTAGATCAGGGCGACAGCGCCGATGATCAGGTCCTTGCGCCGCTCGGCCGCGAAGCCTTCGTAGGTCTCGCCGCGCACCGCCAGCAGCACGGCGTAGGCCGCCGACCACAGGTACGGCACCAGGATCATCGAAGTGGCGAGGTAGATCAGTGACAGGTAAGTACTGGCCGAGAACAGGGTGATGATCAGAAACAGCTGGACCATTGCGTTGGTCAGCCATAGGGCATTGGCCGGTACGTGGTTGGCGTTTTCCCGGCGCAGGAACTCGGGCATGGTGTGATCTTTGGCAGCGGCGAACATGATCTCGGCGCACAGCAATACCCAGGACAGCAGGGCGCCGAGCAGCGAGATGATCAGGCCGACGCTGATCAGCACCGCGCCCCAGTGCCCCACGACATGCTCCAGCACGGCGGCCATGGACGGGTTCTGCAACTTCGCCAGTTCAGGCTGTGTCATGATGCCCAGGGACAGCACGTTCACCAGTACCAGGAACAGCAGTACGGTGATGAAGCCGATGACGGTGGCCTTGCCCACGTCGGTACGTTTCTCTGCGCGGGCGGAAAAAATACTCGCGCCCTCGATGCCGATGAACACCCACACGGTGACCAGCATCATGTGCCGCACCTGGTTCATCACGCTGCCCAGGTCCGGATTCTTCAAGCCCCAGATGTCGGCGGTGAAGATATCGAGCTTGAAGGCGAACACCGCGATCAGCACGAACAACACCAGCGGCACGACCTTGGCCACGGTGGTGACGAGGTTGATGAACGCGGCTTCCTTGATGCCGCGCAGCACCAGCCAGTGCACTGCCCACAACAACACCGAGGCGCCGATTACCGCCGCAACGGTGTTGCCTTCACCAAAGATTGGGAAGAAGTAGCCCAGGGTGCTGAACAGCAGCACGAAGTAGCCGACGTTGCCCAGCCAGGCGCTGATCCAGTAACCCCAGGCAGAGGAGAAACCCATGTAGTCGCCGAAGCCGGCCTTGGCGTAGGCATACACCCCGCCGTCCAGATCGGGTTTGCGGTTGGCCAGGGTCTGGAACACGAAGGCCAGGGTCAGCATGCCGACGGCGGTGATGGCCCAGCCGATCAGCACCGCACCGACGTCGGCGCTGGCGGCCATGTTTTGTGGCAGGGAAAAGATCCCGCCGCCGATCATGGAGCCGACAACCAGTGCAACCAACGCACCTAATCGAAGTTTTCCGGGCGTATCAGACATTTGCGAGACTCCAGTGCAGGAGAAGAGAGCCAACAGACTAAGTCGATTTGAAAGTTGAATAGCTGATCTGGATCAGTGCATGGCAACATTCCATTGTTAATGAAGGAGTTAACACCGTCCGTTGGCGTCTTGAAGTTGCTCGAAAGGCCCGTTTCAGGGCCTTTGGCAAAGGCTTTGTGAAGGTTTTCTTGCCGCAGGATTATTCACGCTAGTTGATTTCCACTGAGTCGCAACTATTTTGTAGGCTGCGTTCGTGACAATAATGATGGAGTGTCATGGTCTTTTTAATTAGGGGCTTGAAGAATGGCCGGGTCATAAGTCTTTGGACTTTGTGTGGATGACGTTATTCAAAAACGTTATGTCGCTTTATTTACTTAATTTAATAGTGAGAGAAGATGCCGCAGCCGATTGAAAAGTTGCCACTGGGCGCACTGATCGCACTGGTGGTGGGGTCAATGATCGGCGGCGGGATTTTTTCCCTGCCGCAAAACATGGCGGCCCGGGCCGATGTCGGAGCGGTGCTGATCGGCTGGGCCATCACCGCCATCGGTATGCTGACCCTGGCCTTCGTGTTCCAGACCCTGGCCAATCGCAAGCCGGAATTGAATTCGGGCGTGTACGCCTATGCCAAGGCCGGCTTCGGTGACTATATGGGCTTCTCGTCTGCCTGGGGCTACTGGATCAGTGCCTGGCTGGGCAATGTCGGTTACTTCGTGCTGCTGTTCAGTACCTTGGGCTACTTCTTCCCGGTGTTCGGCCAAGGCAATACGCCGGTGGCCATCGGCTGTGCGTCGTTGTTGCTGTGGGCGGTGCATTTCCTGGTGCTGCGCGGGATCCAGGAGGCGGCCTTCATCAATCTAGTGACCACCGTGGCCAAGGTCGTGCCGCTGTTGATGTTCGTCGTCATGGCCGCCGTGGCCTTCAAGGCCGAGGTTTTCACCCGCGATATCTGGGGCGCGATGAATCCGGACCTGGGCAGTGTGATGGACCAGGTGCGCAACATGATGCTGGTGACGGTGTTCGTGTTTATCGGCATCGAAGGCGCCAGCGTCTATTCGGCACGGGCAGAAAGACGTGCGGATGTAGGGCGTGCGACGGTGATCGGGTTTCTCGGGGTATTGGCGCTGCTGGTGCTGGTGAATGTGTTGTCCCTGGGGGTCATGAGCCAGCGGGAACTGGCACAGTTGCAGAACCCATCCTTGGCCGGTGTGCTGGAGCACATTGTCGGGCCCTGGGGCGCGTTGCTGATCAGCCTGGGGCTGGCGGTTTCACTGTTGGGAGCCCTGCTGTCCTGGGCGCTGTTGTGCGCTGAAATCCTCTACGCCACCGCCCGGGACAAGACCATGCCGGCGTTCCTGACCAAGGAGAATGCCAACCGTGCGCCGGTCAACGCGCTGTGGCTGACCAGTGGCATGATCCAGCTGTTTTTGCTGATCACTCTGTTTTCCGCAGGCACCTACACCAGCCTGATCTACCTCGCCTCGTCGATGATCCTGGTGCCGTACCTGTGGTCGGCGGCTTATGCGGTGCTGCTTTGCGCCCGGGGGGAAACCTACGAACAGGGCTCGGCACGGCGCATGAAAGACCTGTGCATCGGTGGTGTCGCGCTGTGCTACGCGGTGTGGCTGCTGTATGCCGGAGGCGTGAAATACCTGCTGCTGTCGGCGCTGTTGTATGCGCCCGGGGTGATCCTGTTTGCCCAGGCCAAGCGCGAGCAGGGGCAGCCCTTGTTCACCCATGTGGAAAAGGGAATATTTGCTTGCGTGATGTCAGGGGCGGGCATCGCGGCTTATGGGTTGTACAGTGGGTTTTTGGAGTTGTGAGGCTACCACGTTGTCGAGGCGGACTCTTGTGGCGAGGGAGCTTGCTCCCGCTGGGGCGCGCAGCGGCCCCGAGGCCCGACGACGCGGTGTTTCAAGCTGATTGTAGTGGCTTTTGGAGGGGGCTGCTGCGCAGCCCAGCGGGAGCAAGCTCCCTCGCCACAAAGGGCATTTTTTAACCGGTAGTGAGCGTCACCACCGTGCCCGATGCGCGCCCAGTTCCGCCGCTGGCAAGGTCCATTGCAGCGGCGTCCCGGTGATTTTCAAGGGCACGTGCAGGCGATGGGCCGGTCCCCATGGCGTCTGTTCGACCACCAGGCCCTGATCATCCTCAGCCTCGGCTCGCAATAGGGTCGAATCCCCTGCGCCACGTTCGATCAACAGCTTCGCCGTGCGTGCCAGTGACAGGCGTGCCGAGCCGCCCTGACCGCTTGCCAGGCGCCGGGACAACAGCACCAGGGCGCTGGCCGCCAGCAGATAGCCGGTGCCATGATCCAGCGCCTGCACCGGCAGCGGTGTCGGTTTGTCGGTGTGTTTCCAGCCCATGCCGGCTTCGGCAATGCCGCTGCTCATTTGCACCAGGCTGTCGAAGCCGCGCCGGTTCTGCCACGGGCCGCTCCAGCCATAGGCATTGAGGCTGACGTCGATCAGGCCCGGGGCCATCTGCCGGCGCTGCTCGGCGCCGTAGCCCAGGCGTTCCAGGGCGTCGGCACGGTAGCCGTGCAAAAGGATGTCGGTGTCCTTGAGCAGTGCCTCGAATGCCGCGCGATCATCGGCCCGATGCAGGTCGAGGCGGGCGCAGCGTTTGCCCAGGGTGACTTCCGGCACCACGCCGGGTTCGTTCCAGGTCGGCGGGTCGATGCGCAGCACGTCGGCCCCCAGGCCGGCGAGGAAGCGGCTGGCGACGGGGCCGGCCAGCACGCGGGTCAAATCCAGCACCTTGAGGCCCGCCAGTGGCTGGGTCACGGAGCCGAGCCAGGGTTTGCGCCGCTCTCCAGTCGTTTCACTCAGGTGCACCAGCGGCTCGGCGTTCACCGCCAGCCCTTGGGGATGGGCCTGCCACGCTTGCCATGAACGCATCTCGGCGGCACAACCGCCTGCGTCGACCACGGCCTGTTCCAGCTCGGCCTTGTTCCATCGGGCCACCCTGGCCGCCATGTCGGCGCGGTCGGTGCAGGTGCCGAGGACTTTTTCCGCCGCAAGGCGATGATGCGGTGCGTTGGTGTGCAGGCGAATCCAGCCGTCGGCGCTGGCGTAGTCGCCGGCCACCGGGTCCCACATCGGCGGCACGCTCCAGCCGATGGGGCGCAGGGAGGTGGAGAACCAGAACGACGCCAGGCGTCGGTCGACCTCGACAGGTGGCAGGCGAGTGGTTTGTTGCTGGATGAGTTCGGCGGTCGCCTGGCCGGCCACGGCGATGCTGGCGCTGGCCAGCTCCGTGACGGCGAAGGCCGAGGGCAGCGCGCCATCGCCAGCGAAGGTGATCGGGGTCGTGGGCAAGCCGAGTGCGGTTTGCATGGACGTGAGCAGATCTGACATCGAAAGCCCTCCAGTACGAGAGGGCGATCATAGATCAAAAATCCGTTGGGGGCCGCTTTGCGGCCCAGCGGGAACAAGCTCCCTCGCCACAAGAGCCCCGTGCCTGTTCCGGGCGCGACCAGATCCACAGATTGCCCAGGCCCATGCCGGCGAGCGCGAGGTAAAGCGGCCAGGCGTGGTCGAGCAGCACCAGCATCAAGCCTGCGCAGAGCAGCATGCTGGTAGTGGCACCGACCTTGGCCCGGCGTGGGATAACCTTGCCGTTGCGCCAGTTGTGCAGAATCGGCCCGAACAGACGATGGTTCTCCAGCCAGGCGCTCAGGCGCGGCGAACTGCGGGTCGCGGCCCAGGCGGCCAGCAGGATGAACTCGGTCGTCGGCAAGCCAGGCACGACGATGGCGACCAGGCCAATGCCCAGGCTAGCGTAGGCGAGCAGGGCGAAGAGCAGTTGGGTGAGTTTCGAGGGGCGGTTCATCAGCGTTTTTCAGTCATGCACAATCTCTGTGGGAGCGAGCAAGCCCGCTCCCACACTGGTTTCTGGGGGGCTGAAGATAGGCATCCACCCTAAATCTCCTGCGGGAGCTGTATGAGTCAGGCCAGGTCGGCTGCATAAGCTTGTTCCAGCAACACCGTAAACCGGTTGAACGCATCCAGCGCACCTTTGTCCGCCTCGGCTTCCTGCTGTTCGGTAAAGGCCAGGCTGTCGAGGGTGCGGGTGAAGGTTTTCCAGCCTTCGGCGCGCCCACCGGCAGGTTCTGCCAGGTGCCGGGCGCCGAAGGTCTCGCTCAACCCCAGGCCCACGGCACGCTTGATCAAGAACGCGGCGCCGAGCTTGGAGCCTTCGGAGACGAACAGCCAGCCCAGGGCTTCGGCCCGGGTCGGTTTTTTCACCGCACCGGCCACTGGCGCAGGGATTTCGGTGTCCAGGTCTGCCAGATCCGCCTTGGCCGCTTCCGCCCTGCATCGGGCCGGGAGGTCGGGAATCAGGGCGGACAGTTCGGCGTCGTTGTACAGCGCCACCAGTTCCGACTGGAACAGGTACTGGGCAACGACGAAACGGGCGAAGCTGGCCGGGGTTTCGAACGGGGCGTGGGCCTTGACCAGGGCGTCGAGCTTGCTGTGAGGCTCGTGGGTGATCTGGTTCAGGCGTTGGGAGCGTGAAGTGGGGCGCAGGGTATTCATGAAAAAGTCCTTTGAGTGAGCACATTGTGTGGCGAGGGAGCTTGCTCCCGCTTGAGTGCGAAGCACTCACAAAAATGGGCCTGCTGCGCAGCCCAGCGGGAGCGAGCTCCCTCGCCACAGGGGAAATCCTTGGGCCTGGGTCAGATATCCCAGATCAGGTTCACCGCGAAGTTACGCCCCGGCGCCGTCAGACGATCGAGGTTGGCGGGGCTCAATACCGCCGCTTCGCCGACGCTGTCGTAGCCGCGCACGTCGTCCCACAGCCAGTACTTCTTGTCGGTGAGGTTGTAGAGGCCGCCACTGACGGTGACGTCGTCGGTCACCTTGTAGAAACCGCTCAGGTCGAGGATGCCGAAGCCTGGTGTCTTGAACTGGCTGCTCACGCCATCAGGCGAGTTGAAGTTGCTGTCGTCGACCCGGTCCTTTTTCTTGACCAAGGTCCAACTGAGCAAAGTGCCGTAGCGGTCCTGGTCGTAGCCCAGGCCGAACACTCCGGTCAGCGGGTTGATGCTGTTGAGCGGCTCGCCCGTGTCGTTGTTGCGACCGTACGCGTAGGCCACCGAGCCTTGGGTGTACAAGCCCTTCGGTGCGCCAAACACCTCCAGCTCCAAGCGTCCCCTGGCCTCGGCACCCTTGATGGTGGCGTGCTTGATGTTGTTGCTCCGGAAGGTCAACTGATCGGCGCCAGGGGTGATGGCGTCTTCGTTGATGAAGTCGCGGTACTTGTTGTAGAACACCGCCACGTCGAACGAGCCGGAATCGAAACGGCCGCGCAGGCCGGTCTCGTAGCTCTTGCTTTTTTCCGGTTCCAGATCGGGGTTGGGTTCTACGCTATAGCCGGCGTCGGTGTTCTCGAAACGACCGTACAGGGCCTTGGCGGTCGGGGTGCGGAAACCTTCGGCGTACTGGCCGTACCAGGTGTACTCATCGCTCAGGGCGTAGGTCAGGCCGAACTTCGGTGAGACGCGATGCCAGGTCTTGTTCTTGCCGCTGACTGTACCGCCGCCGGTAGGGTCCACGGTGTTGAGGAATTCCTCGGTCAGGTGCGGTTTGAGCCGGGTGTAGTCGTAGCGCAGGCCTGGCATGAAGGTCCAGCGGTCCCAACTGATCTGGTCCTGGGCGAACAGGCTGTAGGTGTTGATGGTCGGGTCCGGGAAGTCGCTGGCTTTTGCCAACACGTCCCGGGTGCTGATGGCGCCTACCGCGGAGCAACCGACGCCAACCGCCAGGCACACACCATTGCCGCTGCGCGAGCCGGTGACTTTCTGTTGCTTGAGGGTGGTGCCGTAAGTCAGCGCGTGATCGGTGTCGGCGACACTGAAGGCCTTTTCCAGTTGCGCGTCGAAGACCCACTGTTTCTCTTCATAGAGGGTCTCCCGGGTGCGCAGGACCTGGCGGGTGATGGGGAAGTAGAATTCGGCGGTGCTCTGGTCGGTCTTGGCAACCTGGTGATTCAGGCTCCACTTCATGTGATCGGCCAGCAGGCTGTCGAGGGCGAAGCTGTGTTCCAGGCCGAAACGCTCGCGGCTGATGGTGTCGTTGCCGGTGCGCCACTGGTACATGCCGCCGGGCAGTACAAAGTCGGGGATCGCCGGCTGGCCGTTGGCGTAGGGGCCGCCGTAGGCGCTTTTCAGGTCGCTGTCGCGGTCGTCCTTGTACTTCTCGTAGACCAGGCCAAGGCGTGCGTCATCGCTGTAGTTCCAGCCGAGCTTGGCCAGCACGTTGTTGGCGCGCACGTCTTCTGGGTTGGCCGCGGTGCGGTCCAGGCCGGTGCCGTTGTGGCTGCCGTAGGATTCGGTTTCATGACCGTCGCGCTGGCTGTAGTGCAACAGGCCGTCGAACTGCCCGCTACGGCCAGCGACGGTGGCGGACTTGAGCCAGCTCTCGTCGGCGGAGCTGTAGCCGGTCTTCAGGCGGGCGCCAACATCCTCGCCTGGCTTGATGATGTCGTCCGGATCCAGGGTGAAGTAGCTGACGGCACCGCCGATGGCATTGCTGCCATACAACACCGAGGCCGGACCGCGCAGGATTTCCGCGCGCTTGATGATTTCCGGGTCGACGTAGTTGCGCTGGGTCTTGGCGTAGGGGCCATTGAAGAAGCCGCCGGGAATTTCCACGCCGTCGACCTGGGTCAGGATACGGTTGCCGTCGATGCCGCGGATGTTGTAGCCGCTGATATCGCCGCGCTGGCCCGCGCCGCCCACCGATACGCCTGGTTCATAGCGCACCAGATCCTTGAGGGTATTGACGTTGTTGCGATCCAGTTCCTGGCGGTCGTGGACCGTGACCGTGCTCGGTACGCTGGTGATGTCCTGTTCCTGGCGGGTGGCGCTGATGGTTACCTGTTGCAACTCCAGCGCGCCGCCGGCACTGCGTTTTTCCAGGACGATGCTGTTGTCGCCCAGCTTGCGATAGCTCAGGTGGGTCCCCACCAACAGGCGCTCCAGGGCTTTTTCAGGTGACAGCGAGCCGTTCACCCCTGGCGAGGCGACGCCTGCGGCCAGTTCCGCGGGCATCCCGATTTGCCAGCCGGTGACCGCAGTGAATGCATTCAGGGCCGAAACCAGGGGCTGCCGGGCGATGGCAAAGGTGTAGTCGCCCATGTTGCGTGCAGCGGGTTGCACGGCGGTGGCGGCCAGGGCGAGCGGCGCTGTGCCGGCCATCAGGAGGGCGGCGGTGAGCAGTGACAGCGTGCAAGAGGGGGCAAGAAACCGGCAAGTAAGGCGAGAGGACATCGATAGCGCTCCGTGTCGCATCTGTTATAGGTGCAGATCCACATCGTTGGATGCGAATCAATTGCATTGGCTATAACGAGACGAATCAGCGGAGCCTATCGAGTAAAAATAATTCTCATTTAGTTCAGGATCACCAGCGCCGGGAACTCCTGAAGCCGCGCCGAGGTGATATGGGCCAGCGAACGGACCACGTCCAGCGGCTGGTCTAGGCGGTAGTTGCCGGTCACAGCCACGTTGGCCAATTGTTCGTTACTGTTGATGATCCAGCCGGGGTAATAGCGTCGCAGCTCGGCCAGTACCTGGCTCAGGGGCCGGTTTTCGAACACCAGCCGACCCTGGACCCAGGCCAGGTCGGTGTTGGCATCGAGCCGGGCCGGGCGGTCGAAGCCGTTGGGGCCGATGCGGATGCTTTCGCCAGCCGACAGCCGCACATGGGTGTCGTTGCGGGTGGCCCGCAGGTCCACGTCGCCACGCTGCACCTGGACCTGGGCCACGCCGTCGAGGTAGCGCACGGCGAACGCGGTGTCGCTGACGCTGGCCATGACCGGGCCGGCATCGATTTCCAGCGGCAGGTTACGGTTGCCCGGGACTTCGAAAAACGCCTCGCCCTTGTACAGGCGCGCCACATGTCGCTGCTCGTTGAACGTGCTGGAGAAGGCCGAATCGGTGTTGAGCAAGACCTTGGAGCCGTCCTCCAACTGCAGGCGCTGGCGCTCACCGACCACGGTCAGGTGGTCGGCCTGCAGGCGCAGGGGCAGGTCGCTGAAGTTGAACAGACCGAGAAACAGCACGGCGGCAGTGGCCAGGGGTTTCCAGTGGGCGCGCAGGCGCGACAGCGCGGTAACCTTGGGCGCGGCTTCAAGCTGGCGGGCACTTTCCATCACCTGCGGGCCGTTCCAGATCGCCTGGGCTCGGGCGAACGCCTCGCCGTGGCGCGAATCGGCCGCCAGCCAGGCGTGGAACTGCCGCGTCTGTTCCTCGCTGGGGGTGTCCAGCAGGATCAGCCAGTCCAGCGCCTGCTCCATGGCATGGGCGGTTTCCGGCGTCGCAGTGGGCTCGGCAGAGCGGAGATTGTCCGTCACAGTGGGGTCTCGGTATTAGCGGCATGGGCTCAAGCTACAAGCTGTACGCAGCAAGTGGCAAGCGTGTACGCAGCTTATGGCCTGACGCGTGGGGGCGGGTCACTGCTCGCCGTGGCTACGTTCAGCCACACCCACACAGATCGCCATGATCAGTTTCAGTTCCTTTTGCACGGTGCTCAGGGAGACGCCCAGGCGTTCGGCGATCTGCTGGTAACTGTGGCCATGCAGGCGGCTGAGAATGAAGATCTGCTGTTGGCGCGAAGTCAGGGCCTGGAGGCTGACGTTCAGGCGCTCGAGCAGTTGCTGGGCATGGGCGGCGTCCTCGGCACTGCTCTGGGGGGCGACGACGTTGTGGACGACTTCCGGCGGTACGTCATCCAGCAAGGTCCGCGACTGGATGCGCCGGGCACGCAGATGGTCCAGCGCCAGGTTGCGGGCGGTCTGGAAAACAAAGGGTTCGAGGTGCTCGACCGTGCGTTCGGCCAATGCACGGGTGACACGCAGGTAGGTTTCCTGGAGCAGGTCTTCGGCGGTACTGGGGTTGCTGACCATGCGCTCGAGAGTGCGCAGCAGCGGTGTGCGTTGGGCGAGGAAAACGTGATGAAAGCGCGATTGACTCACGGTAGGGCCCGATCCGGTTCGAGTTGATGATAATGCTTATCATCTACGTTGCGGGTCAAGCCTTCATTTCATCACGCCAAGCCATGCGGGGAGCGCAACCTGTGGGAGCAAAGCTTGCTCGCGATAGCGTTCTCAAAGCCTGCACAGGTGCTGCATGCGACGGTGTCATCGCGAGCAGGCTTTGCTCCCACAGGCCTGCTCCCAAGGTTTGCTCTTACAGGCCCGCTCCACATTGGCCAGCAATGAGTTACTCGGCGTTACACAACGCCAGGCAGTTATCCAGCATACGGTTGGAGAAGCCCCATTCGTTGTCATACCAGGCCAGCACCTTGAGCAGCTTGCCGCTGGCCTTGGTGTGGTTGGCGTCGAAGATCGACGACAGCGGGTTGTGGTTGAAATCGCTGGAGACCAGCGGCAGGGTGTTGTAGCCGAGGATCTTCGAATGCTGGCTGGCGTGGCGCAGCAGTTCGTTGACTTCTTCGGCCGACGCTTCGCGCTTGAGTTGCACGGTCAGGTCCACCAGGGACACGTTGATCACCGGTACGCGCACCGCCATGCCGGTCAGCTTGCCTGCCAGTTCCGGCAGCACCAGGCCCACCGCTTCGGCGGCGCCGGTCTTGCTCGGGATCATGTTCTGGGTGGCCGAGCGGGCGCGGTACGGATCGCTGTGGTAGACGTCGGTCAGGTTCTGGTCGTTGGTGTAGGCATGGATGGTGGTCATCAGGCCGCTTTCGATGCCCAGCTCGCGGTGCAGCACCTGGGCCACCGGGGCCAGGCAGTTGGTGGTGCACGAAGCGTTGGAGATGATCTGGTGGGACTGGCGCAGGATGTCGTGGTTCACGCCATACACCACGGTGGCGTCGGCGCCCTTGGCCGGGGCCGAGATGATCACCTTGCGGGCGCCGGCGCTGATATGCGCGGCTGCCTTGGCACGGTCGGTGAACAGGCCGGTGCATTCGAACACGACGTCGATTTTTTCAGCGGCCCAAGGCAGTTCGGCCGGGTTGCGGATGGCGCTGACCGAGATGCGGTCGCCATTGACCGTCAGGCTTTCGTGATCGTGTTGCACGTGGGCATCGAAGGTGCCGTGGACCGTGTCGAACTTGAGCAGATGAGCGTTGATCGCACTGTCGCCCAGGTCATTGATGGCGACGATCTGCAGGTCGCGACGATAGCCTTGGGTATACAGTGCACGAAGAACGTTGCGGCCGATGCGGCCAAAACCATTGATTGCGATTCGAAGAGTCATTAACGGCGCCGCCATCGATTTGTTGTTGGAATTACAAGATTATTCGCATAAAAATAGAAAACAAGCCTTTTTAGTGGCAATATTTTGTTTTATCTACAACGAGTGACCTGAATCAACTGGTCCGAATGGTCAATAAACCGCCTGTCGCCCAACGCCAGGGGGCTTTTGACCAGCATAGACAATCAGGTCGCCACACCCGTTAGCCTGGAGTTCTACACATGCATCCCCGCGTCCTTGAGGTCACCGAACGGCTTATCGCCCGCAGTCGCGCCACGCGTCAGGCTTACCTTGCATTGATCCGTGATGCAGCCAGCGACGGGCCGACGCGCGGCAAGCTGCAATGCGCCAACTTCGCCCACGGCGTGGCCGGTTGCGGCACCGAAGACAAGCATCACCTGCGGATGATGAACGCCGCCAACATCGCCATCGTGTCTTCCTATAACGACATGCTCTCGGCCCACCAGCCTTACGAAACCTTCCCGGAACAGATCAAGAAAGCCCTGCGCGAGATCGGCTCGGTCGGCCAGTTCGCCGGTGGCACGCCAGCGATGTGCGACGGCGTGACCCAGGGCGAGGCGGGGATGGAACTGAGCCTGCCGAGTCGCGAAGTGATCGCGCTGTCCACGGCGGTGGCGTTGTCCCACAACATGTTCGATGGCGCGCTGATGCTCGGTATCTGCGACAAGATCGTCCCGGGCCTGATGATGGGCGCGCTGCGCTTCGGTCACTTGCCGACGATCTTTGTACCCGGCGGACCGATGGTGTCCGGCATCTCCAACAAGGAAAAAGCCGACGTTCGCCAGCGCTACGCCGAAGGCAAGGCCACCCGCGAAGAGCTGCTGGAATCGGAGATGAAGTCCTACCACAGCCCGGGCACCTGCACCTTCTACGGCACGGCCAATACCAACCAGTTGCTGATGGAAGTGATGGGCCTGCATTTGCCGGGCGCCTCGTTCGTCAACCCGAACACTCCACTGCGCGATGCCCTGACCCGTGAAGCGGCGTTCCAGGTCACGCGCATGACCAAGCAGAGCGGCAACTTCATGCCCATCGGCGAGATCGTCGACGAACGCTCGCTGGTCAACTCCATCGTTGCGCTGCACGCCACCGGCGGCTCCACCAACCACACCCTGCACATGCCGGCCATCGCCATGGCGGCGGGTATCCAGCTGACCTGGCAGGACATGGCCGACCTCTCCGAGGTGGTGCCGACCCTGAGTCATGTCTACCCGAACGGCAAGGCCGACATCAACCACTTCCAGGCGGCGGGCGGCATGTCGTTCCTGATCCGTGAATTGCTGGAAGCCGGTTTGCTCCACGAAAACGTCAACACCGTGCTCGGTCACGGCCTGAGCCGTTACACCCAGGAGCCGTTCCTCGAGGACGGCGAGCTGGTGTGGCGCGACGGCCCGATCGAAAGCCTCGACGAAAACATCCTGCGCCCGGTGGCCCGCGCGTTCTCGCCGGAAGGCGGCCTGCGGGTGATGGAAGGCAACCTGGGCCGTGGCGTGATGAAAGTCTCGGCTGTGGCCCTGGAAAACCAGGTCGTCGAAGCTCCGGCCATGGTCTTCCAGGATCAGCAGGACCTGGCTGATGCATTCAAGGCCGGTCTGCTGGAGAAAGACTTCGTCGCGGTGATGCGCTTCCAGGGCCCGCGCTCCAACGGCATGCCCGAGCTGCACAAGATGACGCCGTTCCTCGGCGTATTGCAGGACCGTGGCTTCAAAGTGGCGCTGGTGACCGACGGGCGCATGTCCGGTGCGTCGGGGAAAATCCCGGCGGCCATTCATGTCAGCCCCGAAGCTTATGTCGGTGGTGCGTTGGCCCGGGTGCAGGAGGGCGATATCATCCGCGTCGATGGCGTCAAAGGCACCTTGGAATTGAAGGTGGACGCCGAGGAATTCGCCGCGCGCACGCCGGCCAAGGGCCTGTTGGGCAACAACATCGGCACCGGCCGCGAGCTGTTCGGTTTCATGCGCATGGCCTTCAGCTCGGCGGAGCAGGGCGCCAGCGCCTTCACTTCTGCCCTGGAGACGCTTAATTGAAACTGGCTTTGGTCGGTGACATCGGTGGGACCAACGCACGCTTTGCGCTGTGGAAAAACCACGCCCTGGAAAACATCCAGGTGCTGGCAACAGCGGATTATGCCTGCCCGGAAGATGCCATCCAGGTGTACCTGAGTGGCCTGGGCCTGAAACCGGGCGCCATCGGTTCGGTGTGCCTGTCGGTGGCCGGTCCCGTGAGCGGCGATGAGTTTCGCTTTACCAACAATCACTGGCGCCTGAGCAACCTGGCGTTCTGCCAGACCTTGCAGGTGGAGAAGCTGTTGCTGGTCAACGATTTCTCGGCCATGGCCCTGGGCATGACTTGCTTGCGTCCCGATGAGTACCGGGTCGTATGCGAAGGCACTCCGGAGCCGTTGCGCCCGGCAGTGGTGATCGGCCCGGGTACCGGGCTGGGCGTTGGTACGTTGCTGGACTTGGGCGAAGGCCGTTTCGCCGCGTTGCCGGGGGAGGGCGGCCATGTCGACCTGCCCCTGAGCAGCCCGCGGGAAACCCAACTGTGGCAGCACATCTACAACGAGATCGGCCACGTCAGCGCCGAAACCGCCCTGAGCGGCAGCGGTTTGCCTCGGGTGTACCGGGCCATTTGCGCGGTGGACGGCCATGTGCCGGTGCTCGACACCCCCGAATCCATCACCGCCGCCGGCCTGGCTGGCGACCCCATTGCCCTGGAAGTGCTCGAGCAGTTCTGCCGCTGGCTGGGGCGCGTGGCCGGCAACAATGTGTTGACGTTGGGCGGGCGCGGCGGTGTCTACATCGTCGGTGGCGTGGTCCCGCGGTTTGCCGATTTCTTCCTCGAAAGCGGTTTCGCCCGTTGCTTCGCCGACAAGGGCTGCATGAGCGATTACTTCAAGGGCATTCCGGTCTGGCTGGTGACCGCGCCGTACCCCGGCCTGATGGGTGCGGGTGTGGCGTTGGAGCAATCCGCCGCCGCTTAAGGTTCGGTAGGTACTGTACTGTGGGAGCGAGCTTGCTCGCGATGACGGAGTGTCAGTCGCCATTGAGGTTGGCTGTTGCACCGCTATCGCGAGCAAGCCCGCTCCCACAGAGTTTTTGCAGTGTATTTGTAGGCCTTGTCCATCAGGCATAATCGCCCCAATCCAAACAACAAGGACGAGGCCCGTGAGTTCAGTAAACAAATCGATTTTGTTGGTCGACGACGACCAGGAGATTCGCGAACTGCTGGACACCTACCTCAGCCGTGCGGGGTTCCAGGTGCGGACCACGCCTGATGGCGCCGGGTTTCGCCAGGCGCTGAACGATGCGCCGAGCGACCTGGTGATCCTCGATGTGATGCTGCCCGATGAAGACGGCTTCAGCCTTTGCCGCTGGGTTCGCCAACACCCACGCCAGGCTCATGTGCCCATCATCATGCTCACCGCCAGTTCCGACGAAGCCGACCGGGTCATCGGCCTTGAGCTGGGCGCCGATGATTACCTGGGCAAGCCTTTCAGCCCGCGTGAATTGCAGGCGCGCATCAAGGCACTGCTGCGCCGGGCGCAATTCGGCCAGGAACGCTCCGGCGGTGAAGTGCTGGCCTTCGATGAATGGCGGCTGGACATGGTCAGCCATCGGCTGTTCCACACCGACGGTGAAGAAGTGATTCTCTCCGGCGCCGACTTCGCCCTGCTCAAGTTGTTTCTCGACCATCCCCAGGAAATCCTCGACCGCGACACCATCGGCAATGCGACCCGCGGTCGTGAGCTGATGCCCCTGGACCGGATCGTCGACATGGCGGTCAGTCGTCTGCGTCAGCGCTTGCGTGACACCGATAAGCCGCCGCGGCTGATTCGCACGGTGCGTGGCAGCGGTTATCAGCTGGCGGCCAGTGTGGTTGCCAGCAATGGTCATTGACTGGATCAAAAAAGTCGCCCGACGGGTGCCGGTACCGCGCTCGCTGCTGGGACGGATGCTGCTGCTGACCTTGCTGGTGGTGCTGTTCGCCCAGACCTTGTCCAGCCTGATCTGGGTCTCGCAGTTGCGCGCCACCCAGCTCGAAGGCCTGGTCACCAGTGCCCGCAGCCTGGCCCATTCGATGACCGCCAGCGTCAGTTATTTGCGTTCGCTGCCGGTGGCTTACCGGCCGCTGGTGCTGGATCAGTTGCGCAGCATGGGCGGTACGCGATTTGTCGTCACGCTCAACGACAAGCCCCTGGGCATGGACGTGTTGCCGATCACGCCGCGCAAACTGGCGGTGCTCAAGGCGGTGGACGATGTGTTGCGCCGGTCGTTGGGCAGTAACGCCGACATATCGGTGAATTTTGTCAGCCCCGACGACCTGCGAATTTTCAACGCTGGGCTCAAACTCGATGAACTGCCCCGTTCGTGGGCTCACTACGCCTTGACCCTGGAACCGGTGAACCCGCCGGTGCTGGTCACGCAGATCCAGATGGCGCCGGGGGAGTGGTTGTACATCGCCTCGCTGCTGCCCGAACCTTACACCAGCCTCGAAGAGCAGGACCTGCCTACGCAACAGGTGGGTTTCATCGTGCTTACCAGCAGCTTGTTATTGCTGTTCATCGGCTTGCTGGTGCACTGGCAGAGCCGACCGCTCAAGCGTTTGGCCCGGGCCGCGCGGGACATGTCCCTGGGTGCCGAAGTGGAGCCGGTGGCCGAGGGCGGCGGCAGCGAAGTGGTGGAAGTGGGGCGGGCGTTCAATGCCATGCGCGAACGCATCAGCCGTTACCTGACCGAACGCAGCCAGTTATTCAGCGCGATTTCCCACGACTTGCGCACACCGATCACCCGCTTGCGCTTGCGGGTCGAGCTGTTGGAAGACGAAAACCTGCAGGCCAAGTTTGGTCGTGACCTGGATGAGTTGGAGTTGTTGGTCAAAGGCGCGCTGCAATGCGTCAAGGACACCGACATCCACGAAAACATCGAGCCGGTGGACCTCAATCATGTGCTCGATTGCCTGGTCGAACCTTACCTGGCGCCCAACGGCAACGGTCGGGTGACCCAGGATGGCCGGGCGCTGGCGCCGTATCCGGGCAAGCCACTGGCGCTCAAGCGCTGCATCGGCAACCTGATCGACAATGCCTTGAAATACGGGCAGAACGCCCACCTGCACATCGATGACGATGAAACCGCCTTCATCCTGCACGTCGACGATGAAGGCCCCGGCGTGCCGGAACAGCGCCTGGAGCAAGTCTTCGAACCGCACTTTCGCCTGGCCGGGCAACAGCAGGGCTATGGCCTGGGCCTGGGCATCGCCCGCAATATCGCCCACAGCCATGGCGGCGAAGTGAGCCTGCAGAACCTGCGTGAAGGGGGGTTGCGGGTGACCCTGCAATTGCCTCGTTCAACTGACTGATCGTTCCCACGCTCTGCGTGGGGATGCCTCAACGGACGCTCTGCGTTCGGCTTTAAAGGGGATGCAGAGCGTCCCGGGCGGCATTCCCACGCGGGGGGAACGATCATCAATGTCACAAGTCGGTGACATAACTCGCGTCTTTCGTTACCTGCCACTCCTCATCCCTTGTTTAGACTCCCTGCGTCAAAACAACAAAAAAGGTACCACCCAATGGACACCTTCCAACCGGCCTTCAGCAATTGGCTGAACGCCCCTGCCCACCAGCAATGGCTTGCCGACGAAGGCTTGCGGCTGCTGGCGTTCGCCAAGGCATCGAAGCTGCCGGACGGCTTTGGCAACCTGGACGAGCTGGGGCGCCTGCCGGCCAATGCACGGGCCGAAACCATGAACACCGCGCGCATGACCCACAGCTTTGCCATGGCCCACATCCAGGGTCTGCCGGGGTTTGCCGAGCTGGTGGATCACGGTGTCCAGGCGCTGAGCGGCCCCTTGCGCGACGCCGAGCACGGTGGCTGGTTTGCCACGACACGGCCTGATGAAGATGGCGCGGGCAAGGCGGCCTACTTGCATGCATTCGTTGCCCTGGCGGCCAGTTCCGCGGTGGTGGCCCAGCGGCCCGGCGCTGCGGCGTTGCTGGACGAAGCGGTGCGAATCATCGATGAGCATTTCTGGAGCGAAGAAGAGGGGGCACTGCGCGAATCCTTCAACCGCGACTGGACTGAGGAAGAGGCCTATCGCGGCGCCAACAGCAACATGCACGCCACCGAAGCGTTCCTGGCCCTGGCCGATGCCACCGACGACCCGCGCTGGCTGGCTCGCGCCCTGCACATCGTCGAACGGGTGATCCACGGCCATGCCGCCGCCAACGACTACCTGGTGGTGGAGCATTTCGATCGCCACTGGCAGCCGCTGCGCGAATATAACCAGGACAATCCTGCCGATGGTTTCCGTCCCTACGGCACCACCCCTGGCCACGGTTTCGAATGGGCGCGACTGCTGCTGCACCTTGAGGCGGCGCGCGTCCAGATCGGCATGCTGACCCCGGGTTGGCTGGCCCAGGACGCACAAAAACTCTTCGATCAGAACTGCCGCCACGGTTGGGGCGTCGACGGTGCGCCGGGCATTGTCTACACCCTGGATTGGGACAACCGCGCGGTGGTTCGCCATCGACTGCATTGGGTCCACGCCGAAGCGGCGGCCGCTGCCAGCGCCTTGCTCAAGCGCACCGACGAGGCGAAGTACGAAGCCTGGTACCGGCGCTTCTGGGAGTTCTGTGACAAACATTTCATCGACCGCTGCAACGGCAGCTGGCATCACGAACTCGATCCGCAAAACCGCCCCAGCGCCGACATCTGGCCAGGCAAGCCGGACCTGTATCACGCCTGGCAGGCGGTGTTGATTCCGCGCCTGCCCTTGGCACCGAGCATGGCGTCAGCCCTGGCGCGGTTATCCAGTCCTTCGCCTGTGTAACCATGTCGTGACATTTGCACGTCCCTTCGTTACCTGCGAAGGGATTCCCTCTGATTAGAATCCATGCAGCGCAAGCACCAGACTTGCATGCATAACAACAAGAAAGGTAATTCTAGATGAATGCGATTTCTCGCCTCGCTACTGTCATTTCTCTTGCTTCCCTGCTTCCCGTCGCAGCCTTCCCTGTCAGCACCCTTGCCGCCGAATCCAAAGGTTCCGTGGAAGTCGTCCACTGGTGGACGTCGGGTGGTGAAAAAGCCGCGGTCGATGTGCTCAAGGCCCAGGTAGAAAAAGACGGCTTTACCTGGAAGGACGGCGCTGTCGCCGGTGGTGGCGGTTCCACTGCCATGACCGTGCTCAAGAGCCGTGCCGTGGCTGGTAACCCGCCTGGCGTCGCCCAGATCAAGGGCCCGGACATCCAGGAATGGGCGTCCACCGGGCTGCTCGACACCGACATCCTGAAAGATGTTGCCAAGGCCGAGAAGTGGGACAGCCTGCTCGACAAGAAAGTCTCCGATACCGTGAAGTACGACGGTGACTACGTCGCCGTGCCGGTGAACATCCACCGCGTCAACTGGCTGTGGATCAACCCGGAGGTCTTCAAGAAAGCCGGCATCACCAAGAACCCGACCACCCTCGAAGAATTCTATGCAGCCGGCGACAAGCTCAAGGCCGCGGGCTTCATTCCGCTCGCCCACGGTGGCCAGCCTTGGCAGGACAGCACCGTGTTCGAAGCCGTGGTGCTCTCGGTCATGGGCGCTGATGGCTACAAGAAAGCCCTGGTCGACCTGGACAACAAGGCCCTGACCGGTCCGGAGATGATCAAGGCACTGACCGAGCTGAAGAAAGTCGCGACCTACATGGACGCCGACGGCAAGGGCCAGGACTGGAACCTGGAAGCGGCCAAGGTCATCAATGGCAAGGCCGGCATGCAGATCATGGGTGACTGGGCCAAGAGCGAGTGGACCGCGGCGAAGAAAGTCGCCGGCAAGGACTACGAGTGCGTGGCCTTCCCGGGCACCGACAAGGCCTTCACCTACAACATCGACTCCCTGGCGGTGTTCAAGCAGAAAGACAAAGGCACTGCGGCCGGTCAGCAGGATATCGCCAAGGTCGTATTGGGCGAGAACTTCCAGAAAGTTTTCAGCATCAACAAAGGCTCGATCCCGGTTCGTAACGACATGCTGGCCGACATGGCCAAGTACGGTTTCGATTCCTGCGCCCAGACCGCTGCCAAGGACTTCCTGACGGACGCCAAGTCTGGCGGCCTGCAACCGAGCATGGCGCACAACATGGCGACCACGTTGGCGGTACAGGGTGCGTTCTTTGACGTGGTGACCAACTACATCAACGACCCGAAAGCCGACCCGGCCGATGCCGCCAAGAAACTCGGCGCTGCGGTTCAGTCTGCGAAGTAATTAGCGCCGCTTCCCTTGTGGGAGCTTTTGTGGTGAGGGGATTTAGCGAAACGTCGCACCGCCCCGAAAAGTCGCAATGGCGGAGTGTCAGAAACACCGCATGCAATGGCTTTGCGGCTGCTTCGCAGCCGATCGGGGATAAATCCCCTCGCCACAGAGCTCGCTCCCACAAAGGGATGCCCTTGTAACCTTGTTTTGGATCTTCCCATGAGTTCTGTTGCTGTGTTCAGCAAGGCCTCGCCGTTCGATGCATTGCAGCGCTGGCTACCAAAACTGGTGCTGGCGCCGAGTATGTTCATCGTCCTGGTGGGCTTCTATGGCTATATCTTGTGGACGTTCGTCCTGTCGTTCACCACTTCGACGTTCCTGCCGAACTACAAGTGGGCAGGCCTGGCGCAATATGCCCGGCTGATGGACAACGATCGCTGGTGGGTGGCGAGCAAGAACCTGGCATTGTTCGGCGGCCTGTTCATCGGTATCACCCTGGTGATCGGCGTGTTGCTGGCGGTGTTCCTTGACCAGCGCATTCGCCGCGAAGGTTTTATCCGCACGATTTACCTTTACCCGATGGCGCTCTCGATGATCGTCACCGGTACAGCCTGGAAATGGCTGCTCAACCCGGGCATGGGCCTGGACAAATTGTTGCGTGACTGGGGTTGGGAAGGCTTCCGCCTGGATTGGCTGATCGACCCGGATCGCGTGGTGTACTGCCTGGTGATCGCTGCGGTGTGGCAGGCCTCGGGCTTCATCATGGCGATGTTCCTGGCCGGCCTGCGGGGTGTCGATCAATCGATCATCCGTGCCGCGCAGATCGATGGCGCGAGCATGCCGCGCATCTACTGGAAAGTGGTGCTACCGAGCCTGCGCCCGGTGTTCTTCAGTGCCGTGATGATCCTGGCGCATATCGCGATCAAGAGCTTCGACCTGGTGGCCGCGATGACGGCCGGTGGCCCGGGTTATTCCTCCGACCTGCCAGCGATGTTCATGTACTCCTTCACCTTCAGTCGCGGCCAGATGGGCATGGGCTCGGCCAGTGCAATCCTGATGCTTGGTGCGATCCTCGCAATCATCGTGCCTTACCTGTACTCCGAGCTGAGGACCAAGCGTCATGACTAGTCTCGCTGCCAAACCTTCCATCAGCCTGAGTCGCATCGCCATCTACGCGGTGCTGATCCTCGCCGTATTGCTTTACCTGGTGCCGTTGGTGGTCATGCTGTTGACCAGCTTCAAGACGCCGGAAGACATCAGCACCGGCAACCTGCTGAGCTGGCCGACCGTGGTCAGCGGCATCGGCTGGGTCAAGGCCTGGGCCACGGTGGACGGCTACTTCTGGAACTCGATCAAGATCACCGTCCCGGCGGTGCTGATCTCCACCGCCATCGGTGCCTTGAACGGCTACGTGTTGTCGATGTGGCGTTTTCGCGGTTCGCAGTTGTTCTTCGGTCTGTTGCTGTTCGGGTGCTTCCTGCCGTTCCAGACCGTCCTGCTGCCGGCCTCGTTCACCCTCGGCAAGATGGGCCTGGCCAGCACCACCACGGGCCTGGTGTTCGTGCATGTGGTCTACGGCCTGGCATTCACCACGCTGTTCTTCCGCAACTACTACGTCAGCATTCCCGACGCGCTGGTCAAGGCTGCGCGGTTGGACGGTGCGGGGTTCTTCACCATTTTCCGGCGGATCATCCTGCCAATGTCCACCCCGATCATCATGGTCTGCCTGATCTGGCAGTTCACGCAGATCTGGAACGACTTCCTGTTCGGCGTGGTGTTCTCCAGCGGTGATTCGCAACCCATCACGGTAGCGCTGAACAACTTGGTCAACACCAGTACCGGGGCCAAGGAATACAACGTGGACATGGCGGCGGCGATGATCGCCGGGCTGCCGACCCTGCTGGTCTATGTGGTCGCAGGCAAGTATTTCGTGCGCGGCCTGACGGCCGGCGCAGTCAAGGGGTAATCATGGCAACGCTTGAACTTCGCAACGTAAACAAGACTTATGGTGCCGGCCTGCCGGACACCCTGAAGAACATCGAGTTGTCGATCAAGGACGGTGAGTTCCTGATCCTGGTCGGACCTTCGGGCTGTGGCAAGTCGACGCTGATGAACTGCATCGCCGGCCTCGAGACCATCACTGGCGGCGCGATCATGATCGGCGATCAGGATGTCAGCGGCATGAGCCCGAAAGATCGCGACATCGCCATGGTGTTCCAGTCCTACGCGCTGTACCCGACCATGAGCGTGCGCGAGAACATCGAGTTCGGCCTGAAAATCCGCAAGATGAACCAGGCCGCCATCGACGAAGAAGTCACCCGCGTGGCCAAGCTGCTGCAGATCGAACACCTGCTCAATCGCAAGCCCGGCCAGCTTTCCGGCGGCCAGCAACAGCGCGTGGCCATGGGCCGGGCGCTGGCGCGGCGGCCGAAGATCTACCTGTTCGACGAACCACTGTCCAACCTCGACGCCAAGCTGCGGGTCGAGATGCGCACCGAAATGAAACTGATGCACCAGCGCCTGAAGACCACCACGGTCTACGTGACCCACGACCAGATCGAAGCCATGACCCTGGGCGACAAAGTGGCGGTGATGAAGGACGGGATCATCCAGCAGTTCGGTACGCCGAAAGACATCTACACCAACCCGGCCAACCTGTTCGTGGCGAGCTTCATCGGTTCGCCACCGATGAACTTCATCCCGCTGCGCCTGCAACGCAAGGACGGTCGCCTGCTGGCGCTGCTCGACAGCGGCCAGGCCCGTTGCGAGTTGCCAATGGGTATGCAGGACGCCGGCCTGGAAGACCGCGAAGTGATCCTGGGCATGCGTCCGGAGCAGATCATGCTGGCAGGCAGCGAGCCCAACGGTTTGCCGACCATTCGCGCCGAAGTCCAGGTCACCGAGCCCACCGGGCCGGACACCCTGGTGTTCGTCAATCTCAACGACACCAAGGTCTGCTGCCGCCTGGCGCCGGACGTGGCACCGCAGCCGGGGGAAACCCTGACGCTGCAATTCGATCCGTCGAAGGTGCTGCTGTTCGACGCGCAGTCCGGTGAACGCCTGGGCGTGGCTGGCCAGCCGCAAGCCGATGCTCGGTCGGCGAACGTGGCGCAGTTCAAAGGCCGATGAAGAACAAATGAGGGAGTCAACGTGCTCCCACAAAGAAGGAGTATGCGGTGAGTGGGGGACCACCCGCCGCAATCGTTGTAAACCGCGTTAGATAAAAACAGTTAATAACAATAAAGACGAGGATGTAGGGATGAAGAAGAAAAATAACGCCCAGCTTATCTGCCAGTTGTCAGCCGTTGCGGCGATGATGCTGGCCGGTAGCGCACAGGCTGCCGACGCCTTCAGCGCCGATTCGCCGTGGATGACGGGTGACTGGGGTGGTAAGCGTACCGAGCTGATCGAGCAGGGTATCGACATCAAGGCCGACTACGTCGGTGAAGTCGGTGGCAACCTGCATGGCGGCTACAACAACGACAAGACCGCGCGTTATTCCGACCAGTTTGGCCTGGGCGTGGCGCTGGACCTGGAAAAGCTGTGGGGTTGGGATAACACCCAGGCCAAGATCCAGCTCACCAACCGTAACGGTGAAAACATTTCCAACGACCGTGTCGGCGACCCGCGTGCCGGCACCTTGAGTTCTTCCCAGGAAGTCTACGGCCGTGGCCACATGGTCCGTCTGACCCAGTTGTGGATCAAGCACCAGTTCCTCGACGGCAAGCTGGACGTCAAGGCCGGTTACTTCGGCGAAGGCGAAGACTTCAACACCTTCCCTTGTGAATTCCAGAACCTGGCCTTCTGCGGTTCCCAAGTGGGTAACTGGGCGACCGGCATCTGGTACAACTGGCCCGTCAGCCAGGCCGCGATCCGCGTGAAGTACAACCTCACGCCTGAGTTCTATGCGCAGATCGGCGCATACAACCAGAACCCCTCGCAACTGGAACACGGCAACGGCTTCAAACTCAGCGGCAGTGGTACCAAGGGCACCGTGATTCCGGTCGAATTGGTCTGGTCGCCGAAGGTCAACAACCTGCCGGGTGAGTACCGTGTGGGTTACTACAAGAGCACGGCCGATGCCAATGACGTCCGTGAAGACGACAACGGTGACGATGCCGCGACCACCCTTAACGCCTATCGCAGCCACGATAGCAAGCACGGCTACTGGTTCGTGGCACAGCAACAACTGACCACGCACAACGGTGACGCGTCCCGCGGCCTGAACATCGCCGCCAACGCGACCTTCCACGATAAGGACACCAACATCGTCGACAACTACCAGTCGCTGATGTTCGTGTACAAGGGGCCCTTCGATGCGCGTCCAAAAGATGACATCGGCATCGGTTTTTCCCGCATCCATGTCAACGAAGACGTGAAGAAAAACGCCGAGCTGACCAACGCGGCCAATGGTGTCACCGATTACAACGATCCGCTGTTCGCACCGTTGCGTAGCACTGAGTACAACTACGAACTCAACTACGGTGTCCACGTTACCAACTGGCTGACTGTGCGTCCTAACCTGCAATACATCACTCACCCGGGCGGTGTGGATGAAGTCGACAACGCGCTGGTGGCCGGCCTGAAAATTCAGTCGGTGTTCTAACGCTGTTGCGATAAGCTCCTCTCTATGTGCGCATATTTGCGGACGGCCATGGCTGTCCGCTTTTTTTTGGGGAGCATAGGGTCAGTGCGAAGCCTGTGGCGAGGGAGCTTGCTCCCGCTGGGTTGCGAAGCGACCCCAAAACCATTCACTGCGGTGCGTCAGCCAGACCGCATTTGCCTCGTTTACGACTGCTTCGCAGTCGAGCGGGAGCAAGCTCCCTCGCCACAAAATAGTGTCGTACATAGTTGAGTATTCAATGATCTCCAGGACCGCGGCCCATGCATGAGCATCCGCTACAACGCTTTTTCAGATCCTTGCGCGAACGCCCGGTGTTCGCGTGGGAGCGCTATCGGCAGCGCGATGTGTTGGTGATCGATCACCCGTTGTGCCAGGCGGTGTTCAGTCGCCAGGGCGCACAGTTGCTGCATTTTCAGCCCAAAGGCCAGAAGCCCTGGTTGTGGTGCGCGGCCAAGTGGCCGCAAGTCGGTGCGATACGCGGCGGGGTACCGGTGTGCTGGCCTTGGTATGGTCGGCATCCCAGCGAAAATGCCTGGCCGTCCCATGGTTGGGCGCGGCTGATCGATTGGAAACTGCTCGACAGCCGCAGTGATGACGAGGGCGTACACCTGCATTGGCAGTTGCAACTGTGCGACTGGCAGGTGGACCTGCATGCCGATCTGGGTGAAAGGATGGAACTGCGCTTGAGCACCGAGCACCAGGACAGCCTGCCATGCCAGTTGAGCCAGGCCTTGCACGCCTATTGGCGTATTGGTGATGTCGGTGAGGTAGCGCTGTCTGGCCTGGAGGGCGCACAGGGCTACGACCAGTTGAACCGTGCGGTTTGCCAGCAGGAAGGCGAGTTGCGGGTCGAGGGCGGTTGCCAGCGGGTGTTCCAGCATGAGGGGGAATTGCAGCTCAAGGACCACGCCTGGCAGCGCGAACTGCGCATCGACACCGGCGACAGCGCCGACACCGTGGTCTGGCATCCCGGCGCGCGACCGTTGCTGGGGGTGAGTTGGGATGAGGTCAGTGAATTCGTCTGCGTCGAAGCGGCCAGTGGCGGCACCGACAGCCTGTGCCTGGCGCCGGGGGAGCGGGCGCACCTGAGTTTGCAGGCACGGATGGGGGCTTAACTCTGGATCGTTCCCACGCGGAGTGGGAACGATCAGGCAGCGAGGCTTCTGGATCGGTTCAGTTGAACTCATCCCCCACCGGATACCGGCTGGCATTCAGACTTTCCTTGATCTTGCGCAGATGCGGCTGGAAGTCCACGCCCCGACGCAGGGTCATGCCGGTGGCGAGCACGTCCAGTACGGTGAGCTGGATGATCCGTGAGGTCATCGGCATATAGATATCAGTGTCTTCGGGCAGGGGGATGTTCAGGCTCAAGGTGCTGGCCTTGGCCAGTGGCGAGCCTTCGGCGGTCAGGCCCAGCACCGACGCGCCGTTTTCCCGGGCGATGCGCGCCACTTCCACCAGCTCACGGGTACGACCGGTGTAGGAAATGATCACGAACAGTTCACCTGTATGGGCCACGGACGCGATCATGCGCTGCATCAGTACGTCGGCGTGCGCGGTCACTGCCAGGTTGAAGCGGAAAAACTTGTGCTGGGCATCCAACGCTACCGGGGCGGAGGCGCCGAGACCGAAGAAGTGGATCTGCCGGGCCTGGATCAGCAGGTCCACGGCGCGACTGATCAAATTGGGATCAAGGGCCTGGCAGGCGCTGTCCAATGAGGCAATGGCACTGCCAAAGATTTTCCGGGTATAGGCTTCCGGGTTGTCGTCGGCTTCCACCGCACGGCTCACATAAGCAGCGCCACTGGCCAGGCTTTGGGCCAGTTGCAGCTTGAGTTCCGGGTAACCGCTGACGCCGAACGAGCGGCAGAAACGGTTGACGGTCGGTTCACTGACCGAGGCCGCCTGGGCGAGGGCGGCGATGCTGAAGCGGGTCGCCTGCTGCGGGTTGAGCAGGATGATCTCGGCCACCTTGCGTTCGGCCTTGTTCAGGTCTTCAAGGCGACTCTGGATCTGTTCCAGTAAATTTCGCACGCGGTCCATACAAGATTCCTAGGAAGACGGGTCTTTGATACGACCCTTTGCGGTGGCCTATCCTACTGATGGCTCCGACGGACCACCACTCGGAATCGGTGTTTTCGAAAAATGTTGTGGTTATTACTACATTTTTCCTTGAGTGATACCTTGAAAAAAGGTATTTGTAGTTTAACTTGATAAAAGAACAAACATCATGCCTTCGATTACGGTTGAACCGTGCACCTTTGCCTTGTTCGGCGCGTTGGGCGATCTGGCCTTGCGCAAGCTCTTTCCTGCCCTGTATCAGCTCGATGGCGCCCAATTGTTGCACGAGGACACGCGAATCATTGCGCTGGCCCGTGAACCCGGCGGCGAGCAGCAGCACCTGGCGTTCATCGCCGCCGAACTGCGTCGCTACGTCGGTGAAAAAGACCTGGACGAAGCCGTACTCGAGCGCTTCCTGGCACGATTGACCTACCTGCACGTGGATTTCCTCAAGGCCGACGATTACGTCGCCTTGGCCGAAGCAGCCGGTTCGACCCAACAGGTCATTGCCTATTTCGCCACCCCAGCGGCGGTGTATGGGGCGATCTGCGAGAACCTGGCGAAGGTTGGCTTGAGCGAAAACACCCGTGTCGTGCTGGAGAAGCCCATCGGCTCGGACCTGGAGTCTTCGCGCAAGGTCAACGACGCCGTGGCGCAGTTCTTCCCGGAAAACCGTACCTATCGCATCGACCATTACCTGGGCAAAGAGACGGTCCAGAACCTGATCGCGCTGCGGTTTGCCAACAGCCTGTTCGAAACCCAGTGGAACCAGAATTACATTTCCCACGTGGAAATCACCGTGGCCGAGAAGGTCGGTATCGAAGGCCGCTGGGGCTATTTCGACAAGGCTGGCCAACTGCGGGACATGATCCAGAACCACCTGTTGCAGTTGCTGTGCCTGATCGCCATGGACCCACCGGCCGACTTGTCTGCCGACAGCATCCGTGACGAGAAGGTCAAGGTGCTCAAGGCACTGGCGCCGATCAGCCCGGAAGGCCTGACCACCCAGGTGGTGCGCGGCCAGTACATCGCCGGCCACAGCGAGGGCAAGTCGGTGCCTGGCTACCTCGAAGAACCCAACTCCAACACCCAGAGCGACACCGAGACGTTCGTCGCCCTGCGCGCCGACATCCGCAACTGGCGCTGGGCCGGGGTGCCATTTTACCTGCGTACCGGCAAGCGCATGCCGCAAAAGCTGTCGCAGATCGTCATTCACTTCAAGGAACCGTCCCACTACATCTTCGCGCCCGAGCAGCGCTTGCAGATCAGCAACAAGCTGATCATCCGCCTGCAACCGGACGAAGGGATTTCCTTGCGCGTGATGACCAAGGAGCAAGGCCTGGACAAGGGCATGCAATTGCGCAGCGGTCCGCTGCAACTCAACTTCTCCGATACCTATCGCAGCGCGCGGATACCCGATGCCTACGAGCGGTTGTTGCTGGAAGTCATGAACGGCAATCAGAACCTGTTTGTCCGTAAAGATGAAATTGAAGCCGCGTGGACGTGGTGTGACCAGTTGATCGCCGGATGGAAGAAATCCGGCGATGCGCCCAAGCCGTATGCGGCTGGGTCCTGGGGGCCGATGAGCTCCATTGCACTGATCACGCGGGATGGGAGGTCATGGTATGGCGATATCTGAAGTGAAACTGCCGCAGGGCGTTAGCGCCCATGAGTTCAAGAACCCGGTGGTGCTGGCCGAAGGGCTGGCGCTGAACGTGGCCGAGCAATTGCGCAATGCAATCGACGCACGCGGTGCGGCGACCCTGGTGGTCTCCGGTGGCCGCAGCCCGGTGGCGTTTTTCCAGCACCTGGCCAAGCAGGCGCTGGACTGGTCCAAAGTGGTGGTCAGCCTGGCCGATGAGCGCTGGGTTCCGGTTGAACACGCCGACAGCAACGCCGGCCTGCTCAAGCGTTACCTGCTGCAAGGCGCGGCGGCCAAGGCCCAGTTCCTGAGCCTCTACAGCGCCAGCAGCAACCTGGAAGCGGCTGCCGAACAGGCGGATCGCTTGCTGGCCGAGCTGCCGCCCATCGACGTGCTGGTCTTGGGCATGGGCGATGACGGACACACCGCCTCGCTGTTCCCTGGCAGCCCGAACCTGGCCCAGGCACTGGATGCCAATGGCACACGTCGCTGCTGGCCGATGCTGGCGCCGACCGTGCCGCACCAGCGCTTGACCATGAGCCGCGCCTTGCTGGCTTCGGCGCAACACAAAGTGTTGTCGATTTCCGGTCAGTCGAAATTGACCACCTTGAACGCTGCGGTGGCAGGTGACGATGTCGCCAAAATGCCGATCCGCGCGTTCTTGCAACCTACGTTAGAGATTTACTGGTGCCCATGAACCAAGGATCAGCCGCTATGACAAACCCATCCCCGACCGTTTCCATGGCGGACAAAGTTGCCCTGATCGACAGCCTCTGCGCCAAGGCGCGGATCCTGCCGGTGATCACCATCGCCCGTGAACAGGACATCCTGCCACTGGCCGATGCCCTGGCTGCCGGTGGCCTGACGGCGCTGGAAGTGACACTGCGTTCCCAATACGGCCTCAAGGCCATCCAGGTGCTGCGTGAGCAGCGTCCGGAACTGGTGACCGGTGCCGGCACGGTGCTTGACCGTCACATGCTGGACGCCGCCGAGGCCGCCGGTTCGCAGTTCATCGTCACTCCGGGCATCACCCGTGATCTGCTCGAGGCCAGCGTCTACAGCCCTATCCCGCTGCTGCCCGGCATCAGCAACGCCTCGGGCATCATGGAAGGCTACAGCCTGGGCTATCGTCGCTTCAAACTGTTCCCGGCCGAAGTCAGCGGCGGCGTCGCGGCCATCAAGGCCTTGGGTGGCCCGTTTGGCGAAGTGAAATTCTGCCCGACCGGCGGCGTGAGCCCGGCCAACATCAAGAGCTACATGGCGTTGAAAAACGTGATGTGCGTGGGCGGAAGCTGGATGCTTGATCCTGAATGGATCAAGAACGGCGACTGGGCCCGCATTCAGGAATGCACCGCCGAGGCCTTGGCACTGCTGGACTGATTGTTTTACCGAACCTCGTTGGGTGTTCTACGGTTTTACGGTGCGCTTGGTCGGCGCGCCGTTTTTTTTTGCCCGGGTTTTTATGGCAGCACAAAATTCCGGTGGCGAGGGAGCTTGCTCCCGCTGGGGTGCGCAGCGGCCCTGGAGTCCGGCGACGCAGTGGATCAGGTTGATTGAGTGAGCTTGAGAGGGGGCTGCTGCGCAGCCCAGCGGGAGCAAGCTCCCTCGCCACAAAAGCTCAAAAGCTCAACTATGTTCGGCTCAGATGGATCAGTGCCTGGGTCAACCGCTCGATATCACTCGCCAAGGTCATCAATCCTGGGGTAATGCGGATGCACGGTCCGACGCTGGTATTGCGTACCACGGTGAAGATCCCATGGTCGTTGAGCAATCGATCGGCCATCGCCCGTTGATCGGCCTGGGCGGTGAAGCGCATCGCGGTGATCCCGCAATAGAGACGCCGGTCATCCGGAGTCATGACTTCGATGCCCGGCACATCGCGCACGGCGCTCACCCACAGGTCACGCAGATAACAGAGGCGCGCGCCTTTGGCCGAAGCGCCACCCAGGGCCTGGTGTTCTTCGAAGACCAGCGGCAGGGTGAGCAAGGCAGGGATGTTGGGTGTGCTGTGGGGCGTGCGCGAGCGGACGTCGGTGGCGGGGTAGCTGCCTTCGTCCATGTCCGGGTCGATGTCGGCCAAGCGCTGCGGGGCGATGTACAGAAACCCCTGGGAGAGGGGCCCGCCGATCCACTTCTGCAGGTTGAAACCGGCGAATTCGATCCCGAGCTTCTTCAGGTCGAAATCGATCTGGCCCAGGGCATGGGCACCGTCGAGGATGATATCGACGGCGAACTCGCGGGCACTCTCGGCAATGGCCTGGACCGGCATCACCAGTCCGGTGAGATGGTTGACGTAAGTCAGCGCCATCAACTTGATGCGAGGGTAGCGAATGAACGCTTCGCGATAAGTGCCCACCAGGCTTTCGAAACTGGCAGGGTGCTGGTGGACGATCTCGATTACCTCCACGCCACGCTGGCGGGCCAGCCAGCGCACTGCGCTCTTGACCGAGGCATATTCCAGGTCACAGATCAGCACTTGATCGCCTGGCTTGAGGCCGTTGTAGTTGCGAATCAGCGTCTGCAAGGCATCCACCGCGCTACCGGCCAATGCCACGCTCTGGGGGGATGCGTGGATCAGCCGGGCCACCTGTCGACGAATGGCTTCGCCGTGTTCACGGTCGAAATGCTGGCGCACGTACACCGAGTTGCCCCGGTTGATGAACTCGATGTTGCGCTGGTACTCCTCCACCACGGTGCGGGACATACGCCCGAAGTAACCGTTTTCCAGGTTGAGCGGCCCGGCGGGATCGACGTCGTAGCGGCCGACAAACGTCTGCCAGAAAGCTTCATCATGGGCGCGTAGTGTGTTTTCGGGCATGACAGGGGGCTCAACTGGTCAGGGGCGAGGCTTGGGTTTGCCGTGTTTGGCACGCAAGGGATCGAGCAGGTCCGACAGCCCGTTGTGATCGATTTCCTGCATCAGTGCCAGCAAACCCCCCAGTTCACCGTGAGGAAAACCCTCGCGGGCGAACCAGTTCAGGTATTGACCGGGCAGGTCAGCCAGGATTCGACCCTTGTATTTGCCGAACGGCATTTGACGCGTGATGAGCAATTCGAGCTTTTCCGGGTTCATGGCAATCGTCTGATTCAAATCTGCCTCGAAAATACAGGCATTCTGCATGCAGGCCAAATGACAGATCATGCAAATAACGCGGATAGAGTTTTCTTGTTTTTTGTTAACTGACTGATTTTAAAGGAAATTAACGAGATTCTTTGACTGGCATGGCCGATGCAACATCCCTTGCAGGTTTTTTATTCACCAAGCAAAGGAACTGAAAAATGACTGACATCAACAAAGAATCCATCTCCGTCTTGAACGACCTGATCGAGACCAGCAAAGATGGCCAGGAAGGCTTCAAGACCTGCGCTGAAGACATCAAGCATCCAGAACTCAAGGATCTGTTCGTCAAGCGTGCCGCCGATTGCGCGACTGCGGCAGCCGAGCTGCAAGCGGCCGTACGTTCCTTGGGCGGCGATCCGGAAACCTCCACCAGCGTTGCCGGTGACCTGCACCGTCGTTGGGTCGACGTGAAATCCATGTTCACCGGCAAGGATGAAGAAGCCGTGCTCAACGAAGCCGAGCGTGGCGAAGACCATGCGCTCAAGGCTTACAAAGAGGCGCTGGAAAAAATCACCAAGCACAACCTGGTCGGTATTCGTGACCTGGTCGAGCGTCAGTACCATGGCGTTCAACGCAACCATGATCAGGTCAAGGCCCTGCGTAACCAGGCGCGCGCCAGCTAAACACGGGTCCTGACCTGAAAAAACGCCAGCTTGCCTGGCGTTTTTTTATGGCAAGAATTTTATCCCGTGGCGAGGGAGCTTGCTCCCGCTGGACTGCGGAGCAGGCCCAAAAAGAGGGTCGCTTCGCAACCCAGCGGGAGCAAGCTCCCTCGCCACAAAAGCGCTTAGGTTTATGTCTTGGCAAACAGCTCTGGACTCGCATAGTTAGCTAGCTAATAATTGGCGCCTGCCAACCACCCCATATTGCATCTATCGTTATTGCGTCCCCCCAGAAGAGCCTCTTACGTGCCCATTACCTTCCAGGCCTTGTTTGCCCCCGACCGTCTCGCTTTGCAGTTCGCCATCAAGACGGTGCTTGGCGCTGGGCTGGCGTTGTGGCTGGCGCTGCGCTGGGGGCTGGAGCAGCCGTCATGGGCGCTGATGACCGCGATCATCGTCGCCCAGCCACTGTCCGGGATGGTGGTGCAGAAGGGGTTGGCACGATTGGTCGGCACGCTGGTAGGCACCGTCATGTCGGTGGTGTTCATGGGCCTGTTTGCCCAGGCGCCCTGGTTGTTCCTGCTGGCCTTGGCGCTCTGGCTGGGGTTGTGCACAGCCTGTTCGACGTTGCTGCGCAGCGCCTGGTCGTATTCGTTCGTGCTGGCCGGTTACACGGTGGCGATCATTGCCTTGCCGGCCATTTCCCATCCGCTGGGTGTGTTCGACCAGGCGGTGGCGCGTTGCACCGAGATCAGCCTGGGCATTGTCTGCGCCACGGCGGCCAGTGCCTTGCTCTGGCCGTTGCGGGTCGAGCGGCAACTGGCCGGTCAGGCCCTTGCTGCCTGGCAGAGCGGCATGCAGGCCGCCCGTGCGACCCTGGCTGGTGATGTCCAGGCGCGAAAAGGGTTGCTGGAAATTCTGGGCAGGATCGTCGCGGTGGATGCCCAGCGCGAACATGCCTGGTTCGAAGGCAGCCGTGGCCGACAGCGAGCCCGGGCCATCAGCGGCTTGAGCCAGAAATTGCTGATGCTGCTGCGCCTTTCGCGCTCGGTGCGGCGGCAGTGGAAACAGCTCGATCCCGAGGAGGCCGAGGCTCTCCAGCCATGGATGAACGAGGTACAGCAGGCCCTCGACGCCGACAGTGCGACCCTGCAAGCCTTGCGCCCCCGGGTATGGAATGCGTCTCACGATTCGCAGATCAGCTCGGCGCAAAGCTACTGCCTGGCGCGGTTCGCCTTGTTGCTCGATACCGCCCTGGCCGCCTGCGCAGCCCTGACGGCGGTGCAGGAGGGCCGGGAGGCGGCGGATCCACCGCGAACCCTGGCGCCTCATCGTGATCTGTCCCTGGCCATGGTCTTTGGTGCTCGCAGCGCGCTGGCGTTCCTGGCGGTGGCCTGTTTCTGGCTGGCGACAGCCTGGCCCGCCGCTTCGGGCGCGTTGGTGCTGACGTGCGTGGTGTGCAGCCTGTTTGCCAGTCGCGAAAACGGCGCGCAGATCGGCATGAGTTTTCTACGGGGCATTCTGTTGGCCGTGCCGACGGCGTTCGTGATCGGTGAGCTCCTGCTCCCGCAATGGAGCAGTTTCGCGATGCTCTGCATGGCCATGGGCGTGCCGTTGTTTTTCGGCGCGCTGGGTATGGCCAAGCCGCAGATATTCGCCACGGCGACGTCGTTCTGCCTGCATTTCGTGGTGTTGATCTCACCGCTCAATGCCATGAAGTACGACGTCGCGGCGTTCTTCAACAACGCCCAGGCCATGATGATTGGCGTGGGCGCTGCGGTACTGGCCTTCAATCTGCTGATTTTGCGCAACCCGGCCTGGCACAGCCGCCGCCTGCTGGCCGCGACCCTCCACGATCTGGTGCGCCTGACCCATCGCAGCCTGCGTGGCGCCGAGAGCTGGTTCGGCGGGCGCATGGCCGACCGGCTGCTGCAACTGGCGCGGCATTACCCTGAATTGCCGGTGCAGGCGCGCAGCCGCTGGGATGATGGTTTGCTTGGCCTGGACATTGGCGATGAACTGTTGCATTTGCGCCTGAGCCTGGCCGTCGCCCAAGTGCCTGATACCCGGGCTCAGCGTCGTTATTTCGAAGCGCTGGAACAGGTGCTCGAACACGGCCCGACCGGTGACCAGGCCGATGCGCTGGCCCCAGCGAGCGCCGAGTTCCTGAAAGTCTTGTCGACCCAGCCGCCCGGTGATGCATTGAAGCTGGCCCAGGGCGCGGTGGTGCAATTGCAAAACAGCTGGCGCGCCTGGTGCCACCAGCACGAACCTGAACGACGGGAGCACAGCCATGGGCTTGCGTGAGTGGTCGATTGGCGGGGTGTTGCTTAGCCCGTTCCTGATTTATGTGGTGCTGGCGTTGCTGGTGACCGGTGCGTTGCGCCTGTTGCTCAGCCTGGTGCCGGCCGGGCGCTGGATCTGGCATGAAGCCTTGTTCGACTGCGCCCTGTATGTCTGTGTCCTGACCGTTATTACCGTGGTCCTCGGGCCGCTATAGGAGTTGAACATGCGTACATCCGTACGTGTCGCCGTCACGCTGTGCATGGTGGCCGTGGCGATCTTCGCCGGGTTTCACTTGTGGCAGTACTACATGCTCACACCCTGGACCCGCGATGCGCGGATCCGCGCCGACGTAGTGGTGATTGCACCCGACGTGTCGGGTTGGGTGCGCGAGCTCAAGGCGGTGGATAACCAGCAGGTCAAGGCCGGCGATGTGTTGCTGAATATCGACCGTGAGCGTTTCGAGGCGGCCCTGGAGAAGGCTCGGGCGGTGGTGCAGACGCGTCAGCAGCAACTGAGCTTGCGCGAGCACGAAGCCAGCCGCCGCGCCGCCCTTGGGCCTCAGGCCATCAGCGCCGAGCTGCGGGAAAACGCCCAGATCAACGCCGGCATCGCCCGAGGCGAACTGCGCGAAGCCCAGGCCGAGGCCAAGGTCGCCGAACTGAACCTGGCGCGCAGCCAGGTCCTGGCCCCACGCAACGGCCACATCACCAACCTGCGCCTGGCCGAAGGCAACTACGTGAATGCCGGGCAGCCGGTGATGGCGCTGATCGACGACTCGACGTTCTATGTGCAGGCCTATTTCGAAGAAACCAAGCTGCCGAGGATCCGCGTAGGCGATCCGGTCAAGATCTGGCTGATGAGCGCCGGCCATGCGCTGGAGGGCCATGTCGAAAGCATCAGCCGTGGCATTACCGACCGCAACACCAATCCCGATGCGCAGTTGCTGGCGGAGGTTGAGCCGACCTTCAACTGGGTGCGCCTGGCCCAGCGGATACCGGTGCGGATCAAGTTGGACAAGGTGCCGGAGGGTGTGAACCTGAGCGCCGGGATGACGGCGAGCGTGCAGGTGCGTGAAGACCATCAGTAATTGCCGCGCCGCGTTCCCTGTGGCGAGGGAGCTTGCTCCCGCTGGGGGCGAAGCCCCCCAAAAAAGCCACCGCATTTGAACTGCTCAAACGCGGTCGCTTTTTTTACGACGGCTTCGCCGCCGAGCGGGAGCAAGCTCCCTCGCCACAAGTGAGTTTGAATCAACCGACGGTGATCGCCGGCAACGTCGGCAAGGTCACGGTCTGCTGCTTGCGCGGTGCGAGGATTTCGGCCTCGCCGTCCACCACCAGCTCGTCGCGCTGGTTGAACACACGTGTGGCGATGCGCACACGGAATTTCGGCAGTTTTTCCAGGATCTCCAGGCGCACGGTCAGGGTGTCGCCGATTTTCACCGGTTTCTGGAAGCTCATCTGCTGGCCGATATAGATCGTGCCCGGCCCAGGCAACTCGCAGGCTACCGCCGCGCTGATCAGCGCACCGCTGAACATGCCATGGGCGATGCGCTCCTTGAACATGCTCGCGGCGGCGAACTCGGCGTCCAGGTGCACCGGGTTGTGATCGCCCGACATCGCGGCGAACAGCTGGATGTCACGCTCTTCGACAGTCTTGCTGTAGCTGGCGGTCTGGCCGATTTCGAGGGCTTCGTAAGGGGTGTTGGTAACCTGGGTCATTTGTTTCAAATCCTGTGAAGGAGTAAAGGATAAATGCTGCAAGCCTACTCGCTGCGTGGCGGCCGCTTGTGGCTCAGGGCCTGGGCAATCCAGGCCAGCACGTCGGCGGTCACTTCATCGCGGTTGGTTTCATTGAACAGTTCGTGTCGGGCCTGCGGATAAATCGTCAATTGCAGGTGCCGGATGCCGGCGTCACGCAAGGCGTCGGCCAGATCCTTCAGACGCTTGCCTTCGCTCACCGGATCACATTCGCCACCGATCACCAGCAGGGGCAGGCCCGGATCGATCTGGGCGAGATTGGACGCTTTGCTGATTTGCTGCAACCCGCCGAGCAGGTCGACCCACAGTTGATTGGTGCAGCGAAAGCCACACAGCGGGTCGTGGACGTACTTGTCGACTTCGACCGGGTCGCGGCTGAGCCAGTCGAAGGGGGTGCGCGTGGGTTTGAATTTCTTGTTGAAGCTGCCGAACGACAGCCACTCGATCAACGCGCTGCGCCCCGTGGCACCCTGGCGCCAGCGTTCGAAGCGGGCGATCAGGCGAGCGCTGCGGTAGAGCGTCACCGGCTGAAAGTTCGAGCCGCTGAGAATCGCCCCGTGCAGGCTGGCGCTGTGATGCAATAGGTAACCCTGGGCGATGTAGCTGCCCATGCTGTGACCCAGCAGCAGGATGGGGGTATCGGGATATTGCTGGACGATATGGTGGTTGAGGCTGGCCAGGTCGCCCACGACCTTGGTCCAGCCGTCCTCGTCGGCAAAATGGCCGAGAATCGCTTCCTCGCCGCTCTTGCCATGGCCGCGCAGGTCCACAGCGCAGACACCATAGCCTTCGTCGCACAGTGCCTGGGCCAGGCGGGCGTAGCGGCCGCTGTGTTCGGCCATGCCGTGAGCCAGCATGATCACCGCCAAAGGGGCGGTTTCGGGCAGCCACTGGTTGACGAACAGGCGGCTGTGGTCGGTCGCGGTCAGCCAGAACGTTTGGTGGATCATGGCGATTCCTTTGCACAAAGTCAGACGCAGCGTCGCTGCATTGTATAGCGCATCCGCTGCGTCTCGCCTGATCAGGCTATGCCATGGCAAGAAGATTCACACAATCTATGACGCAGGTTGCCATATTTGCCTGATTGGCCATAGCTGCTAGTGTCCCAGGAGCTCCGCCTCTGCAAGCGATACAGAGGCGGCCCGGACATGCTCAGGTAAAGAGGACAAAAACAATGCAGCCTGATTTCTGGAATGACAAACGCCCGGCCGGGGTGCCCCTGGATGTTGACCTTGGGGCCTACAAGTCGGTGATCGAGGTGTTCGAACGTTCCTGCAAGAAATTTGCCGACCGTCCGGCGTTCAGCAACATGGGGGTGACCCTCACCTATGCCGAGCTGGAGCGCTACAGCGCGGCTTTCGCCGGCTACCTGCAAGCCCATACCGACCTGGCGCCAGGTGATCGAATCGCGGTGCAGATGCCCAACATCCTGCAATACCCGATCGCCGTGTTCGGTGCCTTGCGCGCCGGGCTGATCGTGGTCAACACCAACCCTTTGTACACCGCGCGGGAAATGCGTCATCAGTTCAAGGACTCCGGTGCCCGGGCGCTGGTGTACCTGAACATGTTCGGGCAGAAAGTCCAGGAGGTGTTGCCCGATACGGACCTGCAGTACCTGATCGAAGCGAAGATGGGCGACCTGATGCCCACCGCCAAGGGCTGGCTGGTCAACACGATGGTGAGCAAGGTCAAGAAAATGGTCCCGGCCTATTCGCTGCCCCAGGCCATTTCCTTCAAGAGCGCCTTGCGCCTGGGACGCGGCCAGGGCATCAAGCCGCTGAAAGTCAGCCTCGACGATATTGCGGTGTTGCAATACACCGGCGGCACCACCGGGTTGGCGAAGGGCGCGATGCTGACCCACGGCAACCTGGTGGCCAACATGCAACAGGCCCGGGCCTGCCTGGGGCAGCTCGGCGATGACGGCCATCCGCTGTTGCGCGAGGGCCAGGAGGTCATGATCGCACCGCTGCCGCTTTACCATATCTATGCGTTCACGGCGAACTGCATGTGCATGATGGTGACCGGCAACCACAACGTGCTGATCACCAATCCGCGGGACATCGGTGGTTTCATCAAGGAACTGAAGAACTGGCGTTTCTCGCTGCTGCTGGGGCTCAACACGTTGTTCGTGGCCTTGATGGACCATCCGGATTTCAAGACCCTGGATTTTTCCAACCTCAAGGTCACCAACTCAGGTGGCACGGCGCTGATCAAGGCCACCGCCGAGCGTTGGGAGCAGATCACCGGGTGCGGTATCACCGAAGGTTATGGCCTGACCGAAACCTCACCGGTGGCCAGTGCCAATCCTTACGGCGGCAAGTCCCGGCTGGGCACGGTGGGGATGCCGGTGCCGGGCACGCTGATGAAAGTGATCAACGACGATGGCGTCGAGCAGCCCCTGGGCGAGCGCGGCGAGCTGTGCATCAAGGGCCCGCAGATCATGAAAGGCTACTGGAACAAGCCTGAGGCCACGGCCGAAGTGCTGGACCACGAGGGCTGGTTCAGGTCCGGCGATATTGCGGTGATCGACCCGGACGGTTTCGTGCGCATCGTCGACCGCAAGAAGGACATGATCATTGTCTCGGGCTTCAATGTGTACCCCAACGAGATCGAAGATGTGGTGATGGCCCATCCCAAGGTGGCCAACTGTGCGGTGATCGGCGTGCCGGACGAACGCTCGGGGGAGGCGGTGAAGCTGTTCGTGGTGGCGCGCGAAACCGGCGTCAGCCTTGAAGAACTCAAGGCCTACTGCAAGGAGAACTTCACCGGCTACAAGATACCCAAGCACATCGTGTTGCGGGACTCATTGCCGATGACCCCGGTGGGCAAGATCCTGCGGCGGGAGCTGCGGGATATCGCCTGAGGCCAGAGAGGTCCAGTAGAACCCCCTGTGGGAGCGAGCTTGCTCGCTCCCACAGTTTTTTGGGTATCCAGGGCGATTCAGATGGTGTTTGGAATTTTTACTCTAAAAATGACTATGAATAATTCATGAGTCATGTTTGTGACTGTGGGGGCTGCTTTTGGCTCTAGTCGGCCCCCGGCAAAGCTGCTACTCTCGGCGCGCTTTTGTGACTTCTCGGCCTTGATTCAAGCCAGATTCACCAATAAACACACACCAATAATAATCGCATCAAATGCGGTGAGAATTCGCGTTGCTGAGGAGTGGGCTTCCATGATTGAAGACTTTTGGAAGGATAAGTACCCAGCTGGGATTGCTGCCGACATCAATCCAGACGAGTATCCGAATATTCAGGCGGTGTTGAAGCAGTCCTGCCAACGCTTTGCCAACAAGCCGGCATTCAGCAACCTCGGCAAGACAATCACCTACGGTGAACTCTACGAGTTGTCCGGTGCCTTTGCCGCGTACCTGCAACAGCATACCGATTTACAGCCCGGCGATCGAATCGCCGTGCAGTTGCCCAACGTTCTCCAGTACCCGGTGGCCGTGTTTGGTGCGATCCGCGCCGGGCTGATCGTGGTCAACACCAACCCGCTGTACACCGCGCGGGAAATGGAACACCAGTTCAATGACTCCGGGGCCAAGGCGCTGGTGTGCCTGGCGAACATGGCGCACCTGGCCGAGGCCGTGGTACCCAAGACGAGCGTCAAGCACGTCATCGTCACCGAAGTCGCCGACCTGCTGCCGCCGCTCAAGCGCCTGTTGATCAACAGCGTGATCAAGTACGTCAAGAAGATGGTCCCGGCCTATCACTTACCCAAGGCCGTCAAGTTCAACGACGTGCTGAGCAAAGGCCACGGCCAACCCGTGAGCGAAGCCAACCCCACCAGCGACGATGTAGCAGTGCTGCAATACACCGGTGGCACCACCGGCGTGGCCAAGGGCGCGATGCTCACCCACCGCAACCTGGTGGCGAACATGTTGCAGTGCAAGGCGCTGATGGGCTCCAACCTCAATGAAGGTTGCGAGATCCTGATCACGCCGCTGCCGCTGTACCACATCTATGCCTTCACCTTTCATTGCATGGCGATGATGCTGATCGGCAATCACAACATCCTGATCAGCAACCCGCGTGACCTGCCGGCGATGGTCAAGGAGCTGTCGAAGTGGAAGTTCAGCGGTTTCGTCGGCCTCAATACGCTGTTCGTGGCCCTGTGCAACAACGAAGCCTTTCGCAAGCTGGATTTCTCGGCCCTGAAAGTCACCCTGTCTGGCGGCATGGCCCTGCAACTGGCAGCTGCCGAGCGCTGGAAAGCGGTGACCGGCTGCCCGATCTGCGAAGGTTATGGCATGACCGAAACCAGCCCGGTGGCCACCGTCAACCCGATCCAGAACATCCAGATCGGTACCATCGGCATCCCGGTGCCGTCGACGCTGTGCAAGGTGATCAATGACGCGGGCGTCGAACAGCCGTTGGGCGAAATCGGTGAGCTGTGTGTGAAAGGGCCGCAGGTCATGAAGGGCTACTGGCAGCGCCAGGACGCCACCGACGAGATCCTCGACAGCGAAGGCTGGCTCAAGACCGGCGACATCGCGGTGATCCAGCCGGACGGCTACATGCGTATCGTCGATCGCAAGAAAGACATGATCCTGATCTCCGGTTTCAACGTGTACCCCAACGAACTGGAAGACGTGCTGGCAACCCTGCCGGGCGTGCTGCAGTGCGCGGCCATCGGCATACCGGACGAGAAGTCCGGCGAGGCGATCAAGATCTTCATCGTCGCACGACCGGGTGTCACGTTGACCAAGGAGCAGGTGATGGAACACATGCGTGCCAACGTCACCGGCTACAAGGTGCCCAAGGCCGTGGAGTTCCGTGATGCCTTGCCGACCACCAACGTGGGCAAGATCCTGCGGCGCGAGTTGCGGGATGAAGAGCTCAGGAAACTGGGGCTGAAAAAGTAAAAGCTTGTAGACGAAAGCCCCGCAGAAGCGGGGCTTTTTGTTGGGCGATGACCTGAAGCGATACCGCCTTTGTGGCGAGGGAGCTTGCTCCCGCTGGACGCGCAGCGGCCCCTTGTGGAGTGTCAGTTGGATCGAAGGGGGCCGCTGCGCAGCCCAGCGGGAGCAAGCTCCCTCGCCACAGGTGATCTGGTGCTTCTCGGGTCCGGTTACAACCGGAACTGCGCAAAATCCAGGTTAGTACCACCTGGCCGCATGTCCTGCAGGTAGGAATCCTTGTCGGCGCTCAGCTCCAGGCTCAGGGCCGCCTTGCGCTTGCCCTGGTTGCGCACTTCCAAGCCTTCCATTTTCTCGCGCAGGAACACGGTCGGCACCTTCAGGTGCAGCAGCTCATCGGTGGCCGGCGTGTGCAGCAGCAGGTGAATCCATTCGTATTGACCGATGGCCAGGCGCGCCACCGGGATATCGAACCAGAAGATGTTGCGGTTGCGGTTCAATTCGCTGAAGTGGCAGTTGTTGACGCCCAGTACGGCGCCGCCCAGTTCCTGGTTTCTGCGGGCGATGGCCTGCTTTTTATCGAGTTTCATAACGTTCCTACGGGGTTGGAGCTTCAGGCCGCAGCCTGAATACGTGGGGCATTCTCGGTGGTTGCCGGGCAAACATAAAGCCCCGCCTGTAGGAACAATGAAACTTGGCTTGGCAATCGCCGGTCAATTCAGCGTCGGGCATGAAAGACGAAATTGATCCAACGTCGCCAAACAGGCTACTTTGTTGTGATAACGGCCCCCTGAGTCGCCAAGCGACCCCCTTTTTTTGCGGCGAAAGGAGACGCACATGATGTTCCCGGCCTTGAAAGGCTTACCCTTGCATCGTGTGATGATGCGCACCGTGACCGAGTTTCTCGACGACGAGATGTCGACCTACGCCTCGGCATTGGCCTACCAGATGCTGTTTTCGCTGTTTCCTTTCATTCTCTTTTTGATCGCGTTGATCGGCTTCCTGCACCTGCCGGACTTCTTCTCCTGGCTGCGCCTGCAATCGGAACTGGTGCTGCCACCCCAGGCCCTGGAGCAGGTCAACCCGGTGATCGACCAGCTCCAGCAATCCAAGGGTGGATTGTTGTCGGTGGGTATCGTCATTGCGTTGTGGACCGCCTCGGCAGGCGTGCGACTGATGATGAGCGCGATGAACGCCGCCTACGATGTGGTGGAGGGCCGCCCGGCCTGGAAGCGTTTTCCGCTGTCGATCTTCTACACCGTCGGTATCGCCGGCATGCTGCTGGCCGCTGCGGCGTTGATGGTGCTCGGGCCACAGGTAATGGGCTGGATTGCGGCCCAGGTCGGCTTGGAGGAGTTCATCGTCACGCTCTGGACGATCGTGCGCTGGCCGGTGATCGTGATCTTGCTGATGGTGGCCGTGGCGCTGATCTATTACGTGATGCCCGACGTCAAGCAGGAGTTTCGCTTCATCACGCCGGGGTCGGTGCTGGCAGTGGTGGTATGGATCATTGCCTCCCTGGGCTTTGCGTTTTACGTCAAGACCTTTGCCAACTACAACGCCATGTATGGCAGCATCGGTGCGATCATCGTGTTGTTGCTGTATTTCTATATTTCTTCGGCAGTGCTGCTGCTCGGTGCGGAGATGAATGCGGTGATCGAGCACATGTCCACCGAGGGCAAGAACCCGGGGGAAAAGAGCGCCGGCGAGCACGAAAAACAGCATGTGTCGGGCCTGGGCCGCGACCATTCCATCCCTCATCCCCACCCTGACGAAGCCCGACCATGATCCGTGACATCCTGAAAATGGGCGACGAACGCCTGCTGCGCATCGCCCCGCCGGTGCCCACCGAAATGTTCGACAGCCCAGAATTGTGGCAACTGATCGACGACATGTTCCAGACCATGGAAAGCGTCGGCGGCGTCGGCCTGGCGGCGCCACAGATCGGCGTGGACTTGCAACTGGTGATCTTCGGCTTCGAGCACAGCGAGCGTTACCCCGACGCCGAGGCGGTGCCCCAGACCATCCTGATCAACCCGCTGATCACCCCACTGGGCCCGCAGATGGAAGAGGGGTTCGAAGGTTGCCTGTCAGTGCCGGGCCTGCGCGGGGCGGTCGAGCGCTACCGGGACATCCGCTACGAAGGCTTCGATCCCAAGGGCGAGCCGATCGTGCGTTACGCGTCGGGCTTTCATGCGCGGGTGGTGCAGCATGAATGCGATCACCTGATCGGGCGCTTGTACCCCTCGCGTATCAGTGATTTCAGCAAGTTCGGGTTTACCGAGGTGATGTTCCCGGACCTGGACCCCGCGGCCGACGATTGATACCCCACCGAACCCTGTGGGAGCTTGCTCGCGATTGCAGTGTGTCAGTGGGCATTGTGATGCAACAGACCTGACGCTATCGCGAGCAAGCTCGCTCCCACATTGGATCTATGTCAGGAAGGGCGCGAAGGCTCCCACCCCATCGCAATCATCGGCTTGCTACGCGCATATCGGCTCAGGCGCTCAGCCATCGCATAGGGCAGTTCAGGGTCGAAGCTGAACCCGCGCCGCTCATAAAAGCCGCGCAAATCCGGGTGGCAGAACAGCCACACCGGCCCTTCAACGTCTTTCACCGCTTCAGCGATCAACCGTGCCGCGATCCCTTGTACGCGGTACGCCGGGTCGACGAACAACCCCGTCAACCAATGCCCGCCCGACACCGGTCGCAGGCACAGGGCGGCGACGATCTCATCCCGCCGCGCCACCCAAAGCTGCGCGTCACGCACCGCTTTCATCGAGGATTGGTGGGCGCGATAAAACTTATTCATCAGCGGCCAAAGCGATTCTTCGAGCGCTGCGTAATGGATTTCGGACATGACAGGGTCGTGGGCGATAAGGGGAGGGCGATTATAAAAGAACGCAGGGGCGGCGATAGGTGTATACCTGACTTCACATCCCGTATGAGTGGAGTACGTATCATGGCCAAAGGCATGGATTCAAAAAAAGCGGCAAAGAAAAAACCGGCGAAGACTGCCGATGAAAAGCGCGCCGACAAAAAAACCAAGAAGGTGAACCTGTTCGGTCATTGAGCCGACACTGCCTCGGTTGGCCTCAGGTTTGAGCTGGGGCGCTAACCCCAGCTCAAACGCTCCGCCATGTGCCGAGGCTCAAAGCGAGGCGAGAAACATGTCAGTGGCCGAGGCTTTGTCGTCGGTGCGGCTCTGCTGGGCCTTTTCCACTTGTGCCATCGCCGACTTGTCCTGCATGCGCTGGGCAATCTCCTGGCTGACCGCCATCTGCTTCTCGGGCGGCATCGCCTCGAACTCTTCCTCAGTAATGCCCATCTCTTCGAGAATGCTGTCGCGCAGGCGCTCTTCGGGCGTCTTGCTCATGTAGTCCTTGAATTCTGCTGTCGCAGAACCTCCAAGCGTCGTGGTTTCTTCGGATGCGGGTGAAGCAACAGTCTGCAATTGCACGCGGGTCTTGGCGAATGCCTCGTCGACGTTGTCGCTGATGGCGGTGCTCGCATTGACCTGTTGCGTGGCTCGTTTGGTGAAGGAGTCCTGGACTTGGGCAGCGCCCTGGCTGGCCTGGACCTGGACGTTATCGCGCAAGGCCTGCAACGCGGCACTTTGCAGGCCGCTGGCGGCTTCGGCGGTGGGATCTTCGCCCGGGCGTTTGAGCGGTAAGACCATCGCTTGCTGTTTTGCACTGACCAACATGATGAACACCTGTGGGTAATGGCTGAGCGATGGGCAGGAGCAATTCCCATGCCGCCCTCGCAAGGTCCGTATTCCAAGGGGTGTGGACGAGCGCGCGACGAGCGGGGCGGCCAACCCTTGCCGTCGGACGGCATGGATCGACCGCTTGAACGTGGCGCCTCAGGTGCTTTCGCGAACCTTGAGTTCGAAACCCAGGTCCACCACCGGCTGCGCGATGCGGTTGCCGGCCATCAGCGTCAGCATTTGCTCGGCGGCGCGGCGGCCGATGGCTTCCCGTGGGGTGCTGATGCTGCTCAGGCGCGGCACCATGTGGGCCGAGGCAGGCAGGTCGTTGAAACCGAGGATCGACACCTGCTCGGGAATCTTGATGCCGCAGCGCAATGCTTCGAGCAGGGCGCCGTGGGCCAGGTCGTCGTTGCCGAAGAAGATTGCGTCAACGTCCGGATGACTGGCCAGCAATTGCAGGAACAGCTCGCCGCCCAGGCCTACCGATGACGGACGCGGGGTCAGCAGTTCCAGGTCCGGGTCATAGCGGCCGGCTTTCTGCAGGGCGCGGCGAAAACCTTCGCCACGCAGCAGGGTGCGTTGATCCAGTTGCGCGCCGATGTAGGCCAGGCGCTTGCGGCCTTTGGAAATCAGGTGCTCAGCCGCCGTTTCGCCGGCCTTGAGCTGGGAAAAACCGACGCAGTTGAGCCCCGCGCCGGGGTCCAGTTCCATCATGTACACGCAGGGAATGTTGCTGGCCTCGATCATGCGTCGGGCGCTTTCGGTGCGGTCGAAACCGGTCAGCAGCAAACCACGCGGCTGATAGGCCATGTAGTTGCGCAGCAGGTCTTCTTCTTCGTCCCGGGAGTAGTGATAGTTGCCGATCACCACTTCGAAACCCTTGGGGCGCAGCACCCGATGAATGGCTTCCAGGGTGTCGATGAACAACAGGTTGGACAACGACGGCACCAGCACCACCACCGAATGGCTCTGGGCCGAAGCCAGGGCGCGGGCGGCGGGGTTGACGACGTAGTTGAGCTCCGAGGCGGCCTGGCGGACTTTTTCCACCAGATCGACGGCTACGGTGCTGACGCCGCGAAGGGCACGGGAGGCGGTGATGGGGCTGACACCGGCCAGGCGTGCGACTTCGTTGAGCGTAGGGCGACCGGTGGTGCGAGTATTCTTATCGTTTTTAGGGGCGGTCATCAGGGCGGCTTGCCAAACAAAAATCAAGGCACTAAGGTAGCGCTGTCTCGACGCGGCTGCAATTGCGTAAGTGGGGTTTGCCTGATCCCCCGTGTGCCGGTGTCGTGAACGAACATGCTGCAACCACAAAAATGACAAGAAGGCGTCGGCAACTTCTGCTTTTGCTGCGGTGTCATAACTGGCAAAGGTAGCGCTGTCTGCGCGCTGAGGTGTTACATGAATAATCCCATCACCGCCCTGGTCATCATGGGCGTTGCCGGTTGCGGCAAAACTTGCGTCAGCCAGGCGCTATGCGAGTTGAGCGGCGCCACTGCCATTGAAGGCGACACTTTCCATCCTGCGGCCAACATCCAGAAGATGAGCGCCGGTATTCCCTTGAACGACGACGACCGTGCCGGCTGGCTCGACAGCCTGTGTGATGAGTTGCGCCGTGTCGACGCCAAGGGCGAGCGCCCGGTGCTGACCTGCTCGGCCCTCAAGCACAGTTATCGCGAGCGTCTGCGCAGTGCCTTGCCAGGCCTTGGCTTCGTGTTCCTTGAATTGACCCCTGAAGTGGCCGCCGACCGGGTTTCCCATCGTCCCGGCCATTTCATGCCGTCGACGTTGATCGACAGCCAGTTTGCCACCCTGCAATCCCCTGTCGGCGAGCCCCTGACCCTGGCTCTGGATGCGTCCAGCCACAGCGTTGAAGAGTTGGCGCATCAGGCTTACGTCTGGTGGTTGGACCATGGTTTGAAGCTTGCTGGCTGAGTTTCAAAAAGTTTGCGTCAGAAAGATAGCGCTACCCCGACGGCTAACCAATAACTGCTTCAATAACAACAACAAATCAGGAGACACCTCCCATGTTTGGCATGTCCCACGAGACGTTCCTGCTGCTCGATGCAGTGGTCACGGTGATCGGACTCATCATCCTCATCACCAAGTTCAAATTCCACCCGTTCATCGCACTGACCATCGCCGCCGCGTTCCTCGGCCTGACGTCGGGCATGCCGACCGGCACCATCATCAAGGCGTTCCAGGACGGCTTCGGTGGCGTACTGGGCTTTGTCGGCATCATCCTGGCGCTGGGCACGATGCTCGGCAAAATGATGGCCGAGTCGGGCGGGGCCGACCAGATCGCCCAGACCCTGATCCGCGCCTTCGGCAAGGACAAGGTGCAGTGGGCCATGATGTTCGCCGCGTTCCTGGTGGGCATTCCGCTGTTCTTCGAAATCGGCTTCGTGCTGCTGATCCCGCTGGTGTTCATCGTTGCACGTCGCACCGGCGTGTCGATCATCAAGATCGGTATCCCGTTGCTGGCCGGTCTTTCCGCCGTCCACGGCCTGGTGCCGCCGCACCCGGGGCCGCTGCTGGCGATTGGCGTGTTTGGCGCCGACATTGGCAAGACCATTCTCTATGGCCTGATCGTAGCGCTGCCGACGGCCATTATTGCCGGGCCGATTTTCGGTACGTTCATTGCCAAGCACATCCCCGGCCATCCGAATCAGGAACTGGTGGACCAACTGGCGCGCGAGACGGACTCCACAGAACTGCCAAGCTTCAGCATCACCCTGATCACCGTGCTGTCGCCGGTATTCCTGATGCTGCTCAAGACCTTCGCTGACGTGGCGCTGCCCGATGGCAACCTCTTCCGCGCCTGGATGGACATGATCGGCCACCCGATCTCGGCGTTGCTGCTGGCGTTGCTGCTGTCGCTGTACACCTTCGGCTACAAGCAGGGCATCGGTTCCAGCCAGATGCTCAAATGGCTGGACGCCAGCCTGGCGCCGACCGCCGCGATTATCCTGATCATCGGTGCGGGCGGTGGCTTCAAGCAGATGCTGGTGACCAGTGGTGTGGGTGACGTGATCGGCCACATGGCGGTGAGTGCGCAGATCTCGCCGATCCTGCTGGCGTGGCTGGTGGCTGCGGTGATCCGCATTGCCACAGGCTCGGCGACAGTGGCGACCATTACCGGTGCCGGGATCGTGGTGCCGGTGGTGGGGATGATGCCGGGTGTGAACCGTGAGCTGCTGGTGCTGGCGACCGGTGCCGGTTCGTTGATCCTGTCCCACGTCAACGACGCGGGCTTCTGGCTGGTCAAGCAGTACTTCAACATGACCGTGGCCGAGACCTTCAAGACCTGGACCGCGATGGAAACCATCCTGTCGGTGGTGGGATTGATCTTTATCCTGCTGCTGTCGCTGGTGGTCTAACCGCAACACACCATATGTGGCGAGGGAGCTTGCTCCCGCTCGACTGCGAAGCAGTCGCAACGGCTACCGCGATTCATTGGAATGCAGCGGTCGCCGCATTGGGGCCGCTTCGCGGCCCAGCGGGAGCAAGCTCCCTCGCCACAATGGGTTCTTGTCTCAGCCGTTGGTTTTGTGAACCAAGCCATCGGCCCTGAACATCCCACGGATCCCACGTACCGCCTGGCGAATCCGGTCCTGGTTTTCGATCAGCGCGAAGCGCACGTGATCATCCCCATATTCCCCGAACCCCACCCCCGGCGAGACGCAGACCTTGGCTTCGGCCAACAGCTTCTTGGCAAATTCCAGTGAGCCCAGGTGGGCATAGGCTTCGGGGATCTTGGCCCAGACGTACATCGACGCCTTGGGGTTTTCCACCATCCAGCCCAGCTCATGCAGCCCCTTGACCAGTACGTTGCGGCGCTGGCGGTACTGCTCGGCGATGTCGCGCACGCATTGCTGGTCGCCTTCAAGGGCGGCGATGGCGGCCACTTGCAGCGGCGTGAAGGTGCCGTAGTCGTGGTAGCTCTTGATCCGCGCCAGGGCGTTGACCAGTTCCGGGTTGCCCACCATGAAACCGATGCGCCAGCCAGCCATGTTGTAGCTCTTGGACAGCGTGAAGAACTCCACCGCGATGTCTTTCGCGCCGGGCACCTGCATGATCGACGGGGCTTTCCAGCCGTCGTAGACGATGTCGGCGTAGGCCAGGTCGTGGATCACCAGGACGTCGTACTGTTTGGCCAGAGCGATGACCCGTTCGAAGAAATCCAGCTCCACGCACTGGGCGGTGGGGTTGGAGGGGAAGCCGAGGATCATCATCTTCGGCTTGGGAATCGAGCCGCGGATGGCCCGCTCCAGTTCAGCGAAGAAATCCACCCCTGGCACCAGCGGCACCGAACGGACTTGGGCGCCGGCGATCACCGCGCCGTAGATGTGGATCGGATAGCTGGGGTTGGGCACCAGCACCGTGTCGCCCTGGTCCAGGGTGGCCAGCATCAGGTGGGCCAGGCCTTCCTTGGAACCGATGGTGACAATGGCTTCGGTTTCCGGGTCGATGTCCACCTCGTAGCGATCCTTGTACCAGCGCGAAATGGCGCGGCGCAGGCGCGGGATGCCTTTGGAGGTGGAATAGCCGTGGGTGTCTTCCCGCTGGGCGACGGTGACCAGTTTTTCCACGATGTGCGGGGGTGTGGCGCCGTCGGGGTTACCCATGCTCAAGTCGATGATGTCTTCGCCGCGCCGACGCGCAGCCATCTTCAGCTCGGCAGTGATATTGAATACGTAAGGGGGGAGTCGATCGATGCGCGCAAAGCGGCGCGGCGAACCTTGTTCGGCCATTGTTGCCTCGAGATACGTGAGCGCCCGGAACCGTCCGAGCGACGTTGGCCACTGCGGTGGCCTGCGGCGCAAGATAATCGGGCGGATGTCGGATTGTCCAGTAGCCGCGCGCAACTATTTTCGACGACACTGTCGGCCTTGCCACGCAGCCATCAACGCCGGCTGCGGGCTGTTGAATTCGCTGTAGCCCAATCGAACGGAATGAATAATGGAATTTTCCAGCGGTTTCCTGCTGAGTCTCTCCCTGTGCCTGGACATAGGCGTGGCCAATATCGCAATGATCACCCTGGCGATGCAGCGCGGTTACTTCCAGGGTTTCGCCTTGGGCCTGGGCACCTGCGTGGGCGACCTGATCTACGCCGTCCTGGCCTTGGCGGGCATGACAGTGTTGCTGCAATACGAGGCGGTGCGTTGGGTGCTGTGGCTCGGTGGCTCGGTGCTGTTGCTGTATTTCGCGGCGAAGATGATCCATTCGGCGATCTATCACAGCGCCGTGCTCGCCGAGGCCGGGGAGGTGCAGGGCAATTCCTCGCGCCAGGAGTTCTTTCGCGGGATTTTCCTGGCCATGTCGTCGCCCAGTGCCATCCTCTGGTTCGCTGCGGTGGGCGGTACACTTATCGCGCGTTCGGGTGGTGGCACCTTGTTCAGCTCGGCGCTGTTCCTCAGTGGTTTTCTCTGCGCCGGATTGTTGTGGTGCGCGGCCCTGTGCCTGGCGGCAACCCAGGGTGGCAAATTGTTGGGGGATAAACTGCTGCGTTACTCCTATTGGGCATCCGCCGCGATCTTCTGCTATTTCGCGGTGTACGTGATCGTTTCTGGTTACAACGAGTTTGTAGGAAAAGCTGTCGCCAACGCCTTGCCTGGAATCTGACAGGCGAAACGGCCCTGGCAATCACGGTTTGGCTTCTATACTGCCAAACCCGACTTCACGTTTTGCTGGAGTGTTGCCGCATGGAAAAGCACAAACGCGATTACACAGCCCAACCACGCTTTGAACAGGGACGTTTTCAGCTTATCGCCGGCTTTGGTGCTCGGTTTACCCAGGACACTGCCCAGGACATCCCTTTGCTCTGGGAAAAGTTCCTGCCCTGGCTCGGCAAGGTGCCAGGGCAGCAAGATGAAGTGACCTACGGCGTGTGTTGCAACCCGGACGGGAAGGGTGGGTTCGAATACATCGCTGGCGTGGAAATCAGCCGGCTCGACGATCTGCCGGAGCAATACCGCTGGGTCGAAATCCAGCCTGGGTATTACGCCGTCTTCGAACACAAGGGGCCGTTGAAACAACTACCGGACACGTTCCAATACATCTGGAACGAGTGGCTGCCACATTCCGGTCATACAGCGGCCGAGCTGCCGGAGTTCGAGCGCTACAGCGAGGATTTCAACCCCAGGACCGGCGAAGGCACCCTGGAGATCTGGATCCCGCTCAAGCCAAGCTGACCGTCGCCAGCTTCAGTACAGGCTGGCCTGCACCCGCGCAGGTGCTTCACGGTCATGAGTGTCTATGGGGCAAGGTCCATCAGAACGCCAACCCCATCCGCCGCTCGTAACCGATGCGGCCCTTGTAGGCCTCGCCACTATCGACCCAGCCCAGCCGGGAATACAGGCCGATGGCCGAGTCGTTATCGGCGTCAACCGACAGTTCCAGCCCGCGGATTTCCGGCCAGGCGGCTCGCGCCACGGCGGGTAGCGCCTGTAGGCAGGCCTTGCCATAACCTTTGCCCTGGGCCCGGTGATCGACTTGCAGGGCATGCAGGGTGGCGCTGTGTTCATTGGCCCAGGCGGGCAGTACCGGTGGGCGCTTGAGCAGCAGGAAGGCCACTGGCACCTCTTCAGCCAATAGCGCAAACCCTTTGACCCCGGGGCCTGGCTTGGACAGCAGCGTGTGCAGGGCGCCGTGGATATCGCCAGCGAACTTGATCTGTTCGGGGTGGATTTCGATGGCACCGACCTGTTCGCGTTGCAGCGGGGTCAGGTCTTCGTAGGGTACAAGCTGAGCGGTCACAAGAACGTCCGTTGTTTGCCTGCAGAATAGAACCTGGATTCTAGCGAATTTTTTCTTCGAATCATTTTTGTTGGGTTGTCGATTTCCTGTTTCTCCAAACGACAAAGGGTGTCTTCAACAAAAAACTGCGGAGAATCACCATGAATACCCAAGCCACTGAAACCGAAATCCAGGTCCTGATCGACACCTATCGCCAAGCGGTCATGGCCAAGGACGTTGAAAAGGTCATGGCACTCTATGACGAAGACATCGTCTCGTTCGATGCCATCCAGGCCTTGCAATTCAAGGGCAAGACCGCTTACCGGGCCCATTGGCAAGCCTGCATGGAAATGTGCCCCGGCCCGCACAAGTTCGACTTCCATCAGGTCAAGATTACCCCGGCAGAGAACATCGCCTTCGCCCACTGGCTGGCCTATTGTGGCGGCACCAATGACAAGGGCGAGGAACAGGCCTGCTGGATGCGTGTGACGGCCTGCTACCGGCGTGTAGCCGGGCAATGGCGGATCGTCCATGAACATTGGTCCGCGCCGTTCGACCCGATGGCCGGTACGACGTTGTTCGACCTACAACCCTGATCGTCGGTTTTTTTGCCGAGCCACATTCTACCGTCCATAGTTGATCAGTCCGATCGTGGAGCCTTCCATGAAGTACCTATGCCTGGTGTATAGCAACGAACACACGCTGCACAACTCGCCCGACAGCCCGGAGGACGCCGAGTGCATGGCCTATGCCGAATCGATCCAGGGCAGTGGGCGGATGCTGGCCGCCGAGGCCCTGGAGTCGGTGCAGACAGCCACCACGGTGCGCATGCGCGGCGGCAAGCTGTCGATCATCGACGGCCCGTTCGCCGAAACCAAGGAGCAACTGGCCGGCTTCTACCTGATCGATGCCAAGGACCTCAACGAAGCCATCCAGGTCGCCGGCAATATCCCGGCGGCCCGGGTCGGCTGCGTCGAAGTGCGACCGGTACGCCAACTGAACCCCTGAACAATAAATACAAACAGGACTTCATTCATGAACCTTGCAGCTGCCCCCCACGCGTTCATCAGCCGAACGATCGACGCCCCGCGTCAGAAGATTTTCCGTCCCCGGAGCGAGCCAGCCTTGGTGATCCAAGGGTGGGGCCCCCAAGGCATGCCCGACTGATGCCGGTCGAAGCGGTCAAGGCGCGGGTCGAGCAGGTTTATCGGCAAGACTCGCGGAGGATCCTGGCGACGTTGATTCGCCTGCTGGGGGACTTCGACCTCGCCGAAGAAGCCTTGCACGAGGCCTTCTTCATTGCGGTCGAGCGCTGGCAGCGCGACGGGGTGCCGGACAACCCGCGGGCCTGGCTGGTGTCTGCCGGGCGTTTCAAGGCCATCGACAGTTTGCGCCGGCGCGCGCGTTTCGCCGCGTCCCGGCCGATGTTGATCGCCCAGCTCGAAGAGCTGGAGCAGGGCCAGTGGAGTGACGAAGACGTGGAAGATGATCGCCTGCGGCTGATTTTTACCTGTTGCCACCCGGCCCTGGCGGCGGATGCCCAAGTGCCCCTGACGCTGCGGGAAGTCTGCGACCTGACCACCGAGCAAATCGCCCGGGCATTCCTCGCCGCCCCGGCGGCCATTGCCCAGCGTATCGTGCGGGCCAAGGCGAAAATCCGCGATGCCAGGATCCCCTACCAAGTGCCGTCCCGCGCGGAACTGCCGGAACGGCTGGACAGCGTGCTGCGGGTGATCTACCTGGTGTTCAACGAGGGTTATTCGGCCTCGATGGGCGCCGAGCTGACCCGCGAAGACCTGACGCGCGAAGCCATCCGCCTCGGGCGCCTGCTGATGGAGTTGCTGCCCGACGCGGAGGTCATGGGGTTGCTGGCATTGATGCTGCTGCACGAATCCCGGCGCCCGGCACGGACGTCATCGACCGGTGAACTGATCCTGCTGGATGAACAGGCACGATCCTTGTGGGATGCCGAGCTGATCGCCGAGGGCTGTGCATTGGTGGAGGCTGCGCTGAAGACCCGGCGGTTCGGGCCGTACTGCCTGCAGGCGGCGATTGCGGCGGTGCATGCCGAAGCACCGACGGCAGAGCAGACCGACTGGCCGCAGATCGTCGGGCTTTATGATGAGCTGCTGCGCGCCGTGCCGTCGCCGGTGATCGAACTCAACCGCGCCGCTGCCCTGGCCAAGCGCGACGGACCGGAAGTCGGCTTGCGCCTGGTCGAGGCGATCCTGGAGCGTGGGGAATTACTCGACTATCACCTGGCCTATTCGGCGCAGGCGGAATTCTGTCGTCAACTGGGACGATTGGACGAGGCGAGGGCGGCGTACCGCCGAGCGCTCGAACTGACGCAGCAATTGCCGGAACGGCGGTTTATCGAGGGGCGGCTTGCGGGGTTGCAGTGACAGGGTCCCGCCGAACGCAGACCCCTGTGGCGAGGGAGCTTGCTCCCGCTGGGCTGCGCAGCAGCCCCAAAACAGGGCCGCTACGCGCCCCAGCGGGAGCAAGCTCCCTCGCCACAGGATTGTCGTTCGAATTTCATTTTTTCAACTGACCTGCATCAGACAAAAAAAAAGCGACCCGAAGGTCGCTTTTTTTCAGCCAGCCGGCGTTGATCAGAACTCGTGATCAGCGTTGTCCGGGTTCAGGTCGCTGATGCCCAGTTTGCCCGCGGCCTGTTCGATCGAACCGGTCTGCTTGACCAGTGCGGCGATGGCGTCGCGCACGATCTGGTTGCCCGCGGTGTTGCCGGCGGCGATCAGTTGGTCGTAGTGCTCACCCTTGTTGGCGTGATCGACCATGACCTGGATCTTGGCCTCGGTGTCGGCCAGGTCGGCCTTGAGCGCCGTATCCGCGGCTGGATCGGCCTTGGCGACCAGGGACGACAGGCTCGCGCCGGTCATCTTGGTGCCGTCGACGCGGGTGTATTCGCCCAGGTACACGTTACGCACGCCCTTGGCATCGTAGAAGTGCGAGTTGTGGGTGTTGTCGCTGAAGCAATCCTGCTCGTCTTCTGGCGAGTTGGCTTCCAGGGACACCTTCATGCGCTCGCCCGCCAGTTCACCCAAGGACAGGCTGCCCATGCCGAACAGCATCTTGCGCAGGCCGCTTTCGGCCGGTTCGGCTTCCAGGGTGGCGCGGTAGTTGTCGGCCACGTTCGGCTTCCAGTTGCCGACCATCTCTTCGAGGTCGTTGACCAGCAATTGGGTCACGGACTTGAGGTAGGCACGACGACGGTCGTTGTGACCACCGGTGGCGCCAGTACCTTGCAGGTAGTCCGATGCCGGGCGGTTGCCCGCACCAGGGCCGGTGCCGTTGAGGTCCTGGCCCCACAGCAGGAATTCGATGGCGTGGTAGCCGGTGGCGACGTTGGCCTCGGAACCGCCCAGCTCGTTGAGGCTGGCGAGTTTTTCCGGGGTGATGTCCTTCACGTCGACCTTGTCTTCGCCAACCTGGACTTCGGTATTGGCGATGATGTTGGCGGTGGCGCCCGGGTTACCCAAGGCGTGTTCGTAGGATTTGTCGACGTAGTCGATCAGGCCTTCATCCAGGGGCCAGGCGTTCACTTGGCCTTCCCAGTCGTCGATGATGGTGTTGCCGAAGCGGAACACTTCACTTTGCAGGTAAGGCACGCGTGCGGCGACCCAGGCAGCCTTGGCGGCCTTCAGGGTCTCGGCGTTCGGCTTGGCCAGGAACGCGTCGACGGCGGTTTGCAGGGTTTTTGCAGTGGATTCGGCATCGCTGTAGACGGCATAGACGATGTCGGCATAGTGCGCGACGACGGCCTTGGCGGCCGCTTCGTCGATTTTGCCGGCGGCAGCAGGGGCGACCGGTGCCGCGGTGCTGGCGGCAGGCGTTGGCGCTTGCGGGGCGGCGGCCTTGTCTTTGCCTTCGCCGCAACCGGCGAGGGAAATAGCGATAGCCAGCAGACTGGCGGTAGCCAGGGGCATACGAATCATGGCAAACATCCTGCTTCGATGATGGATGGGACAGGCGCGAGGGTGCGCAAAACTGCGACATAATGCGAAAGATTTGCATTATGTGTAAAGGGTTGCAGGTGTAAATATTTCTTATTTAATGATGAAAGATTGCCGCCTTCGATAGTGTCTGTAGGAACTGCCTCGCAAAGCGAGGCTTGGCGCCCAGGGGCAGGAATCAGATGATGGACGCCTTGCTGCGCTCGGCCTGCTTCAAGTAAAGGCCCAATTCCCGTGCCGGCAGCGGTTTGCTGTAGTAATACCCCTGACCTTCGTGGCAACCCTCGGCGATGATGTAGGCTTCCTGCTCGACTGTTTCGACGCCTTCGGCAATGACCTGCATCCCCAGGCTCTTGCCCAACTGGATGATGGCCCGGACGATGGTTGCATCGTCCTCGTCGTCGAGCAGGTCCTGGACGAAGCTCTTGTCGATCTTGATCTTGTCCAGCGGCAGGCTCTTGAGGTAGCTCAGGGACGAATAGCCGGTCCCGAAGTCATCGATGGCAATCAGCGCCCCGGAGCGGCGCAGGCTCAGCAAATGCTGGGCAGCGGTGGTGATGTCTTCCATCAGGCCGGTCTCGGTAACCTCCAGCTCCAGGCTGCGCGGCGGCAGCCGGTACATTTGCAGGAGATTGTTCACCACCCGCGGCAGTTCGGCGTGGTGCAGTTGCACCGTCGACAGGTTGACCGCCATGCGCAGGTCGACGAAGCCCTGGTCGTGCCAGTCGCGCAATTGCCTGCAAGCCTGGTCCAGCACCCATTCACCGATGGCGATAATGGTGCCGTTCTGCTCGGCCAGGGGAATGAACAGATCCGGCGGCACCAGGCCGTGCTCGGGATGGTGCCAGCGGATCAGGGCTTCGGTGCCCACCACCCGCAGGTCGCGGTAACTGATCTGCGGCTGGTACACCAGGGTGAACTGCTCGCGGGCCAGGGCCTCGCGCAAGTCTTTCTCCAGTTCGCGACGACGGCGCATCTCGCTGTCGACGCTGGCGATGTAGAACTGGTAGCGATTGCGCGAGCGGCTCTTGGCCAGGGTCATGGTCTGCTCGGCTTTCTGCAACAGTTTCTCGGTGCTGTCGCCGTCTTCGGGGAAGAGGGTGATGCCGATGGTGGCCCGCAGGCGGATTTGTTGATCGTCGATGGCGAACGGCGCTTCCAGGTCGTCGAGGATGCTTTGAGCCAGTTCGGCCGCCTCGTAAGGCTGTTCGATGTCGGCCTGGACCAGCGCGAACTGATCGCCCCCCAGCCGCGCCAGTGCGCCGAGCCGCCCGCTGTGGGCCCGCAGCCGATCGGCCAGGGCCAGCAGCAACTGGTCGCCGGTCTGATAGCTGAACTGTTCGTTGATGCCCTTGAAATCATCCAGCCCTACACACAACACCGCCACCCGGCGTTGCAGGCGTCCGGCGTCCACCAGGATCTTGTCCAGTTGCTGTTGAAGTTGCTGGCGGTTGGGCAGACCGGTGAGAAAGTCGTACTGGGCCATGCGCAGCAGGCTGTTTTCCGCTTCGTGACGCAGGTGTGTGTTGCGCTCGATGGATTCGAGCAGTTGGTTGGCCGTATTGATCCACAGGCCCAGTTCGTTTTGCTCGTGACCGCGCAGCTGCGGGATCTTGTGGGCGCTGGGGCGATCGGGGTTGATCTCGGTCAGGTGCTCGATGATCCGCGACAACGGTTTGGTCAGCAGCCAGTGATAGACCAGGTACAGCACCAGGCCCATGGCCAGGGCCCGCAGCATTCCGGAGATGAAGATGATCACCGAGCTGACGATGAAACCCTCGCCGTAGGTGGCGGTGTCGAGGGTAATGCTCAGGTCGCCGTAATATTCGCTATAGGGGCCGCGTCCCACCAGTTGCGTGGTGAAGGTGCGCTCCTTGCCCAGGATCAGGTCGGTCAGCCAGCGGCTTTCGGAGCGCTGCAAGGGCCGGGTTTTTTCGGCGAGCATGGTTTCGCGTGGATGGCCGATGGAAGCCATGCGTACGGCTTCGTCCTGGAACAGGCCCTCGATCACTTGCATGCCCATCTCCCGGTCCAGGCTGTAGACGGCCTGGGTCGAAGGATCGCGGAACATGTCGAGGATCCGTTGGGCGTCACTGGCGACGGCCTGGTTGGTTTTGTAGGCATCGAACACGATCTGGGCGCAGCTCAAGACCATGCCAACGATCAATGCCGAGAGGAGCACGACCCGGAGCAACTTCACAGACAAGCTGTTCTTGAGTTCCAGCTTCAAAGAGTGGTTCCTTGTTCCGTGCGGGTAGCGTCAAGTTGCCATGAGTATTGGCAATCCTGTGATGTCAGTCAAAGGGACAATCAAACACAAGGTTTTTCGCTTGAAACCTTACCGGTGTACGTTTTTTCCAGAGTGATTGCTCTACGACCATTGTGTCGGTTGGAAGGGGCCGCAACTTGAGGCCTCCAGGGATTTTTTCTTGGGGTTCCAGACGCGAGGTAGTTTGCCTGCGGTCATTTTTTTCCGGCAAAAAAAACCCGGCACGACGCCGGGTTTTCTTGTCTGGCATTGGCGCTTAGGCGGTGAAGGCTTTGCCTTCGAACTGCTCGGCGACGAATTTCCAGTTGACCAGGTTCCAGAACGCTTCGACGTATTTCGGGCGAAGGTTGCGGTAGTCGATGTAGTAAGCGTGTTCCCACACGTCGCAGGTCAGCAGCGGGGTGTCACCGCTGGTCAGCGGGTTGCCGGCACCAATGGTGCTGGCCAGGGCCAGGGTACCGTCGGCCTTTTTCACCAGCCAGCCCCAGCCGGAACCGAAGGTGCCGATGGAGGTTTTGCTGAACTCTTCCTTGAACTTGTCGAACGAACCGAAGGCCTTGTTGATGGCTTCAGCCAGCGCGCCGGTTGGTTGACCGCCGGCGTTCGGTGCCAGGCAGTTCCAGTAGAAGGTGTGGTTCCAGACCTGAGCGGCGTTGTTGAAGATACCGCCCGAGGAAGTCTTGACGATTTCTTCCAGGGTCTTGCCTTCGAACTCGGTGCCAGGCACCAGGTTGTTCAGGTTCACGACATAGGTGTTGTGGTGCTTGTCGTGGTGGTATTCCAGAGTTTCCTTGGAAATGTGTGGCGCCAGTGCGTCGTGTGGATAGGGCAGCGGCGGCAATTCGAAAGCCATGGTGATTCTCCTAATCAGGTCAGTTGCGGTGAGCGCAAGGCCGATCACGGGCGGCCAGACTAGCGCCGGGGAGTTTGTACTCTTTGCGGCGCAGGAGTCGGATCATAGCACCGGGGGTGCGGCATAACCACGCAACAACTGTGTGGAATAGAGGTTCCAGAGCGGTTTGGAATAATCAGCCGTTGACGATCAATTGCACCGCCACGGTAAACATCATCACCGCCACGAGCAGGTCGAGGATCCGCCAGGTGCTTGGACGGGCCAGCCAGGGTGCCAGCCACGCAGCGCCGAAGGCCAGGGTGAAGAACCACAGCAGCGAGGCACTGGCCGCGCCCACGACATAGGCGCCAGGCACGCTCTGCTGGGCACCAAGGGAGCCGATCAGCAGCACGGTGTCGAGGTAGACGTGGGGGTTGAGCAGCGTCACCGCCAGGGCGCTGAGCAGCACCGCCCGCAGCGAGCGTACAGCCTGGTTTTCCCCCTGTCGCAGGCTTTGCTTCGAGCAGGCCCGGCGCAGGGCCAGGCTGGCGTACCAGAGCAGGAACGCCGCACCGCCCCAGCGGGCAATCGACAGCAGCAACGGACTCTGGGCCAGCAAGGTCGCCAAGCCGAAAACCCCGGCGGCGACCAGCAGCGCATCGAACGTGACGCACAGCGCCGCCACGGGCAGATGATGTTCGCGGCGCAGGCTCTGGGCCAGCACAAATGCGTTCTGGGCGCCGATGGCCATGATCAGCCCAAAGGCCACCAGCAGGCCGTTCATATAACTTTGCCACATAGGTTTGATCCCCGGTTTGTGTATCAATGCTGGCCATTCTCCGGGGAAGGGCTGTATAAGAAAAACCAATCCTGCTGATTGCTCATTAGGAAAACTGATGTTCGATTACAAATTGCTTTCTGCCCTGGCTGCCGTGGTCGAGCAGGCCGGTTTCGAGCGCGCGGCCCAAGTGTTGGGTTTGTCGCAATCGGCCATTTCCCAACGAATCAAACTGTTGGAAGCACGCGTCGGCCAGCCCGTGTTGGTACGTGCCACGCCGCCAGCGCCCACGGAGATCGGCCGACGGCTGCTCAATCACGTGCAACAGGTGCGTCTGCTTGAGCGCGACCTGCAAAGCCTGGTGCCGGCCCTGGATGAAGAGGGTTTGCCGGAGCGTTTGCGCATCGCCTTGAACGCCGACAGCCTGGCAACCTGGTGGGCGGCGGCCGTGGGCGATTTCTGCGCCGAGCAGCACCTGTTGCTCGACCTGGTGGTGGAGGACCAGACCGTTGGTCTCAAGCGCATGCGCGCCGGTGAAGTGGCGGCGTGTGTCTGCGCCAGCGAACGCCCGGTGGCGGGCGCCCGCAGTGTTTTGCTGGGGGCGATGCGCTACCGGGCGCTGGCCAGCCCAGCGTTCATCGCCCGGCATTTCCCCGACGGGGTGCGGGCCGATCAACTGGCCCGTACGCCGGCGTTGGTGTTTGGCCCGGATGATTTCCTGCAGCACCGCTACCTCGCGTCCGTAGGCGTGGAGGGCGGTTTCGAGCACCATCTGTGCCCCTCGTCCGAAGGTTTTATCCGTCTTGCTGAAGTCGGGCTGGGCTGGGGGCTCGTGCCGGAGCTGCAAGTGCGCGAACAGCTGGAGCGAGGCGTGCTGGTGGAATTGCTGGCAGATAAACCGATCGATGTGCCGCTGTACTGGCATCATTGGCGCAATGGCGGGCAGTTGCTCGGCTTGTTGACCGAACAGTTGATCCGCTCCTCCCGGCAGTGGCTGGTGCCTTGGGAGGCGCAGTAGACGTCAAGCTGCTGGTAAAAGCGGCGCACAGATAAATTTGCAGGTTGTAGCGCAAGGCTCGTAACCGCATTTCTTAGGAGCATTCATGAAAATTCTGGTCACCGGCGCGAGCGGCTTCATTGGCGGACGCTTCGCGCGTTTCGCCCTGGAGCAAGGCCTGGATGTACGGGTCAATGGTCGCCGGGCCGAGAGCGTGGAACACCTGGTGCGTCGCGGTGCACAGTTTGTCCAAGGGGATCTGAGCGACCCACTGCTGGCCCGGGATTTGTGCCTGGATGTCGAAGCCGTCGTGCATTGCGCCGGTTCCGTGGGACTTTGGGGCCGCTACCAGGATTTCCACCAGGGCAATGTCCAGGTCACGGAAAATGTCGTCGAGGCCTGCCTCAAGCAAAAGGTTCGCCGGCTGGTTCATCTGTCCTCGCCGTCCATCTACTTCGACGGTCGTGACCACCTCGGGTTGACCGAAGAACAGGTGCCCAAGCGCTTCAAGCACCCTTACGCGGCCACCAAGTACCTGGCCGAGCAGAAAGTCTTCGGCGCCCAGGAGTTCGGCCTCGAAGTGTTGGCCCTGCGCCCGCGTTTCGTGACCGGTGCCGGTGACATGAGCATTTTTCCGCGGCTGTTGAAAATGCAGCGCAAGGGGCGCCTGGCGATTGTCGGCAACGGGCTGAACAAAGTGGATTTCACCAGCGTGCAAAACCTCAACGAAGCGCTGCTCAGCAGCCTGCTGGCTACCGATTCAGCATTGGGCAAGGCCTATAACATCAGCAATGGGGCACCGGTTCCACTGTGGGATGTGGTCAATTATGTGATGCGCCAGATGGAAGTCCCGCAGGTCCGGCGTTATCGTTCCTACGGCTTGGCTTATAGTGTCGCGGCCCTGAATGAAGGTTTCTGCAAATTGTGGCCGGGCCGCCCCGAACCGACGCTGTCGCGCCTGGGCATGCAGGTCATGAACAAAAATTTCACCCTGGACATCAGCCGGGCCCGGCATTATCTCGATTATGATCCGCAGGTCAGCCTGTGGACCGCCCTCGATGAGTTTTGTGCCTGGTGGAAGGTACAGCAGCCTGTATGACTAGCCATACAGCCCACCCGAGTACCCGCTGATCGGCCCGTCATGAACCGACTGCCAGGTTCGGGGTCAATCGGTGCGGCGGGCGAGGGGGTTATACTCGCCGCATCAAGCCATCACCGGTTTCCCAAAGGTTGAACCATGCCCATGCGTAACGATGCCAACGACGACTTCGATGATGTACCGAGCCTGCGGATGCGGGCCGACATTCCCGATGACGATGATTTCCTGCCCAACCGCCAGCCTCATGTGCAAGCACGCCCGGCGCCCGTTGCCGCGGCCAAGGTCAAGGGGCCCAGCACCGGGCCGCTGTGGGCATTGGTCGGCGCGCTGCTGTGTGCGTTCGGTTTCCTGGCCTGGTGGAGCTTCCAGCAGATTTCCCTGATGGAGCAGCAACTGGTGGCCACCCAGGAGAGCTTCGCGCGGATCAGTGAAGATGCTGCGGGGCGACTGCAGGAGTTTTCCGGCAAGGTCGTCGCCGGCCAGTCCAATGTGATGAGCGACAGTGAGGCCTTGAAACTGCAGATCAAGCAGTTGGAAAGCAAGCTGCAGGATCAGGGCAAGCAATTCGACAACAAACTGTTGGAGCAGTATAAGCAACAGCAAGCTACCTTCGGTCCGTCCGCCGACTTGGACAAGGAACTGGCCCAGCTCATTGCCCAGGCCACTGAACAGCAGAACACCAACGCCCAGTTGCAAGCGTCCAACAAGGAACTCCAAGCCCAGGTCAAGACGCTGGTGGCTGAAGTTAACGCCCTGAAAAGCCAAGGCGAGGGTGGTGCCCTGGATGCTCAGCTCAAGAGCATCGGAGCCGACATCACCGCCCTGAAAAGAGCCACCTCCAACTCGGCCATCGATCGCCTGGAGCAGGACATGATCGTGCTCAAGAGCCAGCAGGACAAGGGTGGCAACACTGCCGAGTTCGACGCCTTCCGTGGCCAGGTCACCCGTAACATCAACACCTTGCAAGCGCAGATCCAGAACTTGCAGCAGCAACTCCGCGCTGGGGCTCAATAAACCTGTGGGCGTTTGTTCGCGATAGCGATTGTGAATGTGCCGCCGCTATCGCGAGCAAGCTCGCTCTCACAGGAAACGCTGTCCAGCGTACAAGCGAGCTTGCTCGCGATGGCACCGCCTCTGTCAGTAACCATACCCGCTGACGCCCCCGGCTCCCCAGCAATTCCCTGAATACTCCAACATCACCCCACGCCGTCTACGCTCTTGAAACACCAACAAGAACAAGGGGCGCGCATATGGGTTTTTTTCACAGGATGGCCTGGCTGGGTGCAATGCTTGTGCTGGGGCTGGCACCGGTTCATGCAGCGACACCGGATGACGGCCAGGCGGCCCGTTCGCTGCTGGAAAAGGCCTTGGCTTACTACCACGACAACGGCGACAAAGCCTTTGCCGCCTTCAGTCGCCAGGGGGAATTCGTCGACAAGGATCGCTATGTATTCGTGGTGGATACCCAGGGTGTGATGCTCGCCAGCGGCGGGCCTTCCTCGGCGCTGATCGGGCGGGATGTGTCTGAAGTGCTGGGCCCGGACCTGCGCAAAGCCTTCAAGGACGCCTTGAAGACTCCCGAGGCCAGTGGCATCCAGCAAGCCGAGTACCGTTGGCAGAACTGGTCGGACGGCAAGGTCGAGCGCAAGCATGTGTATTTCCAGCGTGTCGGCGAACGGATTCTGGCTGTCGGCTACTACCTGCCCCGGGCTTCCGCCGAACAGGCCAAGGCGCTGCTGGACAAGGCTTCAAGCGACCTGTTGAAAAATGAGAAGGCCACGCTGACGGCGGTTAACTCCCTCAAGGGAGGTTATCTGCAGGATGACTTGTACGTCTTTGTCGTCGACCTCGATACCCGGCGCTATGTCGGTCACGGCACCAACCTGCGGTTGATCAATACCGACTTCGCCAAGGTCAAGGACCCCGATGGCAAACCGGTGGGCGAGCCGATCCTGGCCATGATCGGCAAGCAGGACGTGGGGGAGTATGAATATCGGTGGAAGAACCCGGTGACCGGCAAGGTCGAGGACAAGCACGCGTACCTGAAGAAGGTCGGGCATTTTCTGGTGGCGGTGGGGTATTACAGTCCTTGATGCCAAGGCCAAGGCCAAGGCTGGAGCTGAAGCCGACAGGGCATTGTGGCGAGGGGATTTATCCCCGTTGGGTTGCGCAGCAACCCTCTGCATTTCAACTGACAATCGCGGCGCATGATGGATTCTGGGGCTGCTGCGCAACCCAGCGGGGATAAATCCCCTCGCCACAGTTGACCATGTCCTGGCCAGGCATTTCTGTGTTTGGCAGGTTGCTCACAAAAAGGCCCGCATCGCTGCGGGCCTTTTTTCGGACTACTGTGGCAATCAGCCCGCCACCAACACCCGAATCGCCTCCAGGCGCAACGCCGCTTTCTCAAGCATCGCCAGCCCTTGCTCGCGCTGTTGGCGCAGGGCTACCAGTTCGCTGTCGCGCACGGTCGGGTTGACCGCTTGCAGGGCGGTCAGGCGCGCCAGTTCTTCGTCGGTATCGGCGGCCAGGCGACGCTGGGCCTCGGCCACGCGTTCGGCGTGACGCGGGGCGATCTTTTCTTCGCCTGCATTGATCCGAGGCGTGAGCTGGTCGCGCTGGGCCTGGATGAATTTGTTGGCGCTGGCACGTGGCACGCTTTCGAGCTGGTCGTTCAAGGTTTCGAACGAAACCCGGGCGGCCAGGTCGTTGCCGTTGGCGTCAAGCAGGCAGCGCAGGGCGGCCGGCGGCAGGTAGCGGCCCAGTTGCAGCGAACGCGGGGCCACTACTTCACTGACGTAGAGCAGTTCCAGCAACACGGTGCCGGGCTTGAGGGCCTTGTTCTTGATCAGCGCCACGGCGGTGTTGCCCATGGAACCGGACAGCACCAGATCCATGCCGCCTTGCACCATCGGGTGCTCCCAGGTGATGAACTGCATGTCTTCGCGCGACAGCGCCTGGTTGCGGTCGTAGGTGATGGTCACGCCTTCGTCGTCGCCGAGCGGGAAGCTGGCGTCGAGCATTTTTTCGCTTGGCTTGAGGATCAGCGCGTTTTCCGAATGATCCTCACTGTCGATGCCAAAGGCGTCGAACAGGGTTTCCATGTAGATCGGCAGGGCGAACTGGTCGTCCTGCTCGAGAATGGCTTCCACCAGCGCATCGCCTTCACCGGCGCCGCCGGAGTTGAGCTCCAGCAAACGGTCTCGACCGGTGTGCAGCTCGGCCTCCAGGCGTTCGCGTTCGGTGCGGGCTTCGTCGATCAGTGCTTGCCACTGGCCATCGTCGGCTTCTTCCAGCAATGGCAGCAGGCGCGGGCCGAACTGATGCTGCAAGGCGTTGCCAGTCGGGCAAGTGTTGAGGAAGGCATTCAGGGCTTCGTGATACCACTGGAACAGCCGCGCCTGTGGGCTGGTTTCCAGGTACGGCGCGTGCAGCTCGATGGTGTGCTTCTGGCCGATCCGGTCCAGACGGCCGATACGTTGCTCGAGCAGGTCCGGGTGCGCTGGCAGATCGAACAGCACCAGGTGATGGGCGAACTGGAAGTTGCGCCCCTCACTGCCGATTTCCGAACAGATCAGCACCTGGGCACCAAACTCTTCGTCGGCGAAATAGGCCGCCGCGCGGTCGCGCTCCAGGATGTTCATGCCTTCATGGAACACCGTGGCCGGAATGCCGGAACGTACGCGCAGGGCGTCTTCCAGGTCCATGGCGGTTTCGGCGTGGGCACAGATCACCAGTACTTTGGTGCGCTTGAGCATCTTCAGGGTGTCGATCAGCCACTCGACCCGCGGGTCGAAACGCCACCAGCGTTCTTCTTCGCTGGCGTCCGGCTGGGCTTGGAAGCTGACTTCCGGGTACAGCTCGGGATGATCGCCCAGCGGCAATTCGAGGTATTCGGCCGGGCACGGCAGCGGATAGGCGTGCAGCTTGCGCTCCGGGAAACCCTGCACGGCGGCGCGGGTGTTGCGAAACAGCACGCGGCCAGTGCCGTGGCGGTCCAGCAGTTCACGCACCAGGCGGGCACTGGCTTCGACATCGCCATCATTGACGGCGGTCAGCAACGCTTCGCCTTCGTTACCCAGGAAGCCGTGGATGGTCTTGTGGGCTTCGGGCGAGAGGCGGCCTTTGTCCAGCAGCTCCTGCACGGCTTCGGCCACCGGGCGATAGTTTTCGCTCTCGGCACGGAACGCCTTGAGGTCGTGGAAGCGATTCGGGTCCAGCAGGCGCAGGCGAGCAAAGTGGCTGTCCTGGCCCAGTTGTTCCGGGGTCGCGGTCAGCAGCAGCACGCCCGGGATCGTCTCGGCGAGTTGTTCGACCAGCGCGTACTGCGGGCTGACCTGATCTTCGTGCCACACCAGGTGATGGGCCTCGTCGACCACCATCAGGTCCCAGCCGGCGGCGAACAGCGCGTCTTGGGCCTTCTCGTCGTCCACCAGCCACTCCAGCGCCACCAGGGCCAGTTGAGTGTCTTCGAACGGGTTGCTGGCATCGCTTTCGATGAAGCGTTCTTCGTCGAACAGCGCGACTTGCAGGTTGAAACGTCGACGCATTTCCACCAGCCATTGGTGCTGGAGGTTTTCCGGTACCAGGATCAGGACGCGGTTGGCGCGGCCGGACAGCAGTTGACGATGGATGACCAGGCCGGCCTCGATGGTCTTGCCCAGGCCCACTTCGTCCGCCAGCAACACCCGCGGCGCAATGCGGTCGGCTACTTCACGGGCAATGTGCAATTGGTGGGCGATAGGCTGGGCACGGACGCCGCCCAGGCCCCAAAGCGAAGACTGCAACTGGCGGCTGGTGTGTTCCAGGGTGTGGTAGCGCAGGGAGAACCAGGCCAATGGGTCGATCTGGCCGGCGAACAGACGGTCGCTCGCCAGGCGGAACTGGATAAAGTTCGACAGTTGGGTTTCCGGCAGGGTGACGACTTCGTTCTGTCCGTTGAGGCCGTGGTAGACCAGCAGCCCGTCGATGTCATCGACTTCGCGCACGGTCATTTTCCAGCCTTCGAAGTGAGTGATCACATCGCCCGGCGAAAACCGTACCCGGGTGAGCGGCGCGTTCCGTAGCGCGTACTGGCGAGTGTCGCCAGTGGCCGGATAGAGCACGGTCAACAAGCGGCCGTCCTGTGCCAGAACGGTGCCTAAACCCAGCTCGGCTTCGCTGTCACTGATCCAGCGTTGCCCCGGTTGATACTGCTGCGCCATGCTGCCTGACTCCCGCCTTGAAAAAGCCGGTTATCTTAACGGAAGGATCCCTCAGACCAAAGGATTTACGTACGTTGATTAGTGAGCGACGGCACGGAACTTACGCTTGCCCAGCGATCAAACAAGCTCGGCCCTGGGAATCGCTGCAATGCCAACTGGGTCACAAGTTTCAGACCGGCGGTTCAAGCTGCCACTTTCCCAGCCGACAACCTGAAGACAGGAGACCTTTATGTTGCCACCCATGCTCCCTTTGAGCGCCGTACCTATCACCGCTCAACAGGATCCGGTTCGCCAGCGACCGGACATACCGCCCGTGGTCCCGGTGCAGCAAAGCTCCAACGAAAGCACCATCGACCTGCAGAGCCGCGACCCGGAAGAGGCCGCGCTGCTGTTGCGCGAGGAACAGCGTCGCCGGCAGGAGCGCGACAAGCGCCACCGCGAGGCCAATGAAGATCCTGAAGAACACCTGGCCGTACCGGGTACCGAACTCAACGCCGACAACACCGTGCCGGTGGTGCCGCTGATAGACGAAGAGTCGCGCCAGGGCTTGTGGGTCGATATCCAGATCTGATTCAGGCGTTTGCCGACGTACGCAGGCTGGTCAACGCCGTCAACACCCCGCATCATGGGCGCATCCGCAATTCACTGCATGATGCCCACACGCCATGAGCCAAGACGACAAGCTGATCGACCTCAGTGCCGAGCGCGCCAAGCGCGTTCACGACCTCAACGAAAAGCGCCTCAATGAAGTCCGCCAGGCTTTCGAGCAGGCCATGCCGTTGGGCAAGCCCAAGAAAAAGTCGAAAAACAAACCGAAAAAGCGCTGAACCCCCTCGATCCATTGATGCAGATCAGTTATTTCCCCACCTTTTCGCCCCGTTGCGGGCGTTATTGACCCCGGTCAATTTTCATCCAGGCCTGATTGGTTAACTTGAACCCATCGCAACAGGGGCAAGACCAGGAGGCCAGTCATGTTTTTCGATAATGTGGTGTTTGCCGGTGTGTTGACGGTCGGCCTCATGTTCGTATTTTTCGCAGGCTTTGGATTATTCATCTGGAAAGACGCACACAAGCGGAAAAAACCGTAGGTCTTTCCGGCTAAAACGAGCACGCAAGGCATTTTGGGCGACTTCGGTCGCCCTTTTTTTTACCGATTTTCCGGTATATACAAATCAAAATGCGGGAGCGGGCTTGCTCGCGAAGGCGGTGTGTCAGTCAATGTATGAGTAACTGACACGACGCCTTTGCGAGCAAGCCCGCTCCCACAATGGTTCTGGTGGTATAAAAAAAGGTGCGACCTGTCAGGATCGCACCTTTTTTGTGGCTGCGGGAATCAGTTGCCCAAGGCCTTGGACGCCAACCAGAACAGCCCGGCCGACAGCGCCACCGTTGCCGGCAGGGTCAGCACCCAGGCCAGCAGGATGTTGCGCACGGTGCCACCTTGCAGGCCGCTCTTGTTCGCGACCATGGTACCGGCCACGCCCGAAGACAGTACGTGGGTGGTGGAAACCGGCAGGCTGAAAATGTTCGCCGCGCCGATCATGCACGCGGTGGTGATCTGCGCCGACATGCCCTGGGCATAGGTCATGCCTTGCTTGCCGATCTTCTCGCCGATGGTCAGTACCACACGCTTCCAGCCGACCATGGTGCCCAGGCCCAGTGCCAGCGCGACCGCCAGGATCACCCAGAATGGGGCGTACTCGGTGGTGCCGGTCAGGTCCTTGCGCAGTTTGTTCAGGTCGTCTTTCTCACGGGCTGCCAGGCCTGGCAGTTTGCCAACCTTCTTCGCCGTGTCGTCCAGGCAGAGCAAGTAGCGACGCACTTCGATACGGCTTTCCGACGGCAGCGAATGGTAGTCAGCCACGCCCTTGAGGGTGTTGAGCAGGGCATCGATGGTGGGTTCGGTCTGCTGCGGGTTGCAACGGAATTTTTCCGGCAGATCGCCTTCCACGCTCTTGCCCAGCGCCAGGTATTCACCCAGGGATTCGCTGTTGCGCTGGTAGAACTGGCTCAGGTGCAGGGTCGCGTCGCGGGTCCGCTCGATCTGATACGTGGTGCTGCTCAGGTCGAGCACGAACTGCGAAGGCACGATACCGATCAGCACCAGCATGATCAGGCCGATGCCTTTCTGGCCATCGTTGGAGCCATGGACAAAACTGACGGCCATGGCCGAAATCACCAGTACCAGGCGATTCCAGAACGGCGGGTGCTTCTTGTCATCGATCTTGCGGCGCTGTTCCGGTGTCTTGTGCATCTTCGACAGCGGACGCCACCATTTCAGGCCGATCAGCACCAGGGCAGCGATCAGGAAGCCGGCCATGGGCGAGAACACCAGGGAGGCGCCGATATCGATCGCCTTCTGCCAGTTCACCCCGTCGGCCAACGGGATATCGTTGATCAACGCATTGGCCAGGCCCACGCCGAGGATCGAGCCGATCAACGTGTGGGAGCTGGACGCCGGGATACCGAAGTACCAGGTGCCCAGGTTCCAGGTAATGGCCGCTGCGAGCAGCGAAAACACCATGGCGAGCCCGTGTCCGGTGTTCACATTGATCAGCAGCTCTACGGGCAGCAAGTGAACGATGGCGTACGCCACCCCCACACCACCCAGCAGCACGCCGAGGAAATTGAACACACCGGAAAAGAACACCGCCAGATGAGGCGGCATGGCTTTGGTGTAGATAACAGTGGCAACCGCGTTAGCGGTGTCATGAAAGCCGTTGATGAACTCGAAGGCGAGGACAAAAGCCAGGGCGAGCAAGAGGCTCACAAGCACCCAAGCATCCAGTCCGCTGAATAAATCGATCATGAAGGTTTTCTGACCCGGTCATAAGGGGGCGCGATTATGCCAGAAAACCATGGCAATCGATGCATTGCCTGCTCATCGGCAACATTCTTCAACGAAATAATTTGTAGGAATGGCTCTGGCGCGAGGTTTTCCGTGGGGCGCGTAACCCTTTGATTCAGGGGCGCAAAGCGTCCTGGAACCTGACCGCCGCCCCGTGTAGAGCACTTCGAGCGGTTGCATGAAATATCTGAAAAGAAGGTCGGCCATGAGCCTTCCCGGCCGTCGGGCGGGAGCGGATGGCGGCCCGCTCATGGCGGGCGTGCGCTGCGGTTTCCGGCCTGGATGGCGGCCGGAGACCTCTTCACAAGAACATCATGCCCAGCGCGTCACTGCTCTTCGGCTTTGAGTTCTTTTTCCATTTTCTGGAGTTCCTGGGTGAAGGCCTGGTCCTGAACGGTGGCGCGCTTACGCCAGGGTTTGCGTTCCGGTTCAGGTTGTGCGGCGTAGGTGGTGATTTCCCCGCCGTAAACTTCCTTGTAACGTTGTTCCTGGCGCTCAAGTTCCGCGCGCAGTTCGTCTTTCGTCACAGTTGTACCTAATTAATTGAAATTGAATCTGGTGATACGCACTGCATGTAGACATGCAGACGGCCACGGCACCAGAGCTGACAGCTGACGTAGCATCAGGGCTTCGTGTTGTTGCCAATACAGGGGAAGCGACCTAAAGGTGCTTCGGGCGCCAGGGTATTACCAAGGTGCCTGCGTACGGGAGCGGTCGATTGGCCGTACCGTCGCTGAGTTGCATTATAGCGGTCCAGCTGAATAACACTATCGGGAAATATTTAAAGGGGCCTGTTGTTGTGTGAATCGATGTTTGTATGTGCAAACTTGTGTCAATCAGGTTTCAGAAGATGTCTGCTAGTGCCGATATCCTGATGCCGTTCAAGGCGACAAGTTCAATATCGCCCGCGCCTTCACGTCAAATCGCTTGTCACTCTCGCTCAACTTGTTATCGGGCGTTCGACGGCTGTCGAACTCATGATACCGGGCAGGATTGCGATTATCGGTTGCTGGTTCGATAATCGAACACTGTTGGCGGTCCGGCCCTTGTCTGTCCGTCGGACAGCCGCTTGTAATAGCCGTCATTCCCCGGGAAGGACCAGACATGAACGACCAATTGCGCAATGCTTTCACTTCAGTCGCGCCACCGATCGTCGCCTCGCCGGCCAAGCGGATCCAGGCCCTGACCGGCGATCCCGATTTCATGACGTCCCTGGCCCGCGGGTTGGCCGTGGTCCAGGCCTTCCAGGAGCGCAAGCGGCACCTGACCATTGCCCAGATCAGCCATCGTACGGAAATCCCTCGCGCCGCCGTCAGACGTTGCCTGCATACCTTGATCAAGCTGGGCTACGCCACTACGGATGGACGGACCTATTCGCTGCTGCCCAAAGTGCTGACCCTGGGGCACGCCTATCTGTCCTCGACGCCGCTGGCCGTTTCTGCCCAGCCGTACCTGGACCGCATGAGCGAGCAATTGCACGAAGCCTGCAACATGGCGACGCTCGAAGGCGACGATATCCTCTATATCGCCCGGTCAGCCACCACCCAGCGCCTGATTTCGGTCGATCTGTCGGTCGGCGGGCGTCTTCCAGCCTATTGCACTTCGATGGGCAGGATTCTCCTGGCGGCCCTGGATGACGCTTCGCTGCGCGACTACCTGGACCATGCCGACCTGCAAGCCAAGACCAGCCGCACCTTGCACACCCCCGAGGCATTGCTTGAATGCCTGGAACAGGTGCGGCAGCAAGGCTGGTGCATCGTCGACCAGGAGCTGGAACAGGGCCTGCGTTCGATTGCCGTGCCGGTGTACGACGCTTCCGGTCAAGTAGTGGCCGCGCTCAACGTCAGCACCCATGCCGGGCGGGTCAGCCGCAATGAGCTGGAACAGCGCTTCCTGCCAGGCCTGCTGGGGGCCAGCCGCGACTTGAGCGCGCAGCTGTTCACTTAAGCTGTTCGATAAACGCACAGAGTCGGCGGCGATGAATTGACGGTATTTGCCTGCCCTCATTAATGTCGCGCAGCGTCATCCGGCGTGTTTCGCCGGTCCCTGATCGTTCGCCTGCGTTTATCACGTGGAATAAAAATAAAATGAACCAGCCCCAGACCTCCGTAGGCAACTGCCTCGATGTGCAGTCCTTTATCAATGCCCAACCTATTTCGCGCTACCAGTGGCGGGTGGTGATTCTCTGTTTCCTGATTGTTTTCCTCGACGGCCTTGATACAGCGGCCATGGGCTTCATCGCCCCGGCACTGTCCCAGGATTGGGGCATCGATCGCGCCAGCCTTGGCCCGGTGATGAGCGCCGCGCTGATCGGCATGGTGTTCGGCGCACTGGGTTCAGGGCCGCTGGCTGACCGCTTCGGGCGAAAAGTCGTACTGGTGGGCGCGGTTTTGCTGTTCGGCTCGTTCAGCCTGGCCTCGGCCTACAGCACCAACGTCGATCAATTGCTGGTGCTGCGTTTCCTGACGGGCCTGGGACTGGGCGCCGGGATGCCAAACGCCACCACGTTGCTGTCGGAATACACCCCGGAGCGCAAGAAGTCCCTGCTGGTGACCAGCATGTTCTGCGGTTTCAACCTGGGCATGGCCGGCGGTGGGTTCATCTCCGCCAAGCTGATACCGGCGTTCGGTTGGCATAGCCTGCTGCTGATTGGTGGGATCCTGCCGTTGATCCTCGCAGTGGTGTTGCTGTTCTGGCTGCCGGAGTCGGCGCGTTACCTGGTGGTGCGCAATCGCGGCACCGACAAGGTGCGCAAGACCCTGGCACCGATCGAACCGAACACGGTGGCCCAAGCGGCGAGCTTCAGTGTGCCGGAACAGAAAACCGTGAAAGCCCGCAATGTGCTGGCGGTGATTTTCTCCGGCACCTACAGCGCTGGCACCTTGCTTCTGTGGCTGACCTATTTCATGGGCCTGGTGATCGTCTACCTGTTGACCAGTTGGCTGCCGACCCTGATGCGCGACAGCGGCGCGAGCATGGAGCAGGCAGCGTTTATCGGTGCGCTGTTCCAATTCGGCGGCGTGTTGAGCGCTGTCGGGGTGGGTTGGGCGATGGACCGGTTCAATCCGCACAAGGTCATCGGCCTTTTCTACCTGATGGCGGGGGTGTTTGCCTACGCGGTAGGGCAGAGCCTGGGCAACATTACCTTGCTCGCCACCCTGGTGCTGGTGGCGGGCATGTGTGTCAACGGCGCGCAATCGGCGATGCCTTCGCTGGCGGCGCGTTTCTACCCGACCCAGGGTAGGGCCACCGGTGTCTCGTGGATGCTGGGCATCGGTCGTTTCGGCGCGATTCTCGGCGCCTGGATGGGCGCGACCCTGTTGGGCCTGGGCTGGAACTTCGAACAGGTCCTGACCGCCCTGGTGATCCCGGCGGCCCTGGCGACCACGGCGGTGGTGATCAAAGGCATGGTCAGCCATGCGGATGCCACCTAAACCCCGGATCCATACCTGTGGCGAGGGAGCTTGCTCCCGCTGGACTGCGTAGCAGCCCCAAAAACAGGGCCGCTTCGTACTGGAGCGCCAGCCCGGCCCAGCGGGAGCAAGCGCCCTCGCCACGGTTCTCGTTTTCGCTGTGTGGATAAATCGATAGCCAAACAACAATCCGTTCGATAAACGAACACTCAGTCGATTATCGGATTGTTTGGCTTTTCCCCCAGGCTTAATCTTCAGTCACTTCGGCGCTTAACCTCGCGCCTTTTCCTTCATGTCGGTCTACTGGAAAACGGGAGCCTGCCCCATGGCTGAAATCCTTTCGCTGCATGACGCGGTGAAGCAATTCGTCAACGACGGCGATACCGTCGCGCTCGAAGGCTTCACTCACCTGATTCCTACGGCGGCGGGTCATGAAATCATTCGTCAGGGAAAGAAAGATCTGACCTTGGTGCGCATGACACCTGACCTGATCTATGACCAGTTGATCGGCGCCGGTTGTGCTCGCAAGTTGATTTTCTCCTGGGGCGGCAACCCTGGCGTGGGGTCGTTGCACCGCTTGCGCGATGCCGTGGAGAAACAATGGCCGCGCCCGCTGGAGATCGAGGAACACAGCCACGCCGACCTGGCCAACGCCTACGTGGCCGGCGCCTCCGGCCTGCCATTCGCGGTGTTGCGGGCCTACGCCGGCTCCGACCTGCCGAAGGTCAACCCGCTGATCAAGAGCGTAACCTGTCCCTTCACCGGTGAAGTATTGGCCGCCGTGCCTTCGGTGCGCCCTGATATCACGGTGATCCACGCCCAGAAAGCCGACCGCAAGGGCAACGTGCTGCTGTGGGGCATTCTCGGTGTGCAGAAAGAAGCCGCCCTGGCCGCCAAGCGTTGCATCGTCACCGTGGAAGAAATTGTCGACGACCTGAATGCACCGATGAACGCTTGCGTACTGCCGACCTGGGCATTGAGCGCCGTGTGCCTCGTGCCGGGTGGCGCTCATCCGTCCTACGCCCACGGCTATACCGAGCGTGATAACCGTTTCTACCAGGCGTGGGATCCGATCGCCCGGGACCGTGAGACCTTTACCGCATGGATCAACGAATACATCCATGGCACTAAAGACTTCAGTGAATTCCAGGCCAGACTGGCAGCCGCTTCGCAGGTGAAACCATGACTTACTCCACCAACGAAATGATGACCGTCGCCGCGGCGCGTCGCTTGAAGAACAATGCCGTATGCTTCGTGGGCATCGGCCTGCCGTCGAAAGCGGCCAACCTGGCACGACTGACCTCATCGCCGGACGTCGTGCTGATCTACGAATCCGGCCCTATCGGTGCCAAGCCCAGCGTACTGCCGCTGTCCATCGGCGACGGCGAGCTGGCGGAAACCGCCGATACCGTCGTACCGACCGGTGAGATTTTTCGCTACTGGCTGCAGGGCGGGCGTATCGACGTCGGGTTCCTGGGCGCGGCCCAGGTCGACCGTTTCGGCAACATCAACACTACGGTGGTGGGCGATTACCATCAGCCGAAAGTCCGCCTGCCGGGTGCGGGTGGCGCGCCGGAAATCGCCGGCTCGGCCAAGAGCGTGTTGATCATCCTCAAGCAGTCGGCGCGTTCGTTTGTCGACAAGCTGGATTTCATCACTTCGGTCGGCCACGGTGAAGGCGGCGATTCGCGCAAGCGCTTGGGCCTGCCGGGCGCCGGTCCTGTGGGGATTATCACCGACCTGTGCATCATGGAACCGGAAGCCGGCACCCATGAATTCGTGGTCACCGCGCTGCACCCCGGCGTGACCCGCGAGCAAGTCATTGCCGCCACCGGATGGGCGATCCGTTTCGCCGACCAGGTGCAAACCACCGCCGAACCGACCGAGGTAGAGCTGCGCGCACTGCGCGATCTGGAAGCTCGCACCGCGGCGGCCCATGGCCAGGCACCGGGAGAAGCCTGATGCGCGACGTTTATATCTGTGATGCGATTCGAACCCCCATCGGTCGGTTTGGCGGCGGTTTGTCCGCCGTGCGTGCCGATGACTTGGCGGCGGTGCCGATCAAGGCGCTGATGGAGCGCAACCCATCGGTGGACTGGAGCGCGGTGGACGAAGTGTTTCTTGGCTGCGCCAACCAGGCCGGCGAAGACAACCGCAACGTGGCGCGCATGGCGCTGCTGTTGGCGGGCCTGCCGGACAGCATTCCCGGTGTGACCCTCAACCGTCTATGCGCCTCGGGCATGGACGCCATCGGCACCGCGTTCCGCGCCATCGCCAGCGGTGAGATGGAACTGGCCATCGCCGGTGGGGTGGAGTCGATGTCCCGTGCGCCGTTCGTGATGGGCAAGGCCGACGCGGCGTTTTCCCGCAGCATGAAGCTGGAAGACACCACCATCGGCTGGCGTTTCATCAACCCATTGATGAAGGCCCAGTACGGCGTGGATGCGATGCCGCAGACCGCTGATAACGTGGCTGATGACTACGCTGTGTCCCGCGCCGACCAGGACGCTTTCGCCTTGCGCAGCCAACAGCGCACGGCAGCAGCCCAGGCGGCAGGCTTTTTCGCCGAAGAAATCGTGGCGGTGCGCATTGCCCACAAGAAAGGTGAAACCGTGGTCGAGCAGGATGAACATCCTCGCGCCGACACCACCTTGGAAACCCTGGGCAAACTCAAACCGGTCAACGGCCCCGACAAGACCGTCACTGCCGGCAACGCCTCGGGTGTCAACGATGGCGCGGCGGCACTGATCCTGGCGTCGGCCGAAGCGGTGAAGAAACATGGCCTGACGCCGCGCGGCAAAGTGTTGGGCATGGCCAGTGCCGGCGTGGCGCCCCGAGTGATGGGCATCGGTCCGGTGCCGGCGGTGCGCAAGCTCACTGAGCGCCTGGGCCTGGCGGTCGCCGATTTCGACGTGATCGAACTCAATGAAGCCTTTGCCAGCCAGGGCCTGGCCGTGCTGCGTGAGTTGGGGTTGGCGGACGATGCGCCCCAGGTCAACCCGAACGGCGGCGCCATCGCCCTCGGTCATCCACTGGGCATGAGCGGGGCGCGTCTGGTGTTGACGGCGTTGCACCACCTGGAAAAGACCGGCGGCAAGAAAGGCCTGGCGACCATGTGCGTTGGCGTCGGCCAAGGCCTGGCACTGGCAATCGAACGCGTCTGACGCGTCGTTCTACTAATAAGAAATCGAGGAACGCTCCATGACTGACAAGCCTGGTTATCGTCGCCCCCAAGCGGGCACCCAGCCGGAGTATCTGCACCCGCCGTACCAGTCCACCAACCTGCGCTCGCCGTCCAAGCCGTTGGTGTTCCTGCCGCATTCGCTGTCGGAAATTACTGGCCCGACTGTCGGTGCCGACCGCGTGCAAGAGAAGGACCACGACCTGACCGCCCAGCATGCCGGCGAGCCGCTGGGGGAGCGGATCATCATTCACGGGCGCGTGCTGGATGAGCACGGCCAGCCGGTGCCGGGCATCCTTGTGGAGATCTGGCAGGCCAACGCCGCCGGTCGCTACAACCACGATCGCGATAACCATGACGCGCCCCTGGACCCGAATTTCACCGGCACCGGTCGCACCGTCACCGACGCCGATGGCTGGTATCAGTTCCAGACCATCAAGCCCGGCGCCTATCCGTGGGGCAACCACCACAACGCCTGGCGCCCGGCGCATATCCATTTCTCACTGTTCGGGCCGAGCATTCTGACGCGCCTGGTGACGCAGATGTACTTCCCTGGCGATCCGTTGCTGGAATACGACCCGATCTACAACTGCGTGCCGGACACGAGTGCCAAGGAACGCCTGATCGCCCGTTTCGACCTGGAAAAAACTGTCCCTCACTACGCCCTCGGTTACCGCTGGGACATCGTCTTGCGCGGCCGCGATGCCACGCCGATGGAGAAATAAGATGACGCTCACCGCCACCACATCCCACACCGTTGGCCCGTACTACCACATCGGCCTGACCTGGCTGAACCGCGAAGACCTGACCGTCGCCGAAACCCTCGGCCAACGCGTGGCGATCACCGGGCAGGTGGTCGACGGCAACGGCCAGTTCGTCAACGACGCGATGCTGGAAGTCTGGCAGGCCAACGCCGCCGGCAAATACGCCCACCCGGAAGACGACCAGGACAAACCCCTGGACCCGCATTTCGAAGGCTTCGGCCGGGTACCGGTGGACGCCGAAGGGCGTTTTCGCTTCACCACCATCAAGCCGGGCACTGTGCCGGGATTGAGTGGCACGACCCAGGCCCCGCACCTGGTGGTGCTGGTGTTCGCGCGCGGGTTGGTCAAGCATTTGCTGACGCGCATCTATTTCGACGGCGAACAGACCAACGAAACCGACCCGCTGCTGGCCTGCGTGCCCGAAGAACGTCGCGGCACAATCGTGGCCAAGCCTGATGCGTCGGGTGTGTACCAGTGGAACGTGATCCTTCAGGGCACGGATGCCGAGACGGTGTTCTTCGATTACTGACTCATGATTTTCCTGTGGCGAGGGAGCTTGCTCCCGCTCGGCTGCGAAGCAGTCGCAAAACCAGGCACTGAGGTCATCCTGATACACCGGGTCGCCGGCTTTGGGCTTGCTGCGCAAGCCAGCGGGAGCAAGCTCCCTCGCCACAGGGGATATGAACCCAGCCCGGAAGTGTATGAACTCACAGGACCACAGCAATAGCATGAACCCTGTGGGAGCGAGCTTGCTCGCGATGGCGGCGCTACAGGCGCTACTGCTTGAAAGACCGTTTGTGGAACGGGACTGTTACTAAGTGTGTCTAGACTTCGTCAGTCCCCAACGAGTGAATAATCCATGGCCACCCCAATCATCAGCCACTACACCGGCGAAGAACGCAGCAAGCGCATCTTCGCCATCGTCGGTGCTTCATCCGGCAACCTGGTCGAATGGTTTGACTTCTATGTCTATGCGTTCTGCGCAATTTATTTCGCCCCGGCGTTCTTCCCCTCGGACAACCCCACGCTGCAACTGGTCAACACGGCTGGTGTATTCGCCGCCGGGTTCCTGATGCGGCCCATCGGCGGTTGGATTTTCGGCCGGGTGGCGGACCGTCACGGGCGCAAGAATTCGATGATGATTTCGGTGCTGATGATGTGCTTCGGCTCATTGCTCATCGCCTGCCTGCCCACCTACAAGGACATTGGCGTATGGGCGCCGGTGCTGTTGTTGTTCGCACGCCTGCTGCAGGGTTTGTCGGTGGGCGGCGAGTACGGCACCACCGCCACCTACATGAGCGAAGTCGCCCTCAAGGGCCAGCGCGGTTTCTTCGCCTCGTTCCAGTACGTGACGTTGATCGGTGGGCAACTGCTGGCGGTGTCGCTGGTGGTGATCCTGCAACAGTTTCTCAACGAAGATGAACTGCGTGCCTACGGCTGGCGGATCCCATTCGTGGTGGGTGCGGCTGCGGCGTTGATTTCCCTGTTGCTGCGGCGTTCCCTGAAGGAAACCAGCAGCAAGGAAATGCGTGAGAACAAGGACGCGGGCAGCATTATGGCGCTGTTTCGCGACCACAAGGCCGCGTTTATCACCGTGCTGGGCTACACCGCCGGCGGCTCGCTGATTTTCTACACCTTCACCACCTACATGCAGAAATACCTGGTGAACACCGCCGGCCTGCACGCCAAGACCGCCAGCTACATCATGACCGGCGCGCTGTTCCTGTACATGTGCATGCAGCCGTTGTTCGGCATGCTGGCGGACAAGATCGGCCGGCGTAACTCCATGCTCTGGTTCGGAGCCCTGGGCGCGTTGTGCACCGTGCCGATCCTGCTGACCCTGAAAAGCATCAGCAGCCCGTTCCTGGCGTTTGTCCTGATCACGCTGGCGCTGGCGATCGTCAGCTTCTACACCTCCATCAGCGGCCTGGTGAAAGCGGAAATGTTTCCACCCGAAGTCCGGGCGCTGGGGGTAGGGTTGGCGTACGCGGTGGCCAATGCGATTTTTGGCGGTTCGGCGGAGTACGTTGCCCTGAGCCTGAAGGCCCAGGGCATGGAAAACGCTTTTTATTGGTATGTCACGGTGATGATGGTGGTGGCGTTCCTGTTCAGCCTGCGCCTGCCCAAGCAGCCGGCGTATTTGCACCATGACCTTTGAATCCACCTGATCATTTGAGGCTTGTTTGAGTCATTGTGGCGAGGGAGCTTGCTCCCGCTGGGCTGCGTAGCAGCCCTCTCTTGTGAGCGCTTCGCACTCAAGCGGGAGCAAGCTCCCTCGCCACGGGACATCTACCTTCCCAAGGACTGTTTATGAGCGAACGACCGGGCAATCAACTATTCGATGTCTACTTCACCGCCCGCGACATGCGCGAGGTGTTCTGCGATGCGGGTCGGGTCCAGGCCATGCTGGACGTCGAAGCAGCCTTGGCCCGGGCCGAGGCGCGGGTCGGGGTGATTCCGCAAAGTGCCGTGGCGCCGATCGAGCAGGCTTGTCGTGCGCAGCTGTACGATTTTTCGGCACTGAGCGAAGCGATCGCCAGCGCTGGCAATTCGGCAATCCCGTTGGTCAAGGCGTTGGGCAAGCGCATCGCCGCCGAGGATGCCGAAGCCGAGCGCTACGTGCATCTGGGCGCCACCAGCCAGGACGTGATGGACAGCGGGCTGGTGCTGCAACTGCGCCTGGCCTTGGGGCTGATCGAAGGCGAGCTGGCGCAGTTGGCCGCCACCCTGGCCCGACAAGCCGAACACTACGCCGCCACGCCGCTGGCCGGACGCACCTGGCTGCAGCACGCCACGCCGGTGACCCTGGGCATGAAGATCGCTGGTTGGCTGGGGGCGATCACCCGCAGTCGCCAACGTTTGAAAGAACTCAAGCCGCGCTTGCTGGTGCTCCAATTCGGCGGCGCCTCCGGAACCCTCGCCGCCTTGGGTGAACACGCTTTGCCCATCGCCGAAGCCTTGGCCGCCGAATTGCAACTGAACCTGCCCGAGCAGCCGTGGCACACCCAGCGCGATCGCCTGGTGGAATTCGGTTCAGTGCTGGGCCTGATCGCCGGTAGCCTGGGCAAGCTGGGCCGCGACATCAGCCTGTTGATGCAGACCGAGGCCGGCGAAGCGTTCGAGCCCTCGGCGCCGGGCAAGGGTGGTTCGTCCACCATGCCGCACAAGCGCAACCCGGTGGGCGCGGCAGTGCTGATCGGCGCGGCGACGCGAGTGCCTGGCTTGTTGTCGACGCTGTTCAGCGCCATGCCCCAGGAACACGAGCGCAGCCTGGGCCTGTGGCACGCCGAATGGGAAACCCTGCCGGAGATCTGCTGCCTGGTGTCCGGTGCCTTGCAGCAGGCGCGGCTGCTGGCCGAAGGGTTGGAAGTGGACGCGGCGCGCATGGCCCGCAACCTGGAACTGACCCAGGGGCTGGTGCTGGCCGAAGCGGTGAGCATCGTCCTGGCCCAGCGTGTGGGACGCGACGCGGCGCACCATCTGCTGGAGCAATGCTGCAAGCGCGCCGTGGCCGAACAACGGCATTTGCGGGATGTGCTGGGGGATGAACCTCAGGTCACTGCGCAGCTATCCGCGACCGAGCTTGATCATCTGCTCGACCCGGCGCACTACCTCGGACAAGCCCAGACCTGGGTCGCCCGGGCCGTGGCCGAACACCTTGCCTTGAACGCCTGAAAGGAGATTGTTGTGGGATTCGTCAAACTCGCCGAGGGCGATCTGAACTATCGTTTTGATGGGCCGCAAGACGCCCCTGTGCTGGTGCTCTCCAACTCCCTGGGCACCGATCTGCACATGTGGGACGAGCAGGTCGCGGCTTTCAGCGAACACTTTCGCGTGCTGCGTTTCGACACGCGCGGCCATGGTCAATCGCTGGTCACCGAAGGGCCGTACAGCATCGAACAACTGGGTCGCGATGTGCTGGCGATGCTTGATCAGTTGAACCTCGACAAGGTGCATTTCTGCGGCTTGTCCATGGGCGGGTTGATCGGCCAATGGCTGGGCATCAACGCCGGCGAGCGCCTGTACAAACTGGTGGTGTGCAACACCGCGGCCAAGATCGGCGATCCGTCGGTGTGGAACCCGCGCATCGAAACCGTGCTGCGCGACGGCAAGGATGCGATGGTGGCGTTGCGCGATGCTTCGATCGCCCGCTGGTTTACTGCGGATTTTTCCGAGGCTCATCCTGCGAAGGTGAAGAAAATCACCGACATGCTCGCTGCCACATCGCCCCAAGGCTACGCGGCCAACTGCGCGGCCGTGCGTGATGCCGATTTCCGCGAGCAGTTGTCGTCGATTCGCGTGCCGCTGCTGGTGATCGCCGGCACCGAAGATGCCGTGACACCGCCGTCGGGTGGGCACTTTATCCAGGAGCGGGTCAGTGGCGCGGAGTACGCCGAGTTCTACGCCGCGCACCTGTCCAACGTCCAGGCCGGCGCCGCCTTCAGCGCGCGGGTGCTGGATTTCCTGCTTGATTCTGGCCGTGCCTGAGGAGTTTTTTGTGGACGAGAAACAACGTTACGATGAAGGTATGCAAGTACGCCGCGCGGTGCTGGGCGATGCCCACGTCGATCGCAGCCTCAATGCCCTGACCGAGTTCAACAGCGAGTTCCAGGAGATGATCACCCGCCATGCCTGGGGCGACATCTGGACTCGCCCGGGCCTGCCGCGCCATACCCGTAGCCTGATTACCATCGCCATGCTGATCGGCATGAACCGCGCCGAAGAACTCAAGCTGCACCTGCGCGCCGCCGCCAACAATGGCGTGAGCCGCAGCGAGATCAAGGAAGTGATCATGCAGAGCGCCATCTACTGTGGCATCCCGGCGGCCAACGCCACGTTCCATCTGGCCGAGTCGGTGTGGGACGAACTGGGCGTCGAATCGCGGGCTTAAGGGGTTACCTCATTTCCTGTGGGAGCGAGCTGGCTCGCGATAGCGGTGGTTCAATTGATGGGGGATGTTGAATGTGATGACGCCATCGCGAGCAAGCTCCCACACTGGATCTTCAGTGAGCGCTGATTTTGTGCTCGGCACCGATTCCCTGTGGAAGCTAGCCTGCTCGCGATGACGGTGGTACAGCCTCCATCCATGTTTGGCTTTTACAGCAGGCTGAGCGGATAACTGATGATCAACCGGTTCTCATCGAACTCATTGGTACTGTAATCCCGGCGTATCGTCGAGTTACGCCACTTCACGTTGAGACTCTTCAACGCGCCGCTCTGCACGGTGTAGGCCAGCTCACTTTCCCGACCCCATTCCTTGCCGTCGTCAACGGTGGCGGTGTGCACGTTGTCACCGCTGATGTAGCGGTTCATCAACGTCAGGCCCGGCACGCCAACGGCAGCGAAGTTGAAGTCGTGGCGCAGTTGCCAGGATTTTTCCTTGGCGTTGTCGTAGCTGGAGTTGTAGCTGTCGTTGGCCAGGGTGCCGCCGCTGGTGCCGTTGACGCGCATCCAGGCATCATCGCCGCCGACTTTCTGCAGGCCGACATAAAAGGTGTTGCCGCCGTACTTGGCCGAGAGCATGGCGAACGCGGTTTTGTTGTCCAGGTCGCCGGCCAGCGCACTGCCGTTTTCCTTGCCGGTGAAGTAGCCGAGGTTGGCGCCCAGGGTCCAGTCGCCGATGGGCTGGCTGTGGGTCAGGTTGAAATATTGTTGCTGGTAGATGTCGGACAGTTCCGCGTACCACACGCCGACCTGGGTGCGTTTTTCGTTGAAGGCGTATTCACCGCCGCCGAAGTTGAAACGGTCGGAGGTGAACGCGCCGCGGCCGTTCATGGACATGTCCTCCATGCTCGCGTCGTTGCGCGGGCTGTTGGCGCGGAACTGGCCACCGTACAGCGTCAGGCCGCTGATTTCGGTGGAGGTCACCTGGCCGCCACGGAAGGTTTGCGGCAGGGAACGACCATCGTCGGAGCGCAGGATCGGCAGCACAGGCATCCACTCGCCCACTTTCAGCTCGGTCTTCGACACCTTGGCCTTCAGGGCCACGCCCAAACGGCCGAAGTCGTCGGCCGGGCGGCCGTCGTCATGCACTGGGAGCAGTTGTGTACCTGCGGTGCCACGGCCGCCGTCGAGCTTGACCGAGTACAGCCCCAGCACGTCCACGCCGAAACCGACCACGCCCTGGGTGAACCCGGACTTGGCGTCGAGGATGAAACTCTGGGTCCATTCCTCGGCCTTGCCCTGGGCGTTGTTCGGGTTGGTGAAGTTGCGGTTGA
>NZ_FOTH01000014.1:0-160213 GCF_900114515.1 Pseudomonas sp. NFACC46-3
GTAGCCGAAGGTGGCTCGGATCGACTGATCGAAAACAGAGTGAGCTGAACAAGCCCTTCACCACGCCAAAGCCGGTCGAATCAACCCATGTTGTCTCCAAAACAAAAAACGCCGCTTATCTCTCATGAGGAAGCGGCGTTTTTTTGCAACGTGTCGCGGGATCCTAAACGATGCTATCCACCACACCCCCATCAACCCGCAACGCCGCGCCAGTGGTGGCCGAGGCCTGTTCCGAGCTGGCATAGATGATCATGTTGGCGACTTCCTCGACGCGCGCCGCGCGCTGGATGATCGAGGTGCTGCGGTGCTCATTGACGAAATCCGCCGCGACCTTTTCCAGGCTGTCCCCGGTGCGCTCGACATCTGCCTGGAGCATCTGGGCAACCCCTTCGGACAGCGTCGGCCCAGGCAGCACCGAGTTCACCGTAACGCCTGTGCCAGCCAGGCGCTTGGCCAGGCCACGAGCGATGGACAGCTGGGCGGTCTTGGTGAAGCCGTAGTGAATCATGTCGGCAGGAATGTTCACGCCCGACTCCGACGAAACAAACACAATCCGCCCCCAACCCCGCTCGACCATGCCCGGCGCGTAGGCCCTGGAAACCCGCACGCCGGACATTACGTTGGTTTCGAAGAAGCGCTGCCATTCGCTGTCCGGCGTTTCGAAAAAGTCTTCCAGTTTGAAAATGCCCAGATTGTTGATGACGATATCGAAGCGTGGGTATTTGGCGATCAGTGCCTCGCAGCCCGGCGCGTTGCTCAGATCGCCAACAAAGCCATCGGCCCTTGAAGCGAGGGCGCCCAAGCGCTGCAACGCGTCCTCCACGCTGCTCCCGCTGCGACCGTTGATAACCACGTGGGCGCCGGCTTCGAGGAAGCCTTTGGCTGTGGCAAAACCGATACCGCTGGTGGAGCCGGTGACGAGGACGTGACGGCCGGTGAAGTCGATGTTCATGAGGGGGACTCCTTGATTAATGAGCCAGAGGAAGTGCGATATTTCTGACTGGACGGTAATCCGACGGATCGAGGGATGGCTTTGCCATCCCAACGTCGCCGATATCGCAGGCCCTTAATCATGGACACGATTGAGGCTTTGCGCCTCCTCGTGATCAATCAACCATCAGGAAGCCGACCACACCGCCAGCTCATAGCCATCCGGGTCGATGAAGTGGAAACGCCTTCCACCCGGGAACGCGAACACTTCACGGCTGATGAGCGCCCCCGCGGCCTTGAGCCGGAGTTGGGTAGCCTCAAGGTCATCCGCGTACAAGATGATCAACGGACCACCCGGGCGCACCGGTTCACCGGTCGTGAAACCACCGGTCAGGCGACCGTCGCTGAATTCGGTATAGGTCGGGCCGTAGTCGACGAAACTCCAGCCGAACACGCTTGCATAGAAGGCTTTGCTGCGGGCGATGTCGCTGACATTGAACTCGATGTTATCGATCTGACTGTCTTTATTACCTTGAATGCCCATTGTCGCTTCCTTGGCTGATTTGGGAGTAAGCGAGCTTAGGCCATTTCCCCCTCACCGAGCTTGGAAAAATCGATCCGGACGACAGGGGTTGAGGGCCGAGCAAGCCTTGTCGCCGACGATATCTTCACTGGCAAGACGACCCACGATCGCGGCCAGGGTTACGCCGGGGTGCATGACGCACACGTATACGCCGCCAACCTGCGGAAGATAACCAATGATGGGGATGTCATCAGCAGGCATGGGTCTGTATCCGACGCGAGCCGATTGTAGGTCCAGGGAGACGACGCCGTGGAGTTCGCTTTTGATGGCGTTGGCGGTGCGCAGCGCGATCTCCGATGGTTGGTTTTCCAAGGCGTCGTCCAGATAGTCTTCGGCCGCCAGCAACGCACCCTCCGGGGTTTGCCTCACTTCCATTTCAGGGCTGGAAATGAGGCTGCGTACCAGGTTGGGTGGCGAGGTGTAGCGGATGAAAATTGCCGGGGAGGCGTCTATGGGCAGGCAGACTTCAAGCAGGTCGGCCAGCTTCGTGATGCCTGTGCCGGCTGCCAATACGACGATATCGGCTTCAATGACGCCCGTGGCGGTTTCAACGCCCCACACGGTGGAACCCTGGGTTTTAAAGCCGAGAACCGACGTTTGAGTGAGCACTTTCGCGCCATTCGCTTGAGCACCGGCGATCAGCGCATGGGTTGCTGCTACGGCGTCCAGCGCTCCTTCTTCCGCCGCATACGAAGCTTGCTGAGGAGGGTTCTTGAGGTTCGGCTCAAGTTCACGGATCTGTGATTGGGATATCCGGCTAGCCGACGCTGTTGAACTCGAGCCGTAAGAGAGGGCGCCAGTCCAGCGGATCTTCAGGCCAGGCAGTTGCGTTTCGAGTCGGCGGTATTCCTGGATGGCAGCACCGCGCAATGGCGCAATGGGGTCGGGTTCGCCATGGGAGGTGTTGATCCAGGCGAATGAGCTGCCGGTCACGCCTGACGCGATACCTTCGGCCTCGACCACAGTGACTTTCGCGCCTTTGGTCGCCAGGTGGTAGGCCAGGGATGCGCCTACGATGCCCGCACCGATGACGATGACGCGTTTGCCTGGAGCGTTATCCATTTCGCCTCCGTTGGATTGTGCGCCTGGTCGGTTGGGGCTGCTTCGCAGCCCAGCGGGAGCAAGCTCCCTCGCCACGGGGGAAGGATGGAGTCAGTTGTTTATGCGGCGGCTGTTAGGCCGCTATCGCGAGCAAGTTCGTTCCCACAAGGATCGGTGGTGTGCTTCAGTACCACCGCGCCTCGCCAGGCGGGCGTTTCTTGAAGCGTTTCATGCTCCACATGTACTGGCTGGGGTAGGCCCGCACGTAGCGCTCCACCACTTGGCTCATGGCGGCGCAGGCGGTTTCGGTGTCGGTGCTGTACATGGCCTCGGGCGCGGCTTCGAGGATGACTTTGTAGCCGGAGCCGTCCGGCAGGCGCAGGGCGTGGAGGAAGACGCCGACCGCTTTGCCGCCGGCGAGCATGTTCGGCACGAACTTGCTGGTCAAGGCCTGGGTGGCGAAGAAAGGCACGAAGATACCGGCGGATTCGGCCGGTTCCGGGTCGGCGGGGATGCCTACCTGGCCGCCTTTGCGCACTTCCTTGATGACACTGAGGATGCCTTCCTTGGTCGATGCGGCGACCTTGTTGCCCAACTGAACGCGTTGCTTTTGCAGCAATTCATCCACCGCCTTGAGCTTGGGCGGGCGGTAGAAAATGATCGGTTTGCACTGGCTGCAATAAAAGTGGTTGAGCACTTCCCAATTGCCCAGGTGGCTGGTGATACCCACCACACCTTTGCCGGAGGCCAGGGCTTCTTTCAGCACCTCCAGGCCTTCGACTTCACGCACCAGTTCGATGGAACGCTGGGCCGGCCAGATCCAGGCGCAGGCGCTTTCGGTCAGGGATTTGCCAATGTCCTTGAGGCTCTGGCCCACTAGGCGTTCGCGCTCGGCCGGGTCCATCTCGGGAAAACATTTGGCGAGGTTGATCCGCACCACGTCGCGGGAACGGTTGGGAAATTTCCACATGAGCCAGCCAATCGCCGAGCCCACTGCCTGCACCGCTCGCCAGGGCAGCAGCGCAAACAACCGCAGAGCGCCGACCAGCAAGGCGCCTTTCAACTTATCCACAGGTCACTCCTGAATGTATGGGCCGTGTTGCGAGCCGGCTATTCTAACCGCCGTTTGCCAGCTCGGCGTAGCGGTCGCAGTCCTGAGTGTGGTCCATGACCATGCCCGAGGCCTGCATCAAGGCGTAGCAAATGGTCGGCCCGACGAAGGTGAACCCGGCCTTTTTCAGACCTTTGCTCATTGCCAGAGCCTCGGGCGTGATGGCCGGCACTTCGCTGCGGTCCTTGAAATGGTTGATGATGGGTTTATCGCCGACGAACGACCAGAGGAACGCCACCGGATCCTCCAGGGCCAGCCAGGCCTGGGCGTTGCGGCGGGCGGCCTTGAGTTTGAGGCGGTTGCGGATGATGCCGGGGTCGAGCATCAGCTCATCGATTTCCGCGTCGCTCATCTGCGCCACGCGCTGCACATCGAAGCCGTACAACACTTCCCGGTAGCGCTCGCGTTTACGCAAAACGGTGATCCAGGACAGACCGGCCTGGAACCCTTCGAGCAAAAGCAACTCGAACAAACCCTGCGCATCGCGCAGCGGCGTGCCCCACTCCTGATCGTGATAAGCCATGTACAAAGGATCGTCAGAACACCAAAAGCAGCGTGGCATAAGGCTCCAGGGGGCGTGCGCACGAACGAATCGGGTATACTCCCGCTCTTTAAATCGCAGCCCAAGAAACAGGTGAATTTCGTGAGCCAGCCTACGCCAGCCGTGCGTACCTTCCAAGACTTGATCCTCGCCCTCCAGCAATACTGGGCCGAGCAAGGTTGCGTGGTACTTCAGCCCTACGATATGGAAGTAGGCGCCGGCACTTTCCACACTGCCACGTTTCTGCGTGCCATCGGCCCGGAAACCTGGAACGCCGCTTATGTGCAGCCCAGCCGCCGCCCGACTGACGGCCGCTACGGCGAAAACCCGAACCGCCTGCAGCACTACTACCAGTTCCAGGTCGTGCTGAAGCCGAACCCGGAAAACTTCCAGGAGCTGTACCTGGGCTCCCTCAAGCACGTGGGCCTCGACCCACTGGTGCACGACATCCGTTTCGTCGAAGACAACTGGGAGTCGCCAACCCTGGGCGCCTGGGGCCTGGGCTGGGAAGTCTGGCTCAACGGCATGGAAGTGACCCAGTTCACCTACTTCCAGCAGGCGGGCGGCATCGAGTGCTACCCGGTCACCGGCGAAATCACCTACGGCCTCGAACGCCTGGCCATGTACCTGCAGGGTGTGGATTCGGTCTACGACCTGGTGTGGGCCGACGGTCCGTTCGGCAAGGTGACCTACGGCGACGTGTTCCACCAGAACGAAGTGGAACAGTCGACCTACAACTTCGAACACGCCAACGTCGACAAGCTGTTCGAGCTGTTCGATTTCTATGAAAGCGAAGCCAAGCGCCTGATCGAGCTGGACCAGCCGCTGCCGTTGCCAAGCTATGAAATGGTGTTGAAGGCGTCCCATACCTTCAACCTGCTGGATGCGCGCCGGGCGATTTCCGTGACCGCGCGCCAGCAATACATCCTGCGTGTGCGCACCCTGGCGCGTTCCGTTGCGCAAGCCTACCTGCTGGCCCGTGCCAAGCTGGGCTTCCCGATGGCGACCCCGGACCTGCGTGATGAAGTGTTGGCTAAGCTGGAGGCTGCACAATGAGTGCTCAAGATTTTCTGGTTGAACTGGGCACCGAAGAACTGCCACCCAAAGCCCTGAACACCCTGGCCGATGCGTTCCTGGCCGGTATCGACAAAGGCCTGCAAGCTGCCGGCCTGAGCTACGAAGCCAAACAGGTGTACGCCGCGCCGCGCCGCCTGGCCGTGCTGATCACCGCCCTGGCGACCCAGCAGCCAGACCGCAGCATCAACCTCGACGGCCCGCCACGCCAGGCCGCGTTCGATGCCGACGGCAACCCGACCCAGGCCGCCCTGGGCTTCGCCAAGAAGTGCGGCGTGGACCTGAGCGAAATCGACCAGAGCGGCCCGAAGCTGCGCTATAGCCAGAGCATCAAGGGCAAGCCGACCGCCAGCCTGTTGCCGACCATCGTCGAAGACTCCCTCAATGACTTGCCGATCCCCAAGCGCATGCGCTGGGCCGCGCGCAAGGAAGAATTCGTACGTCCAACCCAGTGGCTGGTGATGTTGCTCGGTGACCAGGTCATCGATTGCACGATCCTGGCCCAGAAGGCCGGTCGCGATTCCCGCGGTCACCGCTTCCATCATCCACAGAGCGTGCGCATCACCTCGCCGGCCAACTACCTGGCCGACCTGCGTGCCGCCTACGTGCTGGCCGACGCCAACGAGCGCCGCGCACTGATCAGCAAGCGCACCGAAGAGCTGGCCACCCTGCAGGAAGGCACCGCCATCGTGCCGGCCAACCTGCTGGACGAAGTGACAGCGTTGGTGGAATGGCCAGTGCCGCTGGTGTGCTCGTTCGAGGAACGTTTCCTTGAAGTGCCGCAGGAAGCGCTGATCACCACCATGCAGGACAACCAGAAGTACTTCTGCCTGCTGGACGCCGAAGGCAAGTTGCTGCCGCGCTTCATCACGGTCGCCAACATCGAAAGCAAGGACCCGCAGCAGATCATCGCCGGTAACGAAAAAGTCGTCCGCCCGCGCCTGACCGATGCCGAGTTCTTCTTCAAGCAAGACAAGAAGCAGCCGCTGGAAAGCTTCAACGAGCGTCTGCGCAACGTGGTGTTCCAGGAAAAACTCGGCAGCGTCTATGACAAGGCCGAACGCGTATCGAAACTGGCCGCGTTCATCGCCCCACGCATCGGCGGCGACGCCCAGCGCGCAGCCCGTGCCGGCATCCTGTCCAAGTGCGACCTGTCCACCGAGATGGTCGGTGAGTTCCCAGAGATGCAAGGCGTCGCCGGTTACTACTACGCCCTCAACGATGGCGAGCCGCAGGACGTGGCCCTGGCACTGAACGAGCAGTACATGCCCCGCGGTGCCGGCGCCGAGCTGCCGACCACCCTGACCGGTGCGGCCGTGGCGATCGCTGACAAGCTCGACACCCTGGTCGGCATCTTCGGTATCGGCATGCTGCCCACCGGCAGCAAAGACCCTTATGCCTTGCGTCGTGCGGCGCTGGGTGTGTTGCGGATCCTGATCGACAAGCAGCTGGACCTGGACCTGAACGACGCCGTGGCATTCGCCGTCAATGCGTTCGGCAGCAAGGTCAAGTCTGCCGGCCTGGCCGATGCGGTGCTGGAGTTCATCTTCGACCGCCTGCGTGCGCGTTATGAAGACGAAGGCGTCGATGTTGCTACCTATCTGTCGGTGCGTGCCCTGAAACCAGGTTCGGCCCTGGACTTCGACCAGCGTGTACAAGCGGTGCAGGCGTTCCGCAAATTGCCGGAAGCGGCAGCGCTGGCATCGGTGAACAAGCGTGTGTCGAACCTGCTGAGCAAGGCCGAGCCTTCCGTCAAAGCCGTTGAAGCACGTTACTTTGATAATGCCGCCGAGTTTTCGCTCAACTCGGCGATTCAACAGGCGTATGCGTCGGTACAACCGCTCATGGAAAAACGCGATTATGCCGAGGCACTGGCGCGCCTGGCGGCACTGCGCGAGCCGGTCGATGCGTTCTTTGAAGCCGTGATGGTGAATGCGGACAACGAAGACGTTCGCAAGAATCGTTATGCATTGCTGGCACGCCTGCGCAGCCTGTTCCTCAATATTGCCGATATTTCCGTGCTGGGTTGAGGAGCTGCTGTTGAAACTGCTGATTCTCGATCGGGACGGGGTGATCAATCACGACTCCGACGCTTACATCAAATCGGTGGAGGAGTGGTTGCCGCTACCCGGTTCGATCGAAGCCATCGCGCAGTTGAGCAAGGCCGGCTGGACGGTGGCGGTTGCCACCAACCAGTCGGGCATTGCCCGCGGTTATTATGACCTCGCCGTGCTCGAAGCCATGCACGAGCACCTGCGTGCATTGGTGGCGGAGCAGGGCGGGGAAGTCGGGCTGATCGTTTATTGCCCGCATGGGCCGGACGAAGGTTGCGATTGCCGCAAACCCAAGCCGGGCATGTTGAAAACCATTGCCACGCATTACGGCGTGACACTGGCGGGTGTGTGGTTCGTCGGCGACAGCCTCGGTGACCTGGAGGCGGCCAAGGCCGTCGATTGTCAGCCAGTTTTGGTAAAGACCGGGAAAGGCGAGAAGACTCTGGGCAAGACCCTACCGGTGGGCACCTTGATTTTTGACGACTTGGCGGCGATTGCCGCTGAACTTATCCACAATTAGAGCTCCCAAGACAACCTGATCAAGGATTGTTCGGGAAGCGCTTGAACAGGCGGGCATTGCCCGCAACGGTAAATGCCGCTATGTCTATATTGCAGGCCATCAGAGCCTTTCTCTTTTACCTGCTGTTGGGCACCAGTTCCTTGCTGTGGTGCTCCTTGAGTTTTTTTATCGCGCCTTTCTTGCCGTTCAAGGCGCGCTACCGTTTCATCAATGTGTACTGGTGCCGCTGCGCACTGTGGTTGAGCAAAGTGTTCCTGGGCATCCGCTATGAGGTCAAAGGGGCCGAGAACGTGCCTGACCGGCCCTGCGTGATCCAGTCCAACCACCAGAGCACCTGGGAAACGTTCTTTCTCTCGGCCTATTTCGAACCGTTGAGCCAAGTACTCAAGCGTGAACTGTTGTTCGTGCCGTTCTTCGGCTGGGCCATGGCGATGCTGCGCCCGATCGCTATCGATCGCGACAACCCCAAGGCAGCCCTCAAGCAGGTCGCGAAGAAGGGCGACGAACTGCTCAAGGATAACGTTTGGGTGCTGATCTTCCCCGAGGGCACCCGTGTTCCTTATGGAACCGTCGGCAAATTCTCCCGTAGCGGTTCGGCATTGGCCGTGAACGCCGATCTACCCGTGCTGCCGATTGCACACAATGCCGGCAAATTCTGGCCCAAGGCTGGCTGGATCAGAACACCAGGCGTCATCACTGTGGTGATCGGCGCGCCGATGTATGCCGAAGGCACTGGGCCCCGCGCCATCGCCGACCTCAATGACCGTGTCCAAGCCTGGAATGAACAGACACAACGGGAAATGGGCTCGCTGCCCCCGACCCCGACAACACCGGCCACCACCGACCAGCTCGCTGTTTGAGATCTGTGGATAACCTGTGTACCGTTTTTTCTAAATCCGGTGCTTTTATGCTGTAGGTCTATGTTTTTAATACATATTTCCTAAACACATAAAACCCACCTTCAGGTGCATAAGTTTTTTATAGCACCCAAAGATCGCAGCCTTCGGCAGCTCATACAGACGAAGGCTGCGATCTTTTCAATCTTCCAATAACGGGAAACGCAGGCTAAACGTCGTGCCTTTACCCACCACGCTATGGCACTCGATTTTCCCCTCGTGATGGTCAACCACAGCCTTGACCATCGACAGCCCCAAGCCAATTCCATCGACCCCGTGAGCCGAGGAAAACCGTCGGTACTGACTAAACAGGTCTGGTAGTTCTTCGGCGCTGATGCCTTTGCCCTGGTCGGCGACATTGCAGATCAACCAGCCCGGGGTGCAATGAACCTGCAGCGAAATGCAGGCGTCGGGCACACTGTACTTGATGGCATTTTCCAGCAGATTGAACAGGGCACGAGTCAGCAACGGCTGATCCGCCCTCACCATTGCCTCTTCATCCTCTATTTCATGAATCAACTGGATGCGTTTTGCCTGGGCGATGGGCAGCGCCTGGTCGAGCACATCCAGAACCAGCATGGCGAACAGCGTCGGCTGGAATTGATACGCCTCGGATTCGGCCTTGGCCAATTGCACGAAGCCCTCGGTCAGGTCCAGGGCGCGACGTACCTGGCGCTCGATCTGGTCGAACAGCGGATTATCCCCACCGACCTGATGCCGCTGCACATCGAGCAATGCAAGGATCGCCGAGTGCGGGGCACGCAAATCATGGGAAAGGAAACGCAGCATGACGCTGCGCTGTTCTTCAGCCTCACGTTCGGCACTCAGGTCCGTGAGGCTCAACAACCAGCCAATCGGCGCATCGCCATCAACCGGCAACAACGCCGCCCGTTCCAGGCGCAAGCTGCGCTCGCGAATGTCGCGAAACTCCACCAAGGGCAATGTGGATAACCGGTGATGCGTCCCCTGCTCCAACCCTGGGTAACCCAATTGCCCGAGATGCTCCAGCACGTCGCCACCCGCCAGGCCATGGCCGAACAACTCGCGCGCCTTGCGATTGCCGAGCAACAGCTTGCCTTGAGGGTCACAGATCATGGTCGCCACCGGCAAATATTCCAGGCCGTCGGCAATGAAGCGTCGGGTGTCGCGGGTTCGACTCATGGCCTGCTCCAGGGCCATGATCTGCCCCTGCAAGCGGTCGCTGCCGGTGTAGGAGGCGCGGCGACGTTCCGGGAAGACCTTGGGTTCCGCGTCCAGGCGTGCCAGCTCCCAGCCGAAATAGGCCAGTACCACGCTCAGGCGGCGCCAATTCCAGATCAGGTAGCCGAACAGGATGCCCAGCACACTTGCCATGGGCGACCACCACCAGCCTCGCGCGCCCAGCACGGCACTGATCAACAGAGCCAGGCTCATGCCACCCACTGTTGTCCACAAGGCCAGGTGCGGGCGCAGCAGTAACAAGCCCAATACACAGGCCACCAAACACACCGACAACAACACAGCGCCTGGATGGTTACCCGTCGCTTGGCTGCTCAATGACAGCAAGGCCGTCAGCGGCAACAGCAACAAACTTATCCACAACCACTCCCGCACCAACTGACGAAACAACCGCTGGACCTGGGTTGGCTCACGACTTTCACGGCGACGCTGGTTACTCATAGGCCTCCTGGCCAACCTCAAGAATGGGGATTTCTTTACGGGCCTGCAAAGCCCATGACTATAACGGGACTCGATAGGTGGCGCGCTGCTGCCTTTCCCTCTGTGCCGCGAGCCGGTATTGTCGCAGCCAGCGACAGGTCAATGACAACGAATCCGCCACCGGCTGCGTTTCATTGCCACCTGAAGATGTCCGTTACTCTCGAGATCAAGGAATCGCATTCCATGCGTGTCGCCATACTGGACGATGAACCGGCCGAGCTGCGCCGGGTAGAACAGACCCTGCAACAAATCCCCGGCAGGGGCGAGCAAGCCTGGACCCTGCACAGCTTTGAACGAGGCGAGGACTTGTTGCGGCAACTGCGCCGGGAAACCTTCGACCTGTTGATCCTCGACTGGCAACTGCCTGACATCAGCGGGCTTTCATTGCTGCGCTGGACCCGCGAGCACATGGATTCACCACCGGCCGCCATCATGCTGACCAGTCGCGACGGCGAGCACGACATCGTCCAGGCCCTCAACGCCGGTGCTGACGACTATGTGAGCAAACCCTTCCGGCCCAACGAGCTCAAGGCCCGGGTCACCGCTGTGCTGCGCCGCCACAACCTGCAACGCGCGCCAGCCAACGACGTGCTGGTGTTCAATGACCTGGCGTTCGACGACGCCGAGCTGACCATCACCCGCGCCGGCATTCCCATCAGCCTGACCGAGCGGGAATACCGCCTGGCCCGATGCCTGTTCGCCAACCTGGGCCGGCCGCTGTCTCGGGAGTATTTCTACGAACGCTTCTGGACCCACGAGGAAATGACCTCGTCCCGCCCGCTCGACACCCATATCTATCGCCTGCGCAACAAGCTCGGCCTGACGGCAGACCGGGGTTGGCAATTGCTGACGATTTATGGGTACGGGTATCGATTGGAGAGTGTGGCGGCGGGGAGCGAAGCGTCTGTCGCGAGTTAGGTATTGGATACATCTGTGGTGAGGGGATTTATCCCCGCTGGGCTGCACAGCAGCCCCCAACCAGGCAACTCGGTGTGCCTGGAAGATTGAATTCACTGCTTTAGGGCTGCTGAGCAGCCCAACGGGGATAAATCCCCTCGCCACAACAGGATCAACCGATCGTCGGTACCCAGCGTCCTGTTTTTGCGATCCGACGGCGCTGTACCAGCACGCCGGATATCACCACCAAGACACTCAGCAGACCGGTCGCGAGGATTTCCACGCGATGGGCTTCCTGGAACAGCATGATGGTCAAGGCCCCGACGATGAAGACAATCACCGCGTAGGTCAGGCCAGGGAACAGCCACATGCTGAAAGCGACTTTTTCACCACGCGCCATGCGTTGTTTGCGCATGCGCAGCTGCGAAACCGCGATGACCAGATACACCAGCAATGCAATGGCGCCGGAGCTGGCCAGCAGGAAATCAAACACAGCAGCCGGTGCCACATAGTTGGCGAATACCGCCAGGAAGGCCGCCCCGGTCGACAGCATCACCGCCCAGTAAGGTGTACCGCTCTTGTTTGTGCGCTGGGAAACGGCCGGCGCATCACCACGCTTGCCCAACGAGAACATCATCCGCGAAGCCGTATACAGCGCCGAGTTCAGGCAGCTCGTGACTGCCACCAGGACGACGATATCGACGATCAGTTTGGCATTGGGGATGCCCATGCGTTCCAGCACCGTCTGGTAGGAACCGACACTGGCCAGGAGCGGATCGTTCCACGGCACCAAGGCAACGACGATGAAGATGGAGACGAGATAGAACAAGCCAATCCGCCAGATGACCGAGTTGGTCGCCTTGGAAATCTGCTGGCCAGGGTTCTTCGATTCGGCCGCCGCGATGGTCACGATCTCGGTGCCCATGAACGAAAACATGGTGGTCAGGATGGCCCCCAACACCGCGCCCATGCCGTTGGGCAGGAAGCCCTGGGTGTCGAACAGGTGCGAAACACCGCTGACCTGGCTGGTGGGCAGCACGCCGAAGATCGCCATCACACCCAAGCCAATGAAGCCGATGATCGCCACCACCTTGACCAAGGCGAACCAGAATTCGAACTCCCCGTAATTTTTCACGCTGAACAGGTTGGTGACCGTCAGCAGCAGGGTGATGACCAAGGTGAAGGCCCAGATCGCCACGTTCGGAAACCAGGCATGCAGGATCGTTGCGGCGGCGTTGGCTTCCAGCGGAATCACCAGGACCCAGAACCACCAGTAGAGCCAGCCGATGGTGAAACCGGCCCAATGACCAATCGCACGGTCAGCATAGGTGGAGAAGGAACCGGTGTCCGGCGATGCCACTGCCATTTCACCCAGCATCCGCATCACTAGCACCACAAGGGCACCCGCTGCAGCGTAAGCCAGCAGCACGGCTGGACCGGCCGCTGCGATAGCGTGGCCGGAGCCCACGAAAAGGCCAGCGCCGATGACGCCGGCGATAGATAGCATCGTCACATGCCGGGGTTTGAGCCCTTGCTCCAGATGATTGGAAGTTTGCGTACCGCTCATTGAGACTACCCTTGGTGTTGGATTTATTCGTGTCACCTCGTACCCACCGCTTCCCTGTCAATTTAAAGAAACGATGTGTAATTTATTTAACACGCAAGTTCTGCGCCAAAAAACCTGAGGCCCCGTTATCCGGGGCTCTCACTCAATTCCTAACCTATTGAGCGTTAAGGCTTTGTGCCAAGGTGTTACCGAGTTACCCGGTTTTTTATCCACAGGCCTGAAAACGGTGCAGGTTTTTCAAATGTAAAAAAAAGCCAACGCATAAGCGTTGGCTTTTTTTGGAGCGGTGCAACTGAAGGGATCAGAAATCCAGGTTGGACACCGCCAGCGCATTGCTCTCGATGAAGTCACGACGAGGCTCGACTGCATCACCCATCAGGGTGTTGAAGATCTGGTCCGCGCCAATGGCGTCTTCGATGGTGACTTTCAGCATCCGGCGCGAGCCTGGGTCCATGGTGGTTTCCCACAGCTGATCCGGGTTCATCTCACCCAGACCTTTGTATCGCTGGATGGTGTGGCGCTTGGTGCTTTCGGCCATCAGCCATTCAAGGGCTTCCTTGAACTCGGTCACGGACTTCTTGCGCTCACCGCGTTGGATGTACGCACCTTCGTCCAGCAATGTGCTGAGTTGCGCACCCAGGGATACGACGGTCTTGTAGTCGTTGCTGCCGAAGAAGTCGCGGTTGAAGGTGACGTAGTTCGACAGGCCGTGGGAGATCAGCTCGACCTCCGGCAGCCAGACGTTACGTTCACGGTCTTCACGCAGGCTGGCTTTGTAGACCAGGCCGGATTTCTCGACGGTGCGCAGGCGTACTTCGTACTGGGCCAGCCAATCTTGCATCGCTGCGTGATCGGACAGTTGCTCCAGGCTCACGGCGGGCAGGTAGATGAAGTGCTCAGTCAGTTCCTGTGGGTACAGGCGCGACAGACGCTTGAGGGTCTTCATCACCAGGCGGAAGTCGTTCACCAGGCGCTCGAGGGCTTCACCGGAAATGCCTGGGGCATCTTCATTAAGGTGCAGGCTCGCGTCTTCCAGGGCCGACTGCGTCATGTACTCTTCCATGGCGTCGTCGTCTTTGATGTATTGCTCTTGCTTGCCTTTCTTGACCTTGTACAGCGGCGGTTGGGCGATGTAGATGTAGCCGCGCTCGATCAGCTCCGGCAACTGACGGAAGAAGAACGTCAGCAGCAGGGTACGGATGTGCGAACCGTCGACGTCAGCATCGGTCATGATGATGATGTTGTGATAGCGCAACTTGTCGATGTTGTACTCTTCGCGGCCAATGCCGCAGCCCAACGCCGTGATCAAGGTGCCGACTTCCTGGGAGGAAATCATCTTGTCGAAACGCGCCTTCTCGACGTTCAGGATCTTGCCCTTGAGCGGCAGGATGGCCTGGGTGCGGCGGTTGCGACCCTGCTTGGCGGAACCGCCAGCGGAGTCACCTTCCACCAGGTACAGCTCGGACAGGGCAGGGTCCTTTTCCTGGCAGTCAGCCAGTTTGCCCGGCAGGCCGGCGATGTCCAGCGCGCCTTTGCGGCGGGTCATCTCACGGGCCTTGCGCGCCGCTTCACGGGCACGGGCGGCGTCGATCATCTTGCCGACCACCAGCTTGGCTTCGTTCGGGTTTTCCAGCAGGAAGTCGGAGAAGTACTTGCCCATCTCCTGTTCAACGGCGGTCTTCACTTCGGAAGACACCAACTTGTCCTTGGTCTGGGAGCTGAACTTCGGATCCGGCACCTTCACCGAGATGATCGCGGTAAGGCCTTCACGGGCATCGTCACCGGTGGTGGCGACTTTATGCTTCTTCGCCAGGCCTTCTTGTTCGATGTAGTTGTTCAGGTTGCGAGTCAGTGCCGAACGGAAGCCCACCAGGTGAGTACCGCCATCGCGCTGCGGGATGTTGTTGGTGAAGCACAACAGGTTCTCGTTGAAGCTGTCGTTCCACTGAAGGGCGATTTCCACGCCGATGCCGTCTTCACGCTGGACGTTGAAGTGGAACACCTGGTTGACCGGGGTCTTGTTGGTGTTCAGGTACTCAACGAACGCCCGCAAGCCACCTTCATACTTGAATAGCTCTTCCTTGCCACTGCGCTCGTCCTTGAGGACGATGCCGACACCGGAGTTGAGGAAGGACAGTTCACGAATCCGCTTGGCCAGGATGTCCCAGCTGAAGTGGATGTTCTTGAAGGTTTCGCTCGAAGCCTTGAAGTGGATCTGGGTGCCTGTGGTTTCGCTGTCGCCAACGATCGCCATGGGTGCCTGGGGCACGCCGTGGATATAGGTCTGCTCCCAGATCTTGCCGCTGCGGCGAACGGTCAGGACCAGTTCTTCCGACAGCGCGTTCACCACCGAAACACCTACGCCGTGCAGACCGCCGGAGACCTTGTAGGAGTTGTCGTCGAACTTACCGCCAGCGTGGAGGACGGTCATGATGACCTCGGCGGCGGAAACGCCTTCCTCTTTATGCACATCTACCGGGATGCCACGGCCGTTATCGCGAACGGTGATGGACTCATCCGGGTGGATGATGATGCTGATGTCGTCGCAATGGCCGGCGAGGGCTTCGTCGATGGAGTTGTCGACCACCTCGAACACCATGTGGTGCAGACCGCTGCCATCGTCGGTGTCACCAATGTACATACCGGGACGTTTGCGTACGGCATCCAGGCCTTTCAGCACTTTAATGCTCGTTGAGTCGTACGTATTTTCTTCGCTCAATGCCTTCACTCCCGATGGTCGTGGGTCTGGGTGATACGGCCCTGTTCCACGTGGAACAGGGCGACTGGCGTTTCCGTCTGCCAGCCTTCCCTCAATAATTCGTGGTCTACACAGGTGATGAACACCTGGCAGCGTAAGTCTTCCAACAAGCGGCAAAGCGCGCGACGGTGGGCTTCGTCCAACTCGGACGGCAAGTCATCCACCAGATAAATACACTGACCACGCCGGGCCTGGCTGACCAGGTGTCCTTGGGCAATACGCAAGGCACACACCACTAACTTCTGTTGCCCCCGGGACAAGATGTCCGCGGCATTATGCGCGCCCAATCTGAGGCGCAAGTCAGCGCGTTGCGGTCCAGCCTGGGTATGGCCCATCTGCTGGTCCCGCTGCAACGAGCCAGCCAGCACGGTGCTCAATTCCCGGTCCTTGTCCCAGCCTCGGTAATAGCTGAGCGTCAGGCCCTCAAGCTCAACCAGTTCGCTCAAGGTCTGCTCGAAGACCGGTTTCAAGGCTTGGATGTAAGCGCGGCGGTATTCATCGATTTCAGCGCTGGCCTGGCACAGTTCCCTGTCCCAAACCGCTTGCGAAACGGCGTCAAGTGTACCATGTCGCAGCCAAGAGTTTCGCTGGCGCAACGCCTTCTGCAGGCGTTGCCAAGTCGCCATGAACCGCGGTTCCACGTGGAACACGCCCCAGTCGAGAAATTGCCGACGAATCTTCGGTGCGCCCTCCAACAGACGGAAGCTGTCCGGGTTGATCAACTGCAATGGCAGGATCTCGGCCAGCTGAGCGGCGCTGCGAGCGTTCTGCCCATCGATGCGGATCTGGAACTCGCCCTGCCGGTCCCGCGAGATCCCCAGGGCGCTATGACCGCCTTCTGCCAGCTCCACCTGCCCGAACACAGTGCATGCCAGTTGATCGTACTGGATGACCGGTAACAGGCGGGTGCTGCGAAACGAACGGGCAAGCCCCAGCAGGTGCACGGCTTCCAGGACGCTGGTTTTGCCGCTGCCGTTGGCGCCGTAAAGGATATTGATGCGGGGGGAGGGGGAGAAGGTCACCGGGTGCAGATTGCGCACCGCGGTGACCGAGACGCGACTTAAGGACATCTAGCTTCTGCTGGGCATGATTACAGACGCATCGGCATGACAACGTAAGCCGAATCGTCGTTATCAGACTCTTGCACCAGCGCACTGCTGTTGGAGTCGGACAGGATCAGACGCACTTGCTCGGTGGTCATCACGCCCAGCACGTCGAGCAGGTAGCTGACGTTGAAGCCGATTTCCAGGGAGCCGCCGTTGTACTCAACGCCTACTTCTTCTTCCGCTTCTTCCTGCTCCGGGTTGTTCGCCTGGATCTTCAGCTGACCATTGGCCAGTTGCAGACGGATGCCACGGTACTTCTCGTTAGACAGGATCGCGGTACGGCTGAAGGCTTCGCGCAGGGCCTGGCGATCGCCCAACACCAGCTTGTCACCGCCTTTTGGCAGCACGCGCTCGTAGTCTGGGAACTTGCCGTCGACCAGCTTCGAGGTGAAGGTGAACTCACCGGTGGTGGCGCGGATGTGGTGCTGGCCCAACACGATGCTGACGTTGCCGTCCGGCTCGGTCAGCAGGCGAGCCAGTTCCAGGATACCTTTACGCGGCACGATCACCTGGTGGCGATCAGGCTGACCGATATCAGCCTGCATCGAGCACATGGCCAGGCGATGCCCGTCGGTGGCAACGGCGCGGATGACGCCAGCGGAAACCTCCAGGAGCATGCCGTTGAGGTAATAACGCACGTCCTGCTGGGCCATGGCGAAACTGGTGCGTTCGATCAGGCGACGCAATTTGCTCTGGTCCAGGCTGCAGGTCAGCGAACCTGGGCCTTCTTCTACGGTCGGGAAATCGTTGGCCGGCAGGGTCGACAAGGTGAAGCGACTGCGACCGGCCTTGACCACGAGCTTCTGCTCATCGACCTTGATGTCGATCAGCGCGTCGTTGGGCAGGCTCTTGCAGATGTCCATCAGCTTGCGCGCCGGCACGGTGATGGAACCCGGATCAGCCGGTTCTTCAAGTTGCACACGACCGACCAGCTCGACTTCCAGGTCGGTACCGGTCAGCGACAATTGCTGGCCTTCGACAACCAGCAGCACGTTGGAAAGTACCGGCAAGGTCTGGCGGCGTTCGACGACGCCTGCGACCAGTTGCAGGGGTTTCAACAGGGCTTCGCGTTGAATGGTGAAATGCATGGTCTAGTCCCTTGCCTTAATAAGCTGCGCTGGTGGTCATCAAGTGGTCAGTGTACGCAGCAGGTTCTTGTAGTCCTCGCGGATGTCCGCGTCGGATTCCTTAAGTTCGTTGATCTTGCGGCAGGCGTGCAGCACGGTGGTGTGGTCGCGTCCGCCAAACACATCGCCGATTTCCGGCAGGCTGTGGTTGGTCAGTTCCTTGGACAGGGCCATGGCCACCTGACGCGGACGTGCTACCGAACGCGAACGGCGTTTGGACAGCAGGTCGGAAATCTTGATTTTGTAGTATTCCGCAACGGTTCGCTGAATGTTATCCACAGAAACCAATTTGTCCTGAAGCGCCAACAAGTCCTTCAAGGATTCGCGAATCAACTCGATGGTGATGTCGCGGCCCATGAAGTGCGAGTGAGCGATCACCCGCTTGAGGGCACCTTCGAGCTCACGCACGTTGGAGCGGATACGCTGGGCGATGAAGAACGCGGCGTCGTGAGGCAGCTCGACCTTGGCCTGGTCGGCTTTCTTCATCAGGATCGCGACCCGGGTTTCCAGCTCGGGCGGCTCGACGGCCACCGTCAGGCCCCAGCCGAAACGCGACTTGAGACGTTCTTCAAGGCCTTCGATTTCTTTCGGGTAGCGGTCACTGGTGAGAATGACCTGCTGCCCGCCTTCAAGCAATGCGTTGAAGGTGTGGAAAAACTCTTCCTGGGAACGTTCCTTGCGGGCGAAGAACTGAATATCGTCGATCAGCAGAGCGTCCACCGAACGGTAGAAACGCTTGAACTCGTTGATCGCGTTCAGCTGCAGCGCCTTGACCATGTCGGCCACGAAACGCTCGGAATGCAGGTACACGACCTTGGCATTCGGGTTCTTCTTTAATAGGTGGTTGCCCACCGCATGCATCAAGTGGGTCTTACCCAAGCCTACACCACCATAAAGGAACAGCGGGTTGTAGCCATGCTTGGGGTTATCCGCGACCTGCCAGGCCGCAGCGCGAGCCAGTTGGTTGGATTTACCTTCGACGAAATTCTCGAAGGTAAAGGTCCGATTCAGGTAGCTGGTGTGCTTGAGCGCACCTTCGACCTGGACGGTGCGCTGTTCGGCACGCACCGGCGCCTGCTGGGAGCTGGCACCGGCCATCGGGTCGAAGCTGTCCCGCGAGGGCTCTTCGCTGACCTCGGCGACCTTTTGTGCGCTGCGTTTGCTCGGGGCAGGCGCGGGTGCCGGGGCGGCATGGTTGTTAACCGGTGCCGTTGCAGCCTGCTGGGCCTGTGACGCTGCGGCGGCCAGCGGCGCATTGGGTGCGGCGCGCGGTGCCGAGCTGCGCTTGCTGCCTATTAATAAGGACAACGCAGGCGCCATGCCATTGCCATGCTCGTCGAGCAGTTCCATGACCCGGCCCAGGTACTTTTCGTTGACCCAGTCGAGAACGAAACGGTTCGGTGCATAGACACGCAACTCGTCGCCTTCGGCTTCGACCTGTAGTGGACGGATCCAAGTGTTGAATTGTTGGGCAGGCAGCTCATCGCGCAAAAGCTCCACGCACTGCTGCCAAAGTTCCACTGACACGGATATCCCCTAAGTTGAAAGCCGGTGAGGCAAAAACAAGCGGCCATTGTAGCGAGCAGACGCCCACTTATCCACATGCAGCTTGCTGATCGCCCATGATTTATCAATGCGTTAACCGCGAGAAAGACGACGGGCGGTCAGTGGATAAGCTCTGTGGATAACCCGGCCTGAGGTCGTTGCACAAGTGGGGGCGAAAGTCGGTGGATAACCGGCCTGTGGATAACATGGCTTTCCACACACAGCTTATCCGACAGCGCAGCACAGGCTGGCCACTGCTTTCCCCTGTAGTTGTCATTCTCTGTACATGGCGTGCTACAAGGCCTGAGCATGGTTATCCACAGACAGGTGGCGGCCTTGCTTTTATAAGCTTTACAGAAAAGCTTTAAATAATTCCCTTCTTTATTTCTATATCTAGCGTCGTGTGATGAATCCGCCCAAGCGTCCGGATATCTATTTAAAGGAAACGCTGGTTGGAAATTGACCTAGAGGCTTGCTTTCTCTAGAATCCCCGGTCTCTTAAAACGGGGGCCATTCCGGCCCGTTGTGGACGAACCAGGTAACACGACATGAAACGTACTTTCCAACCAAGCACTATCAAACGCGCTCGTACCCACGGTTTCCGTGCTCGCATGGCTACCAAGAACGGTCGTGCCGTCCTGTCGCGTCGTCGCGCCAAAGGTCGTGCGCGTCTGGCAGTTTGATAATCCGGCACTGGAGGTGAGTCAGGACTTCAGTCGGGAAAAGCGTCTGCTTACACCCCGGCATTTCAAGGCAGTCTTTGACTCCCCTACCGGCAAGGTTCCGGGGAAAAATCTCCTGCTCCTTGCGCGCAGTAACGATCTCGATCACCCCCGACTAGGGCTGGTTATCGGGAAAAAGAGCGTCAAGCTCTCTGTTCAGCGCAATCGCCTCAAACGTCTGATGCGCGAATCGTTTCGCCTGAACCAGGATTCACTGGTTGGATGGGACATTGTTATCGTCGCGCGCAAAGGTTTGGGTGACGTAGAAAACCCCGAATTGATTCAGCATTTCGGCAAGCTCTGGAAACGTCTGGCCCGCAACAAGCCAGTACCAGCAGTCAACACCGAAACTGTAGGGGTAGACAGTCCCGATGCGTAAACTGGCACTCGTTCCGATCCAGTTTTACCGCTATGCCATTAGTCCTTTGATGGCCAGTCACTGTCGTTTCTACCCCAGTTGTTCCTGCTACGCGTACGAAGCCATAGAAAATCATGGCCTACTGCGCGGTGGCTGGCTGACCTTTCGTCGTTTAGGTCGCTGTCATCCGTGGAATCCCGGCGGTTATGACCCGGTTCCGCCTATCCCTACCTCCCGTTCTTCTTCGATGGCCGAGTAATCATGGATATCAAACGCACGATCCTGATCGTCGCCCTGGCAATCGTGTCCTACGTCATGGTCCTTAAATGGAACCAGGACTATGGCCAGGCTGCCCTGCCGACTCAGAATGTTGCAGCCAGCAATACCGCACCGAGCCTGCCGGATGTCCCAGTTGGCAACAATGCTGCCAGCAATGACGACATCCCGCGCGCGGCAAGCGATACCAGCGCTCCCGCCGAAGCCCCGGTGGCCGTAAGCAAAGATCTCATCCAGATCAAGACGGACGTGCTCGAGCTGGCAATCGATCCACAAGGTGGTGACGTCGCCCAGCTGAAGCTGCCGCTGTATCCACGTCGCCAGGATCATCCGGAAATCCCGTTCCAGTTGTTCGACAACGGTAACGAGCGCACCTATCTGGCCCAAAGTGGCCTGATCGGTACCAACGGCCCGGATTCGAGCCCGGCCGGTCGCCCGGTCTACTCCGCCGAGAAGAAGACTTATCAACTGGCTGACGGTCAGGACCAACTGGTTGTCGACCTGAAGTTCAGCAAGGATGGCGTCAACTACATCAAGCGTTTCACCTTGAAACGTGGCCTGTATGACGTAACCGTCTCTTACCTGATCGACAACCAGAGCGCCCAGCCTTGGTCCGGCGCGATGTTTGCGCAACTCAAGCGTGACGCCAGCGACGATCCTTCCTCCAGCACGGCCACCGGCACCGCGACTTACCTGGGCGCCGCCCTGTGGACAAGTTCGGAGCCTTACAAGAAAGTGTCCATGAAGGACATGGACAAGGGCCAGATCAAGGAAACCGTTCAAGGTGGCTGGGTTGCCTGGCTGCAGCACTATTTTGTAACTGCCTGGATCCCGCAGAAGGGCGAAAACAACGTCGTCCAGACGCGTAAAGACGGCAAAGGCAACTACATCGTCGGCTACACCGGCCCGGCATTGACCGCCGCGCCAGGTGCAAAAGTCGAAACCAGTGCCATTCTGTACGCCGGTCCTAAAAGCCAGGCGGTACTGAAAGAGTTGTCCCCAGGCCTGGAATTGACCGTGGACTACGGTTTCCTGTGGTTCATTGCCCAGCCGATCTTCTGGCTGCTGCAACATATCCACAGCATCGTCGGTAACTGGGGTTGGTCGATCATTTTCCTGACCATGCTGATCAAGGGGATTTTCTTCCCGTTGTCGGCCGCCAGCTACAAATCCATGGCTCGCATGCGCGCAGTGGCCCCGAAACTGGCGGCCCTGAAAGAACAACATGGCGATGACCGGCAGAAAATGTCCCAGGCCATGATGGAGCTGTACAAGAAAGAGAAGATCAACCCGTTGGGTGGTTGCTTGCCGATTCTTGTACAAATGCCTGTGTTCCTGGCGCTGTACTGGGTGCTGCTGGAAAGCGTGGAGATGCGCCAGGCACCGTTCATGCTGTGGATTACCGACCTGTCGATCAAGGATCCGTTCTTCATCCTGCCGATCATCATGGGCGCGACCATGTTCATCCAGCAGCAGTTGAACCCGACGCCTCCGGACCCGATGCAGGCGAAGGTGATGAAAATGATGCCAATCATCTTCACCTTCTTCTTCCTGTGGTTCCCGGCGGGTCTGGTGCTGTACTGGGTTGTGAACAACGTGTTGTCCATTACCCAGCAGTGGTACATCACGCGTAAGATCGAAGCGGCTGCGAAAAAAGCCGAGGCGTAACTTGCTCTGTGGATAACCACACAAAACGCCCCCTAGTGGGGCGTTTTGCTATCTGCCACTTTTGTCTGGATACCGGTTTATGAGCGCACCGCGTGAAACCATTGCCGCCGTTGCCACCGCCCAAGGTCGCGGCGGTGTCGGCATCGTCCGTATTTCGGGGCCCTTGGCCAGTGTCGCGGCCAGGGCAATCAGCGGTCGTGAACTCAAACCGCGGTTTGCTCATTACGGTCCGTTTTTCAGTGATGACCAGCAGGTCCTCGACGAGGGGCTGGCCTTGTATTTCCCGGGGCCGAATTCGTTCACCGGCGAAGACGTACTGGAACTGCAAGGGCACGGCGGCCCCATCGTGCTGGACATGCTGCTCAAGCGTTGCCTGGAGCTGGGCTGTCGCCTGGCCCGGCCGGGCGAGTTCAGTGAACGGGCATTCCTCAACGACAAGCTCGACCTGGCCCAGGCCGAGGCGATCGCCGATTTGATCGAAGCCAGTTCTGCACAGGCGGCCCGCAACGCATTGCGATCCTTGCAGGGTGCGTTTTCCCAGCGTGTGCATAACCTCACCGAACAATTGATCGGCCTGCGGATTTACGTCGAGGCCGCGATTGATTTCCCGGAAGAGGAAATCGACTTCTTAGCCGATGGCCACGTGCTGAGCATGCTGGATAAAGTGCGCGATGAGTTATCCACCGTACTGCGCGAAGCCGGGCAGGGTGCCTTGTTGCGCGATGGGATGACCGTGGTGATCGCTGGGCGGCCGAATGCCGGCAAGTCCAGCCTGTTGAATGCCCTGGCCGGGCGCGAGGCGGCGATTGTCACCGAGATCGCCGGCACCACTCGGGACATCCTGCGTGAACATATCCACATCGATGGCATGCCACTGCACGTCGTGGATACCGCAGGTTTGCGCGACACTGATGACCGGGTGGAAAAAATCGGCGTTGAGCGGGCGCTCAAGGCCATCGGTGAAGCCGACCGGGTCCTGCTGGTGGTGGATGCAACCGCACCGGAAGCGGACGATCCATTTGCCTTGTGGCCTGAATTCCTCGAAGTCCGCCCGGATCCCGCGAAAGTCACCTTGATCCGTAACAAGGCCGACCTGACCGGGGAAGCGATTGTCCTTGAGGTCAGCAACGACGGCCATGTGACGATCAGCCTGAGCGCAAAGGCGGCGGGTGAAGGCCTGGAACTGCTGCGTGAACACCTCAAGGCCTGCATGGGCTATGAGCAGACCTCGGAAAGCAGCTTCAGCGCCCGCCGGCGGCATCTTGAAGCCTTGCGCCATGCCAGCGCCGCCCTGGAACACGGTCGCGCGCAGTTGACCTTGGCGGGGGCGGGTGAGTTGTTGGCCGAAGACCTTCGCCAGGCCCAACATTCCCTTGGGGAAATTACCGGCGCCTTCAGCTCCGATGACCTGTTGGGGCGGATCTTTTCCAGCTTCTGCATCGGTAAATAACCCCGCTTTTCAAACCGGGTTTGTCCTCGAAGCCTCTCGAGTCCAACGCAAACCCGGTTCCTCCTCTCTATTTTTGAAACGATTGCCATTGATGGCGGCTTGCCTGTGGACGCTGCGGTGATCCATCGCGGCGGTTTTCTGTGGATTAAGCCCTGTGAATAACTGCCACTGAGGTCGGTTGATAAACCCCCCTCAAATCTGAAGATAACCGCCTCTGTGGATAAAAGGCCCATTCATCCACAGGCTTACACCGGTTATCCAACCCCCTCATTGCCACCTGACCACAGGGTTTTGAATCTCTGTACACATTGAAAATAAAGGCCTGTGTAATGTTATCCACAAATAGGAGGCTCAGTAAGAATAAACATAAAAACAAAGGTTTTATAAATTTCTTTCTTTTTAATTTCTTTAACCGCGAGTTTTCCACAGCTGGTTAAATTTTGTGCAAAGGGTTCTTTAGGAAAGGGGAAGTCCCTATACTTGCCGACCTGGCTCGAAAAACGCTCTGGCCAGGCTCAAGACCTATTTCCGAATTACCTGAATTAAGCAGGCACGAGGTGCGTGGTGGATTTCCCTTCCCGTTTTGAAGTGATCGTCATCGGCGGCGGTCATGCCGGTACCGAGGCAGCACTTGCATCAGCACGCATGGGGGCAAGAACCCTGTTGCTGACGCATAACGTGGAAACCCTCGGTGCCATGAGTTGCAACCCTGCCATTGGTGGGATTGGCAAGAGCCACCTGGTCAAGGAAATCGATGCCCTAGGCGGCGCGATGGCCATGGCCACCGATAAAGGTGGTATTCAGTTTCGCGTATTGAACAGCCGCAAAGGCCCAGCCGTGCGCGCTACTCGCGCCCAGGCCGACCGAATCCTGTACAAGGCCGCTGTCCGCGAAATCCTGGAAAACCAGCCGAACCTGTGGATATTTCAACAAGCAGCGGATGACCTGATTGTCGAGCAGGACCAGGTACGCGGTGTCGTCACGCAAATGGGCCTGCGTTTCCTCGCCGATTCCGTAGTGCTGACCACCGGGACATTCCTCGGTGGACTTATCCACATTGGTTTGCAGAACTTTTCCGGTGGTCGCGCGGGTGATCCGCCGTCGATCGCTCTGGCTCATCGTTTGCGTGAGCTGCCGTTGCGTGTCGGGCGCTTGAAAACCGGTACGCCACCGCGTATCGACGGTCGGTCTGTGGATTTCTCGGTGATGACCGAGCAGCCTGGCGATACGCCGGTCCCGGTCATGTCGTTCATGGGCAACAAGGAACAGCATCCACGGCAAGTCAGTTGCTGGATCACCCACACCAATGCCCGCACCCATGAAATTATTGCGGCGAACCTCGACCGTTCGCCGATGTATTCCGCTGCCGGTGAAATCGAAGGCATCGGCCCGCGTTATTGCCCGTCGATCGAAGACAAGATCCATCGCTTCGCCGACAAGGAAAGCCACCAGGTCTTCATCGAGCCGGAAGGCCTGACGACCCACGAGCTGTACCCGAACGGGATCTCAACCTCCCTGCCGTTCGATGTGCAATTGCAGATCGTGCAGTCGATTCGCGGTATGGAAAACGCCCACATCGTTCGCCCGGGCTACGCCATCGAGTACGACTACTTCGATCCGCGTGACCTGAAGTACAGCCTGGAAACCAAGGTCATTGGCGGCCTGTTCTTCGCCGGGCAGATCAACGGCACCACCGGTTACGAAGAGGCCGGCGCCCAAGGGTTGTTGGCCGGTGCCAACGCGGCACTGCGCGCCCAGGGCAAGGACAGCTGGTGCCCACGCCGCGATGAGGCATACATCGGCGTACTGGTGGATGACCTGATTACCTTGGGCACCCAGGAACCGTATCGGATGTTCACGTCCCGCGCCGAATATCGCCTGATCCTTCGCGAAGACAACGCCGACCTGCGCCTGACCGAGAAAGGTCGTGAGCTGGGGCTGGTGGATGATGTGCGTTGGGCCGCGTTCTGCAAGAAACGTGAGAGCATCGAACTGGAAGAGCAGCGCCTGAAAAGCACCTGGGTTCGCCCTGGTACCGAGCAGGGCGATGCCATTGCCGCGAAATTTGGCACGCCGCTGACCCACGAATACAACCTGCTCAACCTCTTGAGCCGCCCGGAAATCGATTATGCCGGGTTGGTGGAAGTGACCGGCCAAGGGGCGGAAGATCCACAAGTGGCCGAGCAGGTCGAAATCAAGACCAAGTACGCCGGTTACATCGACCGTCAGCAAGACGAAATCGCCCGTCTGCGCGCCAGTGAGGACACCAAGCTGCCTGTGGATATCGATTACACCGGCATTTCCGGGTTATCGAAGGAAATCCAGAGCAAGCTCGGTGCGACCCGTCCAGAGACCCTGGGCCAGGCCTCGCGCATTCCCGGCGTCACGCCAGCGGCGATTTCCCTGTTGATGATTCATTTGAAAAAACGCGGCGCGGGCCGCCAGTTGGAGCAAAGCGCTTGAGTTCGATGGTCACCTCGCAACACGCTGAAGAGTTATCCACAGGTGCCCGTCAGCTTGGTGTCAACTTGACCGAAGCCCAGCACGCGCAATTGCTGGGTTATCTGGCGTTGTTGATCAAATGGAACAAGGCCTACAACCTGACCGCCGTGCGCGATCCGGATGAAATGGTCTCGCGCCATTTGCTCGACAGCCTCAGCGTCATGTCCTTCATCGAAAACGGTCGCTGGCTGGATGTTGGCAGTGGCGGTGGCATGCCGGGCATCCCGCTGGCGATCCTGTTTCCCGACTCGCAAGTGACCTGCCTGGACAGCAACGGCAAGAAAACTCGTTTCCTGACCCAGGTCAAACTCGAACTCAAACTGGATAACCTGCAAGTTATCCACAGCCGTGTCGAAGCGTTCCAGCCTGCACAGCCTTTCAACGGGATCATCTCCCGGGCGTTCAGCAGCATGGAGAACTTCAGCAACTGGACGCGCCACCTGGGCGACGCCGATACGCGCTGGCTGGCAATGAAGGGCGTTCATCCGGCCGATGAGCTGGTAGCATTGCCGGCAGACTTCCACCTTGATAGCGAACACGCCTTGGCCGTACCCGGTTGCCAAGGCCAACGCCATCTGCTGATACTGCGCCGCACGGCATGATTGGGAACACAAGCAAGAATGGCTAAGGTATTCGCGATAGCGAACCAGAAGGGTGGTGTGGGCAAGACCACCACCTGTATCAACCTCGCAGCATCCCTGGTCGCGACCAAGCGCCGGGTGCTGTTGATCGATCTCGATCCACAGGGCAACGCCACCATGGGTAGCGGTGTGGATAAGCATGGCTTGGAAAACTCCATCTACGACGTCCTGATCGGCGAATGCGATCTGGGCCAGGCCATGCACTTCTCCGAACACGGCGGTTATCAACTGCTGCCGGCCAACCGTGACCTGACGGCGGCCGAAGTGGTGCTGCTGGAAATGCAGATGAAGGAAAGCCGCCTGCGCAGCGCCTTGGCGCCGATCCGGGAAAACTACGATTACATCCTGATCGACTGCCCGCCGTCGCTGTCGATGCTGACCCTCAACGCCCTGGTGGCGGCCGATGGGGTGATTATCCCCATGCAGTGCGAATATTTCGCATTGGAAGGCTTGAGCGACCTTGTGGATAACATCAAGCGCATCGCCGAACTGCTGAACCCGGACCTGAAGGTCGAAGGCCTGCTGCGGACCATGTACGACCCGCGCCTGAGCCTGATGAACGATGTGTCGGCCCAGCTCAAGGAACACTTCGGCGAGCAGCTCTACGACACGGTCATCCCGCGGAACATCCGCCTGGCCGAAGCGCCCAGCTACGGCATGCCGGCCCTGGCCTACGACAAACAATCCCGTGGTGCGCTGGCCTACCTGGCCCTGGCGGGCGAGATGGTTCGCCGTCAGCGCCGTAATCCACGCACCGCTGCAGCCCAGCCAACTTAAGGAAACCCCATGGCCGTCAAGAAACGAGGTCTCGGACGTGGACTGGATGCACTGCTCAGTGGTCCCACTGTCAGTTCGCTGGAAGAGCAGGCCGTACAGGTCGATCAACGCGAGTTGCAGCACTTGCCGCTGGACCTGATCCAGCGCGGCAAATACCAGCCGCGCCGGGACATGGATCCCCAGGCGCTGGAAGAACTGGCCCAGTCGATCAAGAGCCAGGGCGTGATGCAGCCGATCGTGGTCCGGCCGATCGCCAACGGGCGCTTCGAGATCATTGCCGGCGAACGTCGCTGGCGCGCCAGCCAGCAGGCCGGCCAGGAAACCATTCCGGCGATGGTCCGCGATGTGCCGGATGAAACCGCCATCGCCATGGCGCTGATCGAGAACATCCAGCGCGAAGACCTCAATCCGATTGAAGAAGCCGTGGCCCTGCAACGTTTGCAGCAGGAGTTCCAGCTGACCCAGCAACAAGTTGCCGAGGCGGTGGGCAAGTCCCGCGTGACCGTGGCCAATTTGTTGCGCCTGATTGCGTTGCCGGAAGTCATCAAGACCATGCTGTCCCATGGCGACCTGGAAATGGGTCATGCCCGTGCATTGCTCGGTTTGCCGGAAAATCAACAGGTTGAAGGGGCGCGACATGTTGTCGCACGCGGTCTGACTGTGCGCCAAACTGAAGCACTGGTTCGTCAGTGGCTGAGTGGCAAACCGGCCCCTGTCGAGGCACCCAAAACCGATCCTGATATCGCTCGCCTGGAACAGCGCCTGGCCGAGCGCCTGGGCTCTGCGGTGCAGATCCGCCACGGCAAGAAGGGCAAAGGGCAACTGGTGATTGGCTACAACTCCCTCGATGAGCTGCAAGGCGTCCTTGCACACATTCGCTGAAACAATTGCTCTTGTAGCGCGCAGTCGGAAATCACTACCTGGCAGTTGAATAGGGGCAGAACCGCCCCTATACTCTGCGCGCATTTTGTCGGCACAAATTATGCCAAGTTATTGAATTATGGCGGCCGACTATTGGAGAGCAAAAGCGATGGAAACCCGCACGCCAAACCGCTTGCCGTTCCATCGTCTGGCAGTTTTCCCGGTTTTGATGGCCCAATTCGCCGTTGTATTGATCGCCGCACTGGCGCTCTGGCAATGGAAAGGAGTCGTCGCCGGATACTCAGGGCTTTGCGGAGGCCTGATAGCCTTGCTTCCCAATATTTACTTCGCTCACAGGGCCTTTCGGTTTTCCGGCGCCCGAGCAGCCCAGGCTATCGTCCGGTCTTTTTATGCCGGCGAGGCGGGGAAACTGATTTTGACGGCAGTGCTGTTTGCATTGACGTTCGCAGGTGTGAAGCCACTGGCGCCGCTGGCTGTATTCAGCGTCTTCGTGCTGACCCAACTGGTTAGCTGGTTCGCTCCCCTGCTAATGAGAACAAGACTTTCGAGACCTTAGGGCGTTTGAGGCAACCATGGCAGAGACAACCGCTTCGGGCTATATCCAGCACCACTTGCAGAACCTGACCTTCGGTCAGCTACCCAACGGCGGCTGGGGCTTTGCCCACACCGCAGCAGAAGCCAAGGAAATGGGTTTCTGGGCTTTCCACGTCGATACCCTCGGCTGGTCGGTCGCATTGGGTCTGATCTTCGTTTTTCTTTTCCGCATGGCGGCAAAGAAGGCGACTTCCGGTCAGCCTGGTGCACTGCAGAACTTCGTTGAAGTACTGGTCGAATTCGTCGATGGCAGCGTGAAGGACAGCTTCCATGGCCGTAGCCCGGTGATCGCACCGTTGGCACTGACCATCTTCGTCTGGGTGTTCCTGATGAACGCCGTCGACCTGGTACCGGTCGACTGGATTCCTCAGTTGGCCATCCTGATCTCCGGTGACCACCACATCCCATTCCGCGCTGTGTCGACCACCGACCCGAACGCGACCCTGGGCATGGCCTTCTCGGTCTTCGCACTGATCATTTTCTATAGCATCAAGGTCAAGGGCATCGGCGGCTTCATCGGCGAACTGACCCTGCACCCGTTCGGCAGCAAGAACATCCTGGTCCAAGCCCTGCTGATCCCGGTGAACTTCCTGCTCGAATTCGTGACCCTGATCGCCAAACCGATTTCTCTGGCACTGCGTCTGTTCGGCAACATGTATGCCGGCGAACTGGTGTTCATCCTGATCGCTGTGATGTTCGGCAGCGGCCTGCTGTGGCTCAGCGGCCTGGGTGTGGTCCTGCAATGGGCGTGGGCTGTGTTCCACATCCTGATCATCACCCTGCAGGCGTTCATCTTCATGATGTTGACCATCGTCTACCTGTCGATGGCGCACGAAGAAAACCATTAAGGCCAGTCTCGACTAGTCTGATGTCCTTCCCGGTCAAACGGGAAGGAGCCCGAACCGGGCTGAGAAACGATTTGTTTTACCGCTTTAATCTAAAAAACCTAAACCATACGACGTAAAAGTCGGGAGGAAAGATGGAAACTGTAGTTGGTCTAACCGCTATCGCTGTTGCACTGTTGATCGGCCTGGGCGCACTGGGTACCGCAATTGGTTTCGGCCTGTTGGGCGGCAAGTTCCTGGAAGGCGCAGCGCGTCAGCCAGAAATGGTTCCAATGCTGCAAGTCAAAATGTTCATCGTGGCCGGTCTGCTCGACGCCGTGACCATGATCGGTGTTGGTATCGCTCTGTTCTTCACCTTTGCGAACCCGTTCGTTGGTCAAATCGCTGGCTAATTACTCGGATGTCTCGAGTAGATTGGTGTGATGGACAACGTAACTGCGAGGTGTTGGCGTGAACATTAATGCGACCCTGATTGGCCAGTCCGTTGCGTTCCTGATTTTTGTACTGTTCTGCATGAAGTTCGTATGGCCTCCGGTCATTGCGGCATTGCACGAACGTCAAAAGAAGATCGCTGATGGTCTGGACGCTGCCAGCCGTGCAGCTCGCGACCTGGAGTTGGCCCATGAGAAAGTGGGTCAGCAACTGCGCGAAGCGAAAGCTCAGGCAGCTGAAATCATCGAGCAAGCCAAGAAACGCGGTACCCAGATTGTCGACGAAGCCCGTGAACAGGCTCGCGTCGAAGCTGACCGTGTGAAGGCTCAGGCTCAAGCCGAGATCGAACAGGAACTCAACAGTGTCAAAGACGCGCTGCGTGCCCAAGTGGGTGCTCTGGCCGTTGGCGGTGCTTCGAAGATCCTGGGTGCCACAATCGATCAAAACGCGCACGCAGAGCTGGTTAACCAACTGGCTGCTGAAATCTAAGCGAGGGCGATCATGGCAGAACTGACCACGTTGGCCCGACCTTACGCTAAGGCGGCCTTCGAGCACGCTCAGGCCCACCAGCAACTGGCCAATTGGTCAGCCATGCTCGGCCTGGCTGCAGCGGTGTCGCAAGACGACACCATGCAGCGCGTGCTCAAGGCCCCGCGACTGACGAGCGCAGAAAAGGCCGCCACGTTCATTGACGTGTGCGGCGACAAGTTCGATGCCAAGGCACAGAATTTCATTCACGTCGTTGCCGAAAACGACCGTCTCCTGCTTCTGCCGGAGATCGCCACTCTTTTTGACCTGTACAAGGCCGAGCAAGAGAAGTCGGTAGACGTGGAAGTGACCAGTGCTTTCGCATTGAACCAAGAACAGCAAGACAAACTCGCCAAGGTTCTCAGTGCACGACTCAACCGGGAAGTGCGCCTGCAAGTCGAGGAAGACAAGTCCCTGATAGGGGGCGTTGTAATCCGCGCCGGCGACCTGGTTATCGATGGCTCGATTCGCGGCAAAATCGCGAAACTTGCCGAAGCATTGAAATCTTGAGTTTGAAGGGGCAGCAGAGCAATGCAGCAACTCAATCCTTCCGAAATAAGTGAAATTATCAAGGGCCGCATCGACAAGCTCGATGTGACCTCCCAAGCCCGTAACGAAGGCACTGTCGTCAGCGTATCTGACGGCATCGTGCGGATTCACGGTCTGGCCGACGTCATGTACGGCGAGATGATCGAGTTTCCGGGCGGCGTCTACGGTATGGCCCTCAACCTGGAGCAAGACTCTGTAGGTGCCGTGGTATTGGGCGCGTACACCTCTCTGGCTGAAGGCATGAGCGCCAAGTGCACCGGCCGCATCCTCGAAGTTCCGGTTGGTAAGGAACTGCTGGGTCGTGTTGTCGACGCACTGGGTAACCCTGTTGACGGCAAAGGTCCGCTGAACAACACCGAGACCGACGCGGTCGAGAAAGTTGCTCCTGGCGTGATCTGGCGTAAGTCGGTAGACCAGCCTGTACAGACTGGCTACAAGGCTGTCGATGCCATGATCCCTGTCGGCCGTGGCCAGCGTGAGCTGATCATCGGTGACCGTCAGATCGGTAAGACCGCTCTGGCGATCGACGCGATCATCAACCAGAAGAACAGCGGCATTTTCTGCGTCTACGTAGCCATCGGTCAGAAGCAATCGACCATCGCCAACGTGGTTCGCAAGCTGGAAGAAAACGGCGCCCTGGCCAACACGATCATCGTGGCTGCCAGTGCTTCGGAATCTCCTGCGCTGCAGTTCCTGGCACCGTACTCCGGTTGCACCATGGGTGAATTCTTCCGCGACCGCGGTGAAGACGCGCTGATCGTTTATGACGATCTGTCCAAGCAGGCAGTGGCTTATCGCCAGATCTCCCTGCTGCTGCGCCGTCCACCAGGCCGTGAAGCCTACCCAGGCGACGTGTTCTATCTCCACTCCCGTCTGCTGGAGCGCGCATCCCGCGTTTCGGAAGAGTACGTAGAGAAGTTCACCAACGGCGCAGTGACTGGCAAGACCGGTTCCCTGACCGCGCTGCCGATCATCGAAACCCAGGCTGGCGACGTTTCCGCGTTCGTTCCGACCAACGTGATTTCCATCACCGACGGTCAGATCTTCCTGGAATCGGCCATGTTCAACTCGGGCATCCGTCCTGCTGTGAACGCCGGTGTTTCGGTATCCCGTGTGGGTGGTGCCGCTCAGACCAAGATCATCAAGAAGCTGTCCGGTGGTATTCGTACCGCCCTGGCCCAGTACCGTGAACTGGCGGCATTCGCCCAGTTCGCTTCTGACCTGGACGAAGCGACCCGTAAGCAACTTGAGCATGGTCAGCGCGTTACCGAGCTGATGAAGCAGAAGCAATACGCACCGATGTCGATCGCTGACATGGCGCTGTCGCTGTATGCCGCTGAGCGTGGGTTCCTGACTGACGTTGAAATCGCCAAGGTCGGCAGCTTTGAACAAGCGCTGATTGCTTACTTCAACCGCGATCACGCCGACTTGTTGGCCAAGATCAACGTGAAGGGTGACTTCAATGACGAAATCGACGCGGGCATGAAAGCCGGTATCGAGAAGTTCAAGGCCACCCAAACCTGGTAAGCCGCAGCGGGAGTCGCAAGGCTCCCGCTTGCTAACCTGATAGGTGTTACATGGCAGGCGCAAAAGAGATTCGCAGTAAGATTGCGAGCATCAAAAGCACGCAAAAAATTACCAGCGCCATGGAAAAAGTGGCGGTCAGCAAAATGCGCAAGGCACAAATGCGCATGGCTGCTAGCCGCCCTTATGCGGAGCGCATCCGCCAGGTGATTGGTCATCTGGCCAACGCCAACCCGGAATATCGCCACCCGTTCATGATCGAACGCGCCATCAAGCGCGTCGGTTACGTCGTGGTGAGCAGTGACCGTGGTCTGTGCGGTGGCTTGAACACCAACCTGTTCAAGGCCCTGGTCAAGGACATGGCTGTAAACCGCGAACAAGGCGTCGAGATCGATCTGTGCGTGATTGGTAGCAAGGGTGCGGCTTTCTTCCGTAACTTCGGCGGCAACGTCGTCGCTGCTATCAGCCACCTGGGTGAAGAGCCGTCGATCAATGACCTGATCGGCAGTGTCAAGGTGATGCTGGATGCGTACCTGGAAGGCCGGATTGACCGTCTGTCCGTGGTATCCAACAAGTTCATCAACACCATGACGCAGCTGCCAACCGTGGAGCAATTGGTCCCACTGGTGGCGACCCCGGAACAGGAACTCAAGCACCACTGGGACTACCTCTACGAACCGGATGCCAAGGAGCTGCTCGACGGCTTGATGGTCCGCTACGTGGAGTCGCAGGTCTACCAGGCGGTGGTCGAGAACAACGCAGCTGAACAAGCAGCGCGGATGATCGCGATGAAGAACGCTACCGACAACGCCGGTGATTTGATCAGCGATTTGCAGCTGATCTACAACAAGGCGCGCCAGGCTGCGATCACCCAAGAGATCTCGGAAATCGTCGGCGGCGCTGCCGCGGTTTAACGGTTCAAATATTCAGAGGATCCAGCTATGAGTAGCGGACGTATCGTTCAAATCATCGGCGCCGTTATCGACGTGGAATTTCCACGCGACAGCGTACCGAGCATCTACAACGCGCTGAAAGTACAAGGCGCGGAAACTACCCTGGAAGTTCAGCAGCAGCTGGGCGACGGCATCGTTCGCACCATTGCGATGGGTTCTACCGAAGGCTTGAAGCGCGGTCTGGACGTTGTCGACTCTGGCGCTGCCATCTCCGTACCGGTCGGTAAAGCGACCCTGGGCCGGATCATGGACGTACTGGGCAACCCGATCGACGAAGCCGGTCCGATCGACACCGAAGAGCGCTGGGGCATTCACCGTCCTGCGCCATCCTTCGCTGAACAGGCAGGCGGCAACGACCTGCTGGAAACCGGCATCAAGGTTATCGACCTGGTTTGCCCGTTCGCCAAGGGCGGTAAAGTCGGTCTGTTCGGTGGTGCCGGTGTGGGCAAGACCGTAAACATGATGGAACTGATCCGTAACATCGCCATCGAGCACAGCGGTTATTCCGTGTTCGCCGGTGTGGGTGAGCGTACTCGTGAGGGTAACGACTTCTACCACGAGATGAAGGATTCCAACGTTCTGGACAAAGTGGCACTGGTCTACGGCCAGATGAACGAGCCGCCGGGAAACCGTCTGCGCGTAGCCCTGACCGGCCTGACCATGGCCGAGAAGTTCCGTGACGAAGGTAACGACGTTCTGCTGTTCGTCGACAACATCTACCGTTACACCCTCGCCGGTACCGAAGTATCCGCACTGCTGGGCCGTATGCCTTCGGCAGTAGGTTACCAGCCGACCCTGGCTGAAGAGATGGGCGTTCTGCAAGAACGTATCACTTCGACCAAGGAAGGTTCGATCACTTCGATCCAAGCGGTATACGTACCTGCGGATGACTTGACCGACCCGTCGCCAGCGACCACCTTCGCCCACTTGGACGCCACCGTCGTTCTGTCCCGTGATATCGCTTCCCTGGGTATCTACCCAGCGGTTGACCCACTGGACTCGACTTCGCGCCAGCTGGACCCGAACGTGATCGGCCAGGAGCACTACGACACCGCTCGCGGCGTCCAGTACGTGCTGCAGCGCTACAAAGAGCTGAAGGACATCATTGCGATCCTGGGTATGGACGAGCTGTCGGAAGCCGACAAGCAGTTGGTATCCCGCGCTCGTAAGATCCAGCGCTTCTTGTCGCAGCCGTTCTTCGTGGCTGAAGTCTTCACCGGTGCCTCGGGTAAATACGTTTCCCTGAAAGACACCATTGCTGGCTTCAAAGGCATCCTCAACGGTGACTACGACCACCTGCCAGAACAAGCGTTCTACATGGTCGGCGGCATCGAAGAAGCGATCGAGAAAGCCAAGAAACTGTAATCCCGGCGCCCGGCAACGGGCGCTAATTTAGGTTGAGGCAATCAGATGGCTATGACAGTCCATTGCGATATCGTCAGTGCGGAAGGGGAAATCTTCTCCGGTCTGGTCGAGATGGTGATTGCGCATGGTGAGCTGGGTGATCTTGGTATCGCTCTGGGTCACGCACCGCTGATCACTAATCTGAAACCGGGTCCGATCCGCTTGATCAAGCAGGGCGGGGAAGCCGAGGTGTATTACATCTCCGGTGGTTTCCTCGAGGTTCAGCCGAACATGGTCAAGGTCCTTGCCGACACTGTGCAACGTGCTGCCGACCTGGACGAAGCCTCCGCTCAGGAAGCCGTCAAGGCTGCCGAGAAGGCCCTGCACGAGCGAGGCGCGGAGTTCGATTACGGTTCTGCTGCTGCACGTCTGGCCGAGGCCGCAGCCCAGCTGCGCACCGTCCAGCAGATCCGCAAGAAGTTCGGCGGCTAAGCCGTCTGCTTTCTGTGCGATTGATTAAAAAGGGTAGCCTCGGCTACCCTTTTTTCTTTTCCCGACACTCATCATCTGGTCGCAGCCGCTGACCACCCAGGATTGGTAGCCAGTCATGTCTCTCGAAATCGTTATCCTCGCGGCCGGTCAAGGCACCCGCATGCGTTCGGCGCTGCCCAAGGTCTTGCACCCGGTAGCCGGCAATTCCATGCTCGGCCATGTTATCCACAGCGCCCGGCAACTTGATCCACAGCGCATTCACGTGGTGATCGGCCACGGTGCCGATGCTGTGCGCGAACGCCTGGCCGCCGATGACCTGAATTTCGTCTTGCAGGACAAACAACTGGGCACTGGCCATGCGGTGGCCCAGGCAGTGCCATTCATCACGGCGGATACGGTGCTGATTCTCTACGGCGATGTGCCGCTGATCGAAGTCGACACCTTGCAACGCCTGCTCAAGCATGTCGCGCCACAACAGTTGGGCCTGTTGACCGTCGAGCTGGACGACCCAACCGGTTATGGCCGCATCGTGCGTGACGTCGACGGCCAAGTGACCGCCATCGTCGAACAGAAGGACGCCAACGAAGCCCAGCGCGCGATCACTGAAGGCAACACTGGGATTCTGGCCGTGCCGGCTGAGCGCCTGGGTGACTGGATGAGTCGTCTGTCGAACAACAACGCCCAGGGTGAGTACTACCTGACAGACGTGATCGCCATGGCGGTCAGCGATGGACTGGTGGTCGCCACCGAGCAGCCGTTGGACGCCATGGAAGTGCAGGGCGCCAACGATCGCCGGCAATTGGCCGAACTGGAGCGCCACTATCAATTGCGCGCCGCCCGCCGCCTGATGGCCCAAGGCGTGACGCTGCGCGATCCGGCCCGTTTCGACGTGCGCGGTGAAGTCAGCGTGGGTCGCGATGTGGTCATCGATATCAACGTCATCCTCGAAGGCAAGGTTGTCATCGAAGACGATGTGGTCATTGGTCCGAACTGCGTGATCAAGGACAGCACCCTGCACAAAGGCGTGGTGATCAAGGCCAACAGCCATCTCGATGGTGCGGTCATGGGGGAGGGCAGCGATGCTGGCCCGTTTGCCCGCCTGCGCCCAGGCTCTGTGCTGGAAGCCCGTGCCCATGTGGGTAACTTTGTTGAACTGAAGAATGCTCACCTGGGCGAAGGCGCCAAGGCCGGGCACCTGACCTACCTCGGTGACGCTGAAGTCGGCGCCCGCACCAACATTGGCGCCGGGACTATCACCTGTAACTACGACGGTGCCAACAAGTGGAAAACCGTGTTGGGTGAGGACGTGTTCATCGGCTCCAACAATTCGCTGGTGGCGCCTGTGACCCTCGGTGATGGTTCAAGCACGGCCGCAGGTTCGACCATCAATCAGGATGTGGATAACGCTCAGCTCGCGGTGGCGCGCGCCCGGCAACGCAATATCGACGGCTGGAAGCGCCCGGTAAAAATCAAGAAGAGCTAAGTTATCCACAGCCCCCGTGTGGGAGCGGGCTTGCTCGCGAAAGCGTTGTTTCAGTTCACGTTGTACTGTCTGATTCGACCCCTTCGCGAGCAAGCCCGCTCCCACATTGATTTCATGATTTCTGAATTTTTCTTCTCCCGCCTTGACGATAGCCCTGCAATAGGTTTTGATTAGTTACGTTATCTTTCGAATCGAAACTTACCTCGCCATGTCAAAGCGCAACACACCACAACGCCGTCACAATATTCTTGCCTTGCTCCAGGAGCAGGGTGAGGTCAGTGTGGATGAGTTGGCCAAGCGCTTCGAAACCTCGGAAGTTACGATTCGCAAGGATCTCGCTGCCCTGGAAACCAATGGCCTGCTGCTGCGTCGCTACGGTGGCGCGGTGCCGATGCCGCAGGAGTTGGTGGCCGATAACGGGCAAACCGTCTCCAAGTACAAACTGGCCATTGCCCGGGCCGCCGTGAAGCGGATCCGTGAACATGCGCGCATCATCATCGACAGCGGCAGCACCACGGCGGCCATGATTCCGCAACTCGGCCAACAGCCGGGCCTGGTGGTGATGACCAATTCCCTGCACGTCGCCAACGCCTTGAGCGAACTGGAGCACGAGCCGGTGCTGTTGATGACCGGCGGTACCTGGGATCCTCACTCCGAGTCGTTCCAGGGCCAGGTGGCCGAGCAGGTCCTGCGTTCCTATGACTTCGACCAACTGTTCATCGGCGCCGACGGCATCGATCTGGTTCGAGGCACCACCACCTTCAACGAACTGCTGGGCTTGAGCCGCGTGATGGCTGAGGTTGCCCGGGAAGTGATCGTCATGGTGGAGGCCGACAAGATCGGCCGGAAAATCCCCAACCTGGAACTGCCGTGGAGCAGCGTCCATACCCTAATTACCGATGATCGCCTGCCCGTAGAGGCCCGCGATCAGATTCAGGCGCGCGGCATTACTGTGATCTGCGCGCCTGTCAGCCAGGAGAAATAGCATGTGTGGAATTGTCGGCGCCGTAGCTGAACGCAACATCACAGCAATCTTGCTCGAAGGCCTCAAGCGCCTGGAGTACCGCGGTTATGACAGCGCCGGTGTGGCGGTGTTTACCAACGACGAGAAGCTCGAACGCATGCGTCGTCCGGGCAAGGTCAGCGAGCTGGAACAGGCGCTGGAAGCCGAACCGCTGCTCGGTCGCCTGGGCATCGCCCACACGCGTTGGGCCACCCATGGCGCGCCGTGCGAGCGTAACGCTCACCCGCATTTTTCCGGCGAGCTGGCGGTGGTGCACAACGGCATCATCGAAAACCACGAAGCCCTGCGTGAACAGCTCAAGGCGCTCGGCTATGTGTTCACCTCGGACACCGACACCGAAGTCATCGCCCATCTGCTCAACCACAAGCTCAAGGACCTGGTGGACCTGACCGTCGCCCTCAAGGCCACCGTCAAGGAACTGCACGGTGCCTATGGCCTGGCGGTCATCAGCACAAAACAACCTGACCGCCTGGTGGCGGCCCGCAGCGGCAGCCCATTGGTTATCGGCCTGGGCCTGGGGGAAAACTTCCTGGCGTCCGATCAGTTGGCGCTGCGCCAGGTCACCGACCGCTTCATGTACCTGGAAGAAGGCGATATTGCCGAAATTCGCCGCGACAGCGTGCAGATCTGGGACCTCGACGGCAATGACGTGGTACGTGAAACCGTCCAGTACCGCGACGGTGCCGATGTCGCCGACAAGGGCGAGTTCCGCCACTTCATGCTCAAGGAAATCCACGAACAACCGGCCGTGGTCCAACGCACTCTGGAAGGCCGCATGAGCCAGAACCAGGTACTGGTCCAGGCGTTCGGTCCACAGGCGGCCGAGTTGTTCGCCAAGGTCCGCAACGTGCAGATCGTGGCCTGCGGCACCAGTTATCACGCCGGCATGGTCGCCCGTTACTGGCTGGAGGAACTGGCCGGTATTCCGTGCCAGGTCGAAGTGGCCAGCGAGTTCCGTTATCGCAAAGTGGTGGTGCAGCCCGATTCGCTGTTCGTCACCATCTCCCAGTCCGGCGAAACCGCCGACACCCTGGCCGCCCTGCGTAACGCCAAGGAACTGGGTTTTCTCGCCAGCCTGGCGATCTGCAACGTCGGCATCAGCTCGCTGGTACGCGAATCCGACCTGACCCTGCTGACCCAGGCCGGTCGCGAAATTGGTGTGGCGTCGACCAAGGCGTTCACCACGCAACTGGTGGGCCTGCTGTTACTGACCCTGTCCCTGGGCCAGGTGCGCGGTACTCTGGGCAAAGGGGTCGAGGCAACCTTGGTGGAGGAGCTGCGCCGCCTGCCAGCCCGCCTGGGCGAAGCCTTGGCGATGGACAGCACGGTGGAAAAAATCGCCGAACTGTTCGCCGAGAAGAACCACACCCTGTTCCTCGGGCGTGGCGCGCAATTCCCGGTGGCGATGGAAGGGGCCTTGAAGCTCAAGGAAATCTCCTACATCCACGCCGAGGCCTACCCGGCCGGTGAACTCAAGCACGGCCCGCTGGCGCTTGTGGATAACGACATGCCGGTGGTCACCGTGGCGCCGAACAACGAGCTGCTGGAAAAGCTCAAGTCCAACCTGCAGGAAGTGCGCGCCCGTGGCGGCCAGTTGATTGTCTTCGCTGACGAGAAGGCTGGCATGACCAATGGCGAAGGCACCCACGTGGTGCACATGCCGCATATCCACGACATCCTGTCGCCGATCCTCTACACGATTCCGTTGCAGTTGTTGTCGTACTACGTCGCCGTGCTCAAGGGGACTGATGTGGACCAGCCACGTAACTTGGCGAAGTCTGTGACGGTGGAGTGAGTTGTCCACCGAGAGCCCAGGCTCCTGTTTTGTCGCTAGACAATAAAAACTGTCGCAGAGGGAGGGAGCTGTCCCAGCTCCCTTCATCGACACAGGCTCCCTCCCTTCTGTTGCGATGGCTGCAACCCCGCTTTGACCCTCGCCCATGCCTTTGAAAATTCAGCTCGCGACACGTCACGTGTTGAAGAATATCGAGTTGAAAAGACTCTCAGCGGCGATGGGTTGGCAAGGATGCAACGGCTTCAATCGGCTGATTCAGCAACGCCAATTAGTTAAGCCGTAATGCGATCTGTAGCAACTGTCCAGTTCACGAGGCTGCTACAGCAAAGAGTGCGTCGCGGCTGAAATTGCTTAACTGACCTTCATCGGGCTTATGAGGGTGAGGATTAGTATCGATAGGTTGCCTGCACTGAAAATATATTCGCACTGTTTTCGTAATTAGCACTGTATTCAGGTTGAAGGCCGGAGTTGTTCGGTTGGTTTACCGAGGCTTTGGATTCCCAGAGATAACCATAAGCAAAGTCTATCGTCAGATCGGGATTCGGCAAATAAGCGCCACCCAGGGTCACGACTTGGCGGTTACCAACCGGAACGCGCACGCTACGATCGGCATTGCTGATCGGCGACGGATCGTAGGCGTAGCCTGCACGCAGCAGCCATTGTTGGTTCAATTGAAAGGATACGCCAACGGCGGTGGACCACGTGTCGTGCCAGTTCAATGGTTCGCCCACACGCTCCAGACCCGCACTCTGGCCAAGGGCGGAAACATCGCTGTTGATTGCCTCGATCTTTTTCAGTCGACTCCAACGTTTCCAGGTGGTCCCCAGGTATCCCGTCCAGCGACTATTGAAATGATGGGTGATAGAGGTGTTCACGGATTCGGGCATCGTGATGTCTATCTTGTTGTCATACTTTCCGTCCAGCGGGATAACGCTCGGGGAGCCGGAAAACTCGGTATGCCCTTTGAGGTGATAGCTCACCTTCGAGTGGTAGTTAATCCCCCAACTCGTTGCATCACTCAAGTCAACCAAGAGGCCGACGTTGTAGCCAATTGCCGTGTCATCGCCTTTGATGGTGACCCGTGTGTCCTGGCCGTTGTTCAGAGCGCCGGTGGCCAGGTAATTCTGAAGTTTTGCATCGAAATGATTTATGGTCGGTCCGCCACCAATGGACACGTAATCATTGATCCGATAGGCAATGGTGGGCTGCAGGGTTACCTCCTTGGTCGAGCTATAGGAACCCTGGTAGCGGCCCTGAAAAGTGCTCTCGTATTCGTTGATCAGACCACTCGGAGCATAGAGACCCAGACCAATCGAAAAACGATCATCAAGCGGCGTCGACAGATAGGCGAAGGGCACGACCGCCAAAGGTACCGAGTCCCCCTTATTCGTTCCTGCGACACTGCTCTGCGCATCACTAATGTCGTCGCTCCCCGAGATGATCGCGGCCCCGCCGGAAATCTCGGTACGTTTCAACTTGGTCAAGCCAGCAGGATTTCCGTAGATGGTGCTGGCGTCCAGTGCGGAAGACGACCTTCCCGCATAAGCAGTTCCCGCACTGCTGGCACTTTGTTCGTTAAGAGCAATGCCATTAGCGCCTGCAATTGTAGAGGCACTGAGCAGTGCCATGACACTGGTGTACTTAATCCACGCAGCACTCTTTCGCTGAGCGGAGAGACACGGGATCGCACGGCTATTGAGTTTCATTTTCCACCTCTCGTTTATTGTTTTTGTTGATTGCACGCAGGCAAGGCTTCGCCTTCCTGTGCACTTTTGAGTGCCGGTTGGAGTTGATCGAAGTTGTGTAAAAGAACCTGAAGGAACACCACCAGGGCACGACTGCTGGACTTACAAATGCGAGTCAGGGACTCAATTAAGCCATTCGACTTGGAAGCTATAGCGCCCCAAGAGCGGCGCCAGGATTTCCTGGTTAGTTCCGGCCCGGATGCGGGCGACATGCCCACGGCCAGAAGCGGTCATTTGTTCAGGCTGTGACCCTGACCTAATCAAGCCTTGTCTTCATCGCTGAGCCTTACCGCTTCGGCGACTTTTCCAGCGTCGAAACCGATCCACTCGATAAGCCGACGCAGCAAGCCTGGCGCTTTCGCCACCAGCACTTGGCTGCGTGGCACCGTCACCAAGTCATGCCGCTGCTCGATGCAGTCCACCAGGGCGGCCACCACCTGCTCCAACGCGACGAACTGCCAGATCCCCTGATGGTTATTCCAGACCAGGGTGGAGGACGGCCCATCAACGATCGCCTCCATCATCGGCGTTTGGAAGAAGGTCGGGTGGAATGAGCCGACACTCACGCCGTGCTGACGAAGCTCCAGGCGTAAGCTGTCACACAGGGCCCAGACTCCGGCCTTGCTGGCGGTGTAGGCCGTGTTCAACGGCGAATGAACGAAAGCCGCCATAGACGAGATGGCCAGTAGATAGCCCTGGCGTGCCTTCACATGGGGCAGTGAGGCGCGGAAGGTGCGCGCCACACCGTTGAGGTTGATATCGATGACCCGGTCAAACGTGGCGGGATCGATATACTCCAGGGCTACCACCGAGCTGACGCCAGCGCCGGCGACCACCACATCAATTCCGCCGAAATGCTGCGCGGCCTCTTTCAGCGCCGTTTCCAGACTCTCAATTGAGCGCACGTTGGCCACCCAACCGACAGCGACATTAGGCCCGCCCAGGGTGACAGCCATTGCATTCAGGCTATCCAGATCGAGATCCAGCAAGACCAGCTTCGCGCCTTTGTCGCGCAGGGCCTGCGCGGCGGCCCTGCCGAGACCACCCGTGGCACCAGTGATGGCGATGACGCGGTCGTTCAACGAGTAGCTTTTCATGGGTGAACCTTAAGCAAGTAGTGGGGCATCAACTAGGGCTCTGGGTGCGAACGGTTTCTTCTTCCAATTGGTGGAGCAACCGTTGCAGGCGGGCATCGCGTGTCAGATGCCAGTCCGTGAAAACGTTGAACAGGCCGCGCAACAGTGAGATGGGCGCCCAGCGAGCCGGTACAACGATGCGCGGCTGGCGCTTTTGTAGACCGCGCACCACGCCACGTGCCACCTGTTCCGGTGCAATCGCCTGATGCAGGAAGGCCGGCAATAGGGTCTCGTTCATCTGGGTGGCGATGGCGTTGCCACCGAAGGCGACCTTGGCGATGGCGGTCGCCGTCCAGCCGGGATAGAGCACGCTGGCGCTGGCCCCGGTTGCACTTAACTCGGCGCGCAGCGAGCGGGCCAGCGACTCCACCGCCGCCTTGCTCGCGGCATAGGGCGCGTTGGCCATGCCGTTCAAGTAGGCATAGGTCGACGACGTGACCAGCACTTGGCCCCGATTGCGCACGACCTCCGGCAGTGCGGCGCGCATCGCGTGCCACACCCCGAACAGATCCACCTCAATGATGCGACGGAACTCCGCTTCGTCGCAGGTGCGTAGGGTCGCCGGTACGCCTCGCCAGGAGATGCCGGCATTGGCGAAGGCCACATCGAGACGGCCGAAACGCTCGACTGCTTGGCATATCACTGCCTTTGCCGCCTCGGCGTCGGTGACGTCGAACGCCAGCGGCAACACACGTTGGCTGTTGAACTCCTGGGCCAGCTTGTCCACCGCCTCCTGCGAGGTATCGGTCAGCACTAGGCTGGCGCCCTGCACATACAGTTCGCGTGCACTGGCGGCGCCGATGCCGCCAGCCGCGCCGGTGATCAGAACCACTTTGCCTTGAAGGTCGTACATATTCTTATCTCTTCGTTGGCGTGCTTGGCACGTTGCGCTTGAGGAAGTCGAGTTGATCACCCACCACCTGCTCGAAGGCTTCGCCCACATAAATATCGAAATGCCCATGGGCATAGCGCTTGATCTCATGACGTGGCGCGCGCCGGGCGTGACGCAGCGTCCGCTTCGCCGGTGCCACGCTGTCGGGATCGCACACGCAAAACAGCACAGGGGCCTGGATACGAGGTGTACTGCGCCCGGGGTAGTAGCGAATGATGTCCAGGGCAAAACGCGCGGCGGCCTCTTTGCGGATACGCGCACCTGACGGGATCAGCCCGTTATAGCCACCCCAGGCATCCGGCGAAGTCATGAATGCCGTATCGCCAGGTTGACCGGCGAGCGGAACCAGAATGGGTTTGGCGCCGAACCACGAGCCGATACGGTCGGCCAGGGCCAGCAAGGTGAGGCGAAGTGACACCAGGAGTTCGGTGGCAAGACTGGAGCTCAGGCCGTCGGTGAAGGGACATTGGGAAATGACAGCGGCCACCCTGGCATCGTCGGCGGCGGTGGCCAGCACATGCCCGCCACCGAACGAGGTGCCCCAGATAACGATACGCTGCGGGTCCACATCCGCGAGGCGGCGGGCGTGATCTATCGCGGCTGTCCAGTCTTCGAGCTGGCGGTTGATATCCAGCAGTTGGCGCGGCTCGCCTTCGCTGTCGCCGAAGTGGCGATAGTCGAACACCAGGCACGCGTAGCCGGCGGCGGCGAAGCGGGCGGCAAAGGCCGGCAAGCGCATCTTGCGCGTCCCGCCAAGCCCATGCGCCATCACCACCACCGGGAAAGGTCCTGCACCCAGTGGGCGGTAAAAGTCGGCAACGCAACGCGAGCCGTTGGAGAAGAACTGGATTGTCGCTGGTGCCAGAAGATCGGTGATCGTGTTCATGAACGGCATCTGCTGGAATGGCTGGAGTGCCGTCATTCTCGGCCGCTGCCGTTAGGAAGGCTTGACGGTATCCGACGCCCCGCTTGACACTTTGCGCCAAACAACAAAAGGCCAACCAGCCTAAAGAGGCCCGATGAGCCAGCCTTTGTATCGGCGCGTGGTGCCAGAGACCTACGTGCAACTGCTCTATGAATACCTGGAGGTGCTCGGTCATGAGCCCGAGTCGGTACTTGGCCAGCCCTGGCCCACACCTGCCCAGGAGGGTGTCGGCGGCGTTGACGTGGAATGCTGGGATCGCCTGCTGGTGACGGCGGCGCAGGCACTGGACGACCCGCTGCTGGGCCTACACGTCGGCCAAACCATCAGCGCCCGGCATATCGGTGTGCTCGGCTCGGTGCTGCTGGCCTGTGGTAATCTCGGTACGGCTCTGCAACGCCTGGAGCGCTACATTCGCCTGGTGTACGACGTCATTCCCATGACTCGCCGCGACGGCGACGGCTGGTTCGAACTGGTCTGGGATGTCAGCCAGTACCAGCCCGGACCCTTGGTGAACGAAACCGGTATGGTTGCCATAATGCAGTTCTGCCGTGCCCTAGTGCGCGGCACGGTCAACCCGTTGCGAATCGATTTCAATCATCCCAGCCCTCTCGACACCAGCCCGTACGAAGCCTTCTTCGGCTGCCCGGTACGCTTCGGTCAGGCCGAGGCGGTCCTGCGTTTCTCCGCGCAACTGCTCGAACTGCCCTTTAAGAGCCCCGACCCGGCGCTGGTCTCCCTGTTGGAACAACATGCGGATCGCCTGCTGGCCCAGTTGCCACAGCAGGATGAATTCGTGGAACAGCTGCGCAAGACCATCACCCATGCCTTGCGCGAAGGTGAGCCGAGCATAGAGCGGATAAGCCCCCAACTGGGCACCTCGTCACGCACGCTACAGCGCCGTCTAAAAGAGGCCGGCACCAGCTTTCGCTATGAGCTGAACTTGGTTCGCCACGAACTAGCGTTGTCGTACCTGCGCGATCCACGCCTGCAAATCGTGGATATCGCCATGCTGCTGGGCTATTCGGAGCACAGCGCCTTCACTCGCGCCTTCAAGGAGTGGAGTGGAAGGTCGCCCCATGAGGCGAGACAACTCAACTCGGAGAGTTACTGAGCGGGGAGTCCATGGAATTAGGGAAGGCTTCGGGAGCAGGCTCAGTCTCTGTTCGGCCTCGGGATATCAGGCCCTTTTTGAGTGGTCCATTGAGTGGCCGCTGAGCGTTTCGTTATCAGGGCTTGAATCTGCGCTAGCGTGTTGCGAAGACACGTTGGCGGCCCCCGAAGACTCGATGCAACCATCAGAGATATAAGGTCCAGTAGAGGTCGATTTCTTCGACAGTGAGAGCCCGGGCTGCTGGGTTCATCCCGAATAGCGGGTAGGACATCCACTCTTGGAATCTCAGAAGTGGCTGTAAGGCCCGCCGTTCCTGGGCTAGACAGTTTTTATTCTCAAGCGTATTTGTCCGAGTCACGGTTTTTGGGGCTCGCGACAGTTTTGCATTTCCTCCGAATCGGGCTGAAGGCCACGGAAACTGGGCGTCTTTTGCGACAGTTTTAATTCTCTTAATCCACAGCTCAGCCCCGAAACGCTGATAGAAACCAACCCCCTGATTCAGGGGGTTTTTTTTTAGGGGCGACTAGACTTCGTGCTGGTTCAGGCTGGGAACCGAGCTCAATCGCGCTCTGGTCGGCCAGCCCTGTTCGTCGTATTCAAGGCAAGCTGCCGAACGACTGCATTGACAACACGGGACTTAGATGATGATATCAAGTCATACGACAACGTATGACATAGAAAAATAATAAAAACGAAAGGCGCAGTCATGTCTTCCACATCTACCGCCCTGCGATTTTGCAAGTCACCGGTCCCACGCGTTATCGCAGGGCGCCAGCGACCTTCCTCTCTTTGCGAGAAGCCCCCTGCGGGCTCGCAACGGCTATCCAATTCCTCGATCCCAACGTTAAGGCCTGTGCGCTTGCCTCGTCAGGCGTTAGCGCTGGGCGTGCTCGCTTCGTGCGTAACTTCAAACCCACAATCAATGGCAGCACCTGGAGAACAATAATGAAGAAAACACTCTGCGCCTCTTTGATCGCCTCTTTCCTGAGCCTGACTGCCGGCACGGCAATGGCCGCCGATGCCAGCGACTGGCCAAGTCGTCCGGTGCAGGTGGTGGTGATTGCCAACGCCGGCGGTGACACTGATTTCAACGCACGAATGATGGCCAAGTACTTTACCAAGCTCACCGGCAAATCCATGGTGGTGACCAATATGGCCGGCGGGGGCGGGACGATTGCCGCCGATGCGGTCAAGAGTGCAGAGCCAGACGGCAATACCATCCTGTTCACCCACACCGGCCAGTTGATCGTTAACGAAGTGGCGGGACTCTCGGAGGATCGCTTTGATGCGTTTGATATCTCCTGCATCGCCGGCGTCGACAAAGGTGCGGTGTTCGTCTCGGCGAAAAGCTCGGGCATCGACAGCCTCGACCAACTGATTGAAAAAGCCAAGGCCAAGCCCGGCACCATTACCTACGGTACCGAAATGGGCAACTTCTCTCACCTGCAAGGGCTGATGTTCGAGAAGCTCGCCGGTGTGAAACTGAAAATGGTCGACAGCGGCACGGTGTCGGAAAAAATCGTCGCCTTGCTGGGCAAGCGCATTGACCTTGGCGCCATCAGTTATGGGTCGGTCCAGGATTACATCACCAGCGGCAAGATGACTGCCTTGGGCCAGCCCAACGCTGAGCGCAACGCATTGCTGGGCGACGTCAAGACCTTCAAGGAACAAGGCGTGGACCTGATCCTGGACAAGCCTTATGTCGTCGCTTTCCCGAAAGGCACTGACCCGGCCATCGTCAAGAAAATGGCCGACACCATGAAGAAGATTACCGAAGAGCCGGAATACGCCGAAGAGCTGAAGAAATCCTTCAAGCAGCCGGTCAGTTTCCAGGGCACCGAGGAAGCTGTTGCCACCCTGAACAAAACCCGCGACAGCTTCATGCAGTTCAAGGACGAGATGCGTAAAGCCAAGTAATTCTGCGTAGCGGCTCGGGTGTGCGCCGCGTTGGCAACCACCCGATCATCAGTCCTTTCCAGCAAGAGGAGCCTGTATGGATTCCTATAAAAGAAACGAGCTATTGGCCGGCCTGGCCATGCTCGGTGCCGGCGTGGCTTATCTGGTATTGACCTTGAACCTGCCGCGTCGCGGGTTGGTCGATGCCGCGTTTGTACCTTGGGTGCTTGCTGTCGCGTTATGCCTGTTGGGTGCGTTGCAATTATGGGCGTGGCGAAAGCTGCCGGACAAAAGTGCCGAACCGACAGAAAAACCTGAGTCGATCGACTATCCAACAGTCTTCAAATCCCTGGCTTTGGTGCTGATTTTTACAGCGCTGCTGCAGACCGTAGGCTTTGTGATCATGACGGTGCTTTATCTCTATGCCCAGTTCATCGTGCTGACCCCTGCGGAACAAAAGGTCAAGCACCTCCAATACGCGCTGATAGCGGTCGTTTCGGCGGTGCTGATTTTCTTCATTTTTCGCCATGGCTTCGACTTGCTCCTGCCGGTCGGTTTATTGGATTTCTAGGGGACGGCCATGATCGAACTCATGCAAACAGGCTTCGCGGCCGTACTGACACCCTACGTTTTTCTCCTGATCACCCTCGGCGTTGCGGTGGGGATCGTTTTTGGTGCGGTGCCCGGGCTCTCGGCCACCATGGCCATCGCGCTGTGCTTGCCGCTGACTTACTCGATGGGGCCAGGCCCTGGCTTGGCGCTGCTGGTCGCGTTGTTCGTCGGTGCCACTTCGGGAGGGCTGATATCGGCGATATTGCTCAACATACCGGGAACGCCGGCCTCCATCGCCACGACATTCGATGGTTGGCCGCTGATGAAACAAGGCCATGGCGTCAAGGCCCTTGGGATTGGCGTGGTGTTCTCGTTTCTTGGCACGATTTTCAGTATCGCCGCGCTGATGTTCATCGCCCCGATCCTGGCGGAACTGGCCCTGAGCTTTGGCCCGCACGAATATTTTTCCATCGCTATTTTCTCGCTGACGTTGATCGCCACGCTGTCGACCGGTTCGCTGGTCAAAGGCTTGTTTGCCGGTGCCCTGGGTTTTGCCTTTTCCACCGTGGGGATTGCACCGGTCGAGGCCATTCGCCGCTTTACCTTTGACCTGCCGAGCCTCAATGGCGGCTTCGCCATGCTGACTGTCATGATCGGCATGTTTGCCGTCGCCGAGGTGCTGAAGTTTGCTGAGAGTGCGCGCCTGAGCCACCGGGCCAAACCACAGCACGTCAGTATGAAAGGCGTGAAAGGTTTCGGTTTTTCGATAAAGGAATTTGTCGGTCAACTGCCCAACGCCACTCGTTCATCCCTGATCGGCCTCGGTATCGGCATCCTGCCCGGTATCGGTGCCGGTACGTCGAATATCGTTTCTTACATCGTTGCAAAGAAACGCTCCAAGACGCCTGAGGAGTTCGGTAAAGGCAAGATTGACGGCGTGGTGGCCAGCGAGACGGCAAACAATGCCGGCATCGGTGGCGCGATGATTCCACTGCTGACGCTGGGCATTCCCGGCGATACCACCACGGCGGTCATGCTCGGCGGTTTCATGATCCACGGCATCCAGCCAGGGCCCCTGCTGTTCATCAGCCAGGCACCGTTGGTCTATACGATCTTCGCCGCGCTTATCCTCGCTTCCGTGCTGATGCTGGTGCTGGAGTTCTACGGCCTGCGCATGTTCATCAAGTTGCTGGCGGTGCCCAAGCACATCCTGCTGCCGATCATCCTGGTCTTGTGCGTGGTTGGGGCCTTCGGCTTGAACAGCCGGATCTTCGATGTCTGGGCGGTGTTGCTGTTTGGCTTGCTGGGGTACGGGTTCGTCAAAGCCGGTTTGCCGATTGCACCGTTCATCATCGGCTTCATCCTGGGCCCCATGGCGGAAACCAACTTACGCCGTGGCTTGATGCTGTCCGACGGCAACTTCGTCGGCTTCCTCACCAACCCCATCTCAGCGGGCTTTCTCATCCTGGCTGCCGCCTCCATCTCCTGGCACCTGGTGACGGTTATTCGCAACAGGAAAAGCGCGGCTATTGAATTGATGCGCAGCTAGCTCGCTGCATTTGTCCGCGTTCGCTGCTGCAACCCGAACAGGTGTTGCAGCAGCCAAACCCAAACGTTCGGAGCAAAGCCATGCAAGACACGCCTCAAATGCCTTCCGCCGACGACGACCGCATTGCCTGGGTGCGCGTGGCCTCGGTTTTCCTGCCATTGGCCAATCCCATCAGCGATGCCAAGGTGCTGACCGGCCGGCAAAAGCCAATGACAGAAATCGCCATTCTGTTCGTGGAAATCGAAACCAGGGACGGCCACCGTGGCCTGGGGTTCAGCTATTCCAAGCGCGCCGGTGGCCCCGGGCAATTTGCCCACGCCCAGGAAATCGCCCCCAGCCTGATCGGCGAGAATCCAAGCGATATTTCCAAACTATGGGACAAGCTCTGCTGGGCGGGTGCCTCGGTGGGGCGCAGCGGCTTGGCCACACAGGCCATTGGCGCGTTCGATGTCGCCCTGTGGGATCTGAAAGCCAAGCGAGCCAATCTTTCGTTGGCTCGCTTGCTCGGCGCCCATCGCGATTCGGTCCAGTGCTACAACACATCGGGTGGATTCCTGCATACGCCGCTTGATCAATTAATGATCAATACCGAGCTGTCTCGGGAAAAGGGCATTGGTGGTATCAAGCTCAAGGTGGGTCAGCCTGACCAGGCACTGGATCTGCACCGGGTCAGCACCATCCGCAAACATCTGGGCGATGACTTTCCATTGATGGTCGACGCCAACCAGCAATGGGATCGGCCCACTGCGCAGCGCATGTGCCGCCGTCTCGAGCAGTTCAACCTGATCTGGATCGAGGAACCGCTCGATTGCTACGACGCCGAAGGTCACGCCGCATTGGCTCGGGAATTCGATACGCCAATCGCCACCGGTGAAATGCTCACCAGCGTTGCCGAACACTGGGAGTTCATCAAACTGCGCGCGACCGATTACCTGATGCCTGATGCCCCTCGTGTCGGTGGCATCACCCCTTATCTCAAAGTCCAGGCGTTGGCCGAGCAAGCGGGGCTGATGATTGCGCCGCACTTTGCCATGGAGCTGCATATCCATCTGGCTGCCACGTACAGTCGCGAGCCTTGGGTGGAACATTTCGAATGGCTGGAGCCGCTGTTCAATGAGCGTATGCAAACCCGTGATGGGCGGATGTTGGTGCCCACCCGGCCTGGCCTTGGGCTGTCCTTGAGTGAGCGCGTGGCTGGCTGGACGGCGAATCAGGCAGCGTTCGGGCAGCGTCCGTAAGTGCTAAGGAGAGAGGGATGCCTTCGTTGAGCGATGAAGTGCTCCAACGCATCGAGCAGGTGGTAGGGCAGGCAGGGTTGGTACGTGACCCGGCGTTGATGCAGAGCTATCTGACGGACTGGCGTAACGCCTATCAAGGCCAGGCTGCGTTGGTGGTACGCCCGGCGACGACCGAGGAAGTGGCCGAGGTTGTACGCATCTGTCATGACGCCCAAGTGGCCTTGGTGCCCCAAGGCGGCAACACCGGCTTGAATGGCGGATCGATCCCCGATGCTTCTGGCAGCCAATTGGTGCTGTCCTTGAACCGGATGAAGCGCATCCGGGAAATCGACCTGGCCAACGAAACCATCACGGTAGAGGCCGGGGTGATTCTGCAACATTTACAGGATGCCGCCAGCCAGGTTGGGCGCCTGTTTCCGCTGTCACTGGGGGCGGAGGGCAGTTGCACGGTGGGTGGCAATCTTGCGACCAATGCCGGCGGAACGGCAGTGCTGCGTTACGGCAACATGCGTGAGCTGACCCTTGGCCTGGAAGTGGTGCTGCCTGACGGCCGCGTCTGGAACGGATTGCGGGGCTTGCGTAAGGACAACACCGGTTACGACCTCAAGCATTTATTTATTGGCTCGGAGGGCACGCTCGGGATCATCACGGCGGCGGTGCTCAAATTGTTCCCGGCGACCCATAGCACGGCGACAGCCTGGGTCGCGCTGCCTTCGCCGCAGGCGGCGGTGGAGTTGATTGGCCATGTGCGCAGCCTGTGCGCCGACCGCCTGACGGGCTTCGAGATGATGTCGCGCCAAAGCCTGGATTTTGTCCTGGACCATGTGGCCGGTTGCAGTGACCCGCTGGAAACGAAGCATCCTTGGTACGCCCTCATTGAGCTGCGCGACACGGTGCCCGACGCGCCATTGACGCTGTTGCTTGAAAACGGCCTGGCCCACGCCTTCGAGCGCGGTTGGGTCAGCGATGCGGTGTTGGCCAGCAACCAGACGCAAGCCGCGGCACTGTGGGCGCTGCGCGAAGGTATTTCCGAGGCGCAGAATCATGAAGGCCCGAGCCTCAAGCATGACATCAGCGTACCCGTGAGTCGCATACCGGAATTCATCGAGCGCACCGACAGTGTCTTACAACAGGACTTTGCGGGGGTGCGCATCGTTTCTTACGGCCACATGGGCGACGGCAACCTGCATTACAACATCAGCAAACCGCTCGGCGAGACGGACGCCTCGTTCAGGGCCCGGGAACACGCGATCATGGAGGTCATCTACCGGATGACAAGCGCCTTCAACGGCAGCATCAGCGCTGAGCACGGACTGGGACAAGCCAAGCCTGACGCGGCCGTTCGCTTCAAGGATCCGCTGGAGATCGAATTGATGCGTGCCATTAAACGCACGCTGGACCCGGCGGGGTTAATGAACCCTGGCAAGGTCTTCACTGCCGGGCTCGAATAATCAGATATAGCGCGGATGGCGCCAGCATTTGCGTTTGTCGCTAAGCGTTACTCCAGAAAACAACGATCAAAAAGATAAACGCTGGCCGGCTTGAGGTTTTCCACCGTGCGTTGCGGGCGGCCGCCGTCGCCGCTTTTCTTGCGGCCGGTTTCCTGCAAGTAGCCCGCCTCGGTCATCTTCAATAGACGCTGGCGCATGCTGGTCTTGAGCACCGGACGATCGAGCACCACGGAGAAAATGCCCACCGCTTCCGGCGCACTGAACTCCGGGCCCAGGAACATCAGCGGCAGGCTGCTGTAGAGGGCTTTGGACAACAACCGCTCCTGGACCGCAGCCACCAGGCTGTTGTGGTCGAAAGGAAGTTTGATCGAGGCGTCAGCGACATCCTTGAGGGGGAAAAAACCCTGGTGTTCGGCGAGCTGGACCGCCTCGCTGACAATCGCGAGATAAAAAGTCGACGACGACCAGCAGCGCGGATCGCGGAACGCGTCGCCGACGGTGCCGACCTGTTCGATCCAGGCCAGCGGCATGCCCACTTTGCTTGAGCTGCGCAGACGCTCCACGGCGTCGTTGAGCGTGAGATCTTCGACGTCACCATTGACCACGATCCCGGGCAGCGCCCAGTGACCGGCGAACGGCTCGGCTTCCCGGCGGTTCAAGAGGATTTCCAGCGCCTGGGTCTCCCGGCACAAGCGCAGCACACAGAGGTCGATGGTGTGCAGGTAGTCGCGCGCGGGGGCTGTGCTAGTGGGCATGTCGATTTCCGTGGGTCGCATAAAGGTCATAGTTTAACGGGTTCATGCCGGGAGCCATCCAGTCGGAGGGAAGCGACTCGCCCAACGCCAGTCGTTCGCGAACCACCGTGCTGCGCACGTGGATCTTTTCCTCCACGCAAAGAATGGAAAAACGCTCCAGCAATTCCTGGCCGCGGTAGAAGGTCGGCAGCCGATCCGCGACATCCCGGCCCACCACCAATGCAATCCGCTTGCCGTCCAGGGCCAGGCTGTCGGCGAGGTGGGCGAGCAGGGTGTAGCTGTAGATTGCGCCCTCAACGCCACGGGCCACGACCTGTTCCACCCGGCTTGCACGCACTTCGGCGCAGCACAGTGGCTGCACCTTTTCGACGATCGATTCCAGCCAGTTCAGGCGAACGTCATAGTCGACCATTTGTTTGCCGTAAGGATGCCGGAAGCTGGGGACCACCAGCACGCGTCTGGCCAGGCGTGAGGCCTCGATCATCACCTGGGCGTGACCGGCGTGCGGAGGATTGAAGGCGCCGCCATAAAGGGCAATCTCGAACATGGCATATCCTCTTTTGGTACACGACATGTACTCTATCAGCAAAATCTTTTTAGTGAAAACATGATTTGTGCTGAGCAATAGCCATTGTTAAGGAGAGTTCGTCAAAAATATTTTCTGTGAGTGGCTTGTCATGAAAGTACATCTTGTGTACTCTCATCGCCATGAAGAGGAGAAACCCAGCATGAACAGCCTGACCCGGAAAACCGCTTCCTTCGATGTCGATGCGCAAAAGAGCTTTACGCCGCTATGCCCCGATGAGCTTCCGGTGCCGGGCGGTGACCAGATTGCCGGTGAGCTGAATTTCGTCGCATCCCTGGCCAGCCTCCGCATCGGCAGCAAGGACGCCCATTCGCCCCTGGCTCCGTGGGTGGTCGCCGATCACGCACAGATGTTCGTGCCGACGGGGCTCGAGCACGCCGATATCACCTGGGTCAGCCACTGCGTTCCCGGCACCGAAGGTTTCGCCCTGCTGGATCAATTGCCGAGCCCCTATGACTACGACTATTTCGTTTGGAAGGGCGTCGAGCCGGATCTGCACCCCTACGGCGCGTGCTACCACGACCTGCACGGCAAGCTGTCCACCGGGGTGATCGAGTACCTGAACGGCCTGGGTGTGCGGCAGGTGATTGTTGGCGGGCTGGCGCTGGATTTCTGCGTCAAGACCACCGCTCTGCAACTGGCCGCCGCTGGCTTCGAGGTGATCATTCACCTCCCGGCCTGCCGGGCCATCAGTGAGGAGGGGGCCATCCAGGCCATCCAAGACATGCAGCAAGCGGGGATTTCGGTGGCCTTGACCCGCGAAGAAACCATCCGCCTGGCAAACGCATAAGGAAGAGCCATGGACAGCGCATTCGATTCAAGCAGCGGCACCATCCAGAGCCTTCTGGATACCGACTACTACACCTTCACCATGATGCAGGCGGTCTTGCACCAGCACCCGAATGTCGAAGTGGAATACCAATTCATCGTCCGCTCCAAGGAGCGCCTCGGTCACCTGATCCCGGACATTCGCGTGGAGTTGGAGAAGCTCGCCGGGCTGCAGCTGCGTGAGGGAGAGCAGCGGTTCCTGTTCAACAAGCGTTTTCGTGAGTACCTGACACCGGACTTCGAACAGTTTCTCGGCCTGTTTCGCTTCAATTTGCGCTACATACACGTTTCGGAAGTCGACGGCCAACTGCACATCCGCGTCCGTGGCCCGATGTTGCACTGCATCATGTTCGAGCAACCGGTATTGGCGATGGTCAGCGAACTGCGCAACCGCGAGAAATACCCCGAGGTCGAGTTGGCCGACGTCACCCGCAAGCTGTATCAGAAGTTCGAATGGCTGGAGAAAAACGCCAGCCGTGAAGAACTCGCCGAGTTTCGCGTTTCAGACTTCTCCACCCGGCGGCGGCTGTCGTTCAGGGCCCAGCGTGAAGTGGTGAATATTATGCGCAGCGATTTTCCTGGGGTCTTTGTCGGCACCAGTAACGCTCACTTGGCCTACGAGTTCGATCTCCCGCTGATTGGCACAATGGCTCACCAATGGCTGATGGTGCACCAGCAACTCGGGCGCTTGCGCGAGAGCCAGAACGCGGCGTTGGAAAACTGGGTGCGCGAGTATCGCGGCCGCCTCGGTATCGCCCTGACGGACTGCATCAGCACCGACTTCTTCCTCAAGGATTTCGACCTGTACTTCGCCAAGCTCTATGACGGCCTGCGCCAGGATTCCGGTGACCCCATCGTCTGGGCGGACAAGGTGCTCAAGCGTTACCAGGAACTGGGCGTCGATCCGCGCACCAAGGACCTGATGTTTTCCGACGGCCTCAATTTCGAAAAATGCCTGCCGATCCTGCGGCATGTTCGTGGCAAGGCCAGATTCGGTTTTGGCATGGGCACCAGCCTGGCCTGCGATGTCGACGGTGTAGAACCGCTGAGCATCGTCATGAAGCTGGTGCGGGTCCACGGCGAGCCGGTCGTGAAGTTCTCCGACGACCCGATCAAGAACGTCTGCGAGGATGCCTCGTTTCTGCGGTACGCCGCCCAAGTGTTCAACGTCGCCCTGATCAATCCACAGCTGGGAGCCTGATATGACTACGCTTGTGCAAGAACGCATTGCCCGGGAACTGGGCATCGACCGTCAACTCACACTGGGTGGCGAAGCAACCGAGATTGCCCGCCGCGTCGAGTTCATCAAGCAGATATTGCGCGAGTCGGGTTGCCAGTCCCTGGTCCTGGGGATCAGTGGCGGCGTCGACTCCCTCACCGCCGGCCGCCTCTGCCAGTTGGCCGTGGAGCAATTGCGAGAGGAAGACTACGAGGCGCGTTTTATCGCAGTCCGGTTGCCCTACAAGGCTCAGGCAGATGAGCAAGACGCCCAGGCGTGCCTGGACTTCATCCGGCCGGACGTGATCACCACCAGCAATATCGCCGCTTGCGTTGACGGGTTGATGGGCAGTATCGCCATCGATGGCTTGCAGCCTTCGGCTGAACTCACCGACTTTGCCAAAGGCAACGCCAAGGCCCGGGCACGGATGCTGGCGCAATACGCCATTGCCAATCTGAGCAATGGGTTGGTGGTAGGCACCGATCATGGGGCAGAGGCGGTGATGGGGTTTTTCACCAAGTTTGGCGACGGCGCGTGCGACCTGGCCCCGTTGTCCGGGTTGACGAAGACTCAGGTGAGATTGTTGGCCGATACGCTGGGCGCCCCCGCCAACCTGGTGCGCAAGGCACCGACCGCCGATTTGGAAGACCTGGCACCCGGTAAGCTCGATGAAGTGGCGTATGGCTGCAGCTACGAGGAAATCGATGGGTACCTGATGGGCGAAGAAGTGTCGCCCCAGGCGCGACAGATCATTGAATGCGCCTACTTCAAGACGGCTCACAAACGCGCATTGCCCCGCGTCCCGCCTACCCGGTTGTGAATGAGCCTCAGATCTTGAAGGTGTTGACCATTTGTTGCAGGCGGCGTGACTGGTTTTCCAGTTCTGTGCAGGCCTGCAAGGTGGATTGCAAATTGCCGACCATTTCCTGGTTCAGGTCATTGATGTGGCTGATGTCGCGATCCAGATTGTCCACCACCGAGGTTTGTTCTTCGGTGGCGGTGGCCACCGACAGGTTGATCTCGTCGATTTCGCCGATGCCCATCAGCACGCGATTGAGTCGCTCGCCTGCGAGCCTGGCGGTAGTGACGTTGTCGTCGCTGTGACGCTGGCTTTCGAGCATGGCGCTTACGGCGCTGCCGGCACCTGCTTGCAGTTCCTCAATCATGCTGTGGATTTCCTGAGCGGACTGTTGGGTGCGATGGGCGAGCGTACGGACTTCGTCCGAGACCACTGCAAAACCGCGCCCGGCATCTCCGGCGCGGGCGGCCTCGATGGCAGCGTTAAGGGCCAGCAAGTTGGTCTGGTCGGAAATGCCTTTGATGACGTCGAGAATACGTCCGATCTTCAGCGTTTTCTCATTCAGGCTTTCGATGTCCTGGCGGGTATTGACCACCTGCGACGAGAGTTGCGACATGGCGCTGATACTGCGCTGCACCACCGACTGGCCTTCCTGGGTCTGATCCCTGGTATCAGAGGCGCGGCTTGAAGCATGAGCGGCGCTGCGAGCGATTTCCTGGGCTGCGGCCCCAAGCTCATTGATAGCCGTGGCGACGTTATGGGTCAGCGCCGCTTGGGTGTCAGAGCTTTTCAGGGATGCGTTTGACGCCTGGCTGACCTGTGCCGCCAATTGGGTGAGCTGGACACTGGACGCCAGGACTTCCCGGATCGACTGCTGGATACGTTCGACGAAGCGGTTGAACCCCCCGGCCATCATGCCGAACTCGTCCCGGGAGAGGCTGTGCAGGCGCTGGGTCAGGTCGCCTTCGCCATCGGCTATGGATTGCATGGCCGAGCCCATGCTGCGTAATGGTCGCATCAGGGCATTGATCAACAGGCCGAGCAAACCGACGGTCACCAGCATGGCGATTAATGTGGCGACCAACGCCGAAGTGCGAAACGCGTGGAGTACGGCGTAGGCTTTGTCTTTATCCACTGAAAGTCCGATGGACCAATGCAGCGAGGGTAGGCCGTTGATGGGTGTAAAAGTGACGATCCGCGTTCGGCCGTTTTCCTGCACTTCATTCAAGGCGCTGTTGATGCTCGGCGGGCCTTCGGGGAACGCTTGGGCGAGTGTCTTGGTCACTCGTGTGTTGTCCGGGTGCACCAGGATCTTGCCGTCGTCGCTGACCAGGAAGGCGTAGCCTATGCCGTTGAGGTCCACGGCATTGATGATTTTGGCGAGTTGCTCCAGGCTCAGGCTCGCCCCCAGCACACCCACGGCCTTGCCATCGACCTTGATCGGCGCCGCTTGGGTCATGATCAGGTAATCAATACCGGCACCGATGTAGGGTTCGGTCAGCACGGGTTCAAGGCTGCGAGCCGCGTCTTTGTACCAGGCGCGCTGGCGAACATCATACCCGTCGGGCATTACCCGCTCGGGATGGATAAAGAAACGACTGTCTTCAAGGCCGACGTAGCTGGCGATGAAGGTCTTTGTAATGATGTCCTGGGAGAGAATTGCGCCGATGGTCTGCGGGGTGGGATCGGCGGCGATGGTTTCGGCGGCACCTTCGATCAATAGGATGCGGCCGGCCAGCCAGCTGTCGAGGTTCGCGCCCAGCAACTGGCCGGTGGCCTGTAGGTTGCGGTGCAATGCTTCGCGGGTGCTGGCTTGCTGGCGATGGTCGTTGAACAACGAGAAAGACAGGAATACCGCCATCACGATGACGCAGGCACCCAGAAGAATCTTGTGGCCAAATTTCAGATTGATGCCCATGAGGAATTCTCGTCCGGTTTCTTTTTTATTGATGGAATCCCCGCAGGCTCAGGGCTGGTCGAAGATTTAATGAGCGGACAGATTTTGTCGAACTAGAAAAAACGATGGGCCATCGTGAGTTTTCTTGTGAGCCTGAAAGAGGTGCGAATGGAGTTTTCAAAGGGGACCTCGGGTCCCGAACGGAGTGGGTAAATGACACAGGCAATCGGCATCAAGGATCGCGTACGCATCAAGCACGTCGAAGTCCTCTCGGACGATTGGTACGTGCTGCGCAAGACCACCTACGACTACCTCGGTCGCAACGGCCAATGGCGCGAGCTGACGCGCGAGACCTACGACCGTGGCAACGGCGCCACCATCCTGCTGTACAGCAAGGCCAAGCAGACCGTGGTGTTGACCCGGCAATTCCGCTTCCCGGCCTTCGTCAACGGGCACGACGACTTGTTGATAGAAACTTGCGCCGGCCTGCTGGATAACGACGACCCGCACACCTGCATCCGCAAGGAAACCCAGGAAGAAACCGGCTATATCATCCAGGACGTGCGCAAAGTGTTCGACGCTTTCATGAGTCCGGGTTCGGTGACTGAGCGGGTGCATTTTTTCGTCGGCGAATATTTCGACGAAGACAAGCAGCACGAAGGCGGCGGCCTGGAAGCCGAGGGTGAAGAGATCGAAGTGCTGGAAATGTCGCTCGATCAGGCCCTGGACATGATCGAGCGCGGTGAGATTTGCGACGGCAAGACCATCATGCTGTTGCAGTACGCCAAGTTGCATCGGTTGCTGGATTAGCCTTCAGGGCTGCCTGGGGACTGGCTTCACGTCTGCCAAACCGTTCACGGTAGGCGGAGGGTGGCAAACCCACAGCGTTGCGGAAGGCTGCGCGGAAACTTTCCACCGAGCGATACCCACAAGCCTGGGCAATGCTGGCTGTGTGCTGGTCGGTGCTTTCCAGCAGTTCCCGTGCCCGGTTGAGGCGCTCCTGTTGCAGCCAGGCCTTGGGTGCAAGGCCTGTCGTCTCGATGAAGCGTCGCAGGAAGGTGCGCTCGCTCATGGCGACGCGGGCGGCCATGTCGCCCACGCTGGGGGATTGATCCAGGTTTTCGCGAATCCATTGCAAAACACCGCTTAGTTCATTGCGTGGCGACTTGCTCACGGGCGCGACGATGAATTGGGCCTGGCCGCCGGTGCGTTGTGGGGCCATGACCAGGCGCCGGGCCACCGAGTTGGCGACGTGGGTGCCGCAGTCGCGGGCAATCAGATGCAGGCAGGCGTCGATGCCCGCCGCGCTTCCGGCTGAAGTGATCAATTGCCCGGCGTCCACATACAACACGTTCGGGTCGACGTTGATCAGCGGGTAGTGTTCGGCAAGCTCTTGGGCAAATTGCCAATGGGTGGTTGCGGTTTCGCCGTCGAGCAGGCCGGTGGCTGCGAGGACGAATACTCCCGAACAGATCGATAGCAAGCGTGCGCCGCGGGCATGGGCTTTGCGCAAGGCCTGCAACAGGGCTTCGGGAGGCGGCTCCTGACGGCTGCGCCAACCGGGAACGATGATGGTGCGTGCGGTTTCGAGTGCCCCGAGCCCGGCGTCGACGCCAATCTGCAGGCCGCCGAACGCACGCATCGGCCCCTGATCGACGGCCACGACTTGATGGGTGTACCAGGGAATGTCCAGTTCCGGACGCGGCAGGCCGAATATCTCCAGGGCGATACCGAATTCGAATACGCAAAGGCCTTCGTAGGCGAGGATGGCCACTGTTCCTGGAGGTGTCAGCATTTGGCGTAAAGCTACCGTTTATTGTCGTCTGCCGCACTGTAGCGGACTGTCCCGCCCTCCTACAATCGCTGGCAACACCCAGGCTGGCTGCGCCTTGTGACGGTGACAGCAGCATGACCGATGTCGGCCCGGAACGGGTGGCTGCCAAGGCACGCCTTGTCAGTTTCCGTCGTTCCTCGGCTGCGCATTCTTCTCCCCAATAGTTGTGGATAACGCTATGCGCGCTTTCAACACCGAGGTGGCCCATGACAGCCAGAAATGAATCCGGACAAGGCGTGGCTTTCGGGCTCGGCGCTACGCTGCTTTGGGGATCCTACCCGCTTTGGTACAAACCGCTGGCCGGGCTCGACGCGTACCATCTGCTGTCTTGGCGGGTGGTGTTTGCCGAGCTGTTTCTCGTTGCACTGGTCTTGCTGACCGCACGAGTCTCAACCTTGCGTTCCACGCTTAAGACGGTTCGCCCGGTCAACGTGCTGACGGTCTCTACGGTATTAGGGCTGTGGTGGCTGATGTACATCTACGCAATCATGACGGGGCGAGTGCTGGAGGTTGCCTTCGGCTATTTCCTCAGCCCGATCATGAGCATGTTGGTGTCACGCCTGGTCTTCAAGGAACGCCTCAGCGTCTTGCAGACCTGGGCCATTTTCCTGGCCGTGGCGGGCGTGACGCTGATGGCGTTCGAGTTGCTGAACCTGCACTCCTTCCCCTGGATCGCCCTGGTCATCGGTTTTTGCTATTCCTTCTACGGCCTCTTCAAGAAGAAAGTCCCGGGCGACCCGGTGGTTATCCAGACGCTCGAGATCGCAGTCCTGCTTCCGTTTGCAGCGGTATTCCTGCTGCTGGCACAGGCCCACGGCGTGGGCCATCAATTCCTGCAGTCAGGCACTCGCGACCTGTTGCTGGTCGCCACGGGGCTGATCACGGTACTGCCCCTGTGGTGGTACAGCCTGGCCGCCAAGCAGCTGTCGATGATCGCGCTGGGCTTCCTGCAATTTGTGCCGCCCATTTGCAACTTCCTGTTGGCTGCGTTCGTTTATGGCGAGCCGGTTTCAGCATTGAAACTGGCGGCATTTTCGTTCATCTGGCTGGCGCTTGCGTTGTTTACCTGGAACTCCATCCGGGCCCAGCGTGCAGCGGCAGCCGCCAACGTGTCCGCGCAGTTGCGTACGGCATGACATACCCGCAGCGCTGTCACTTTCCGGGAATGGCGCAGGTTTTTCAGGATAAGGAATCGAAATGAAGAAAGTCGCCGTGGTGGGCTGCACCGGTGCAGTGGGCATGACCATGCTGCAATTGCTTGAAAATACCGATTATGAAGTGGTGTGCATGGCCTCTGGCCGTTCGGCGGGCAAGCGCCTGAAGGTGGGTCAGGTCGAGCACCTGATCGAAGCCTTTTCGGTCGAGGGGTGCGCCTCGTGCGACATCGTCTTCCTGTGTGTCTCCGGGGCCTTCGCCCTGGAGTATGGCGAGCGTCTGGCTGAAAATGCCTACGTCATCGATAACTCCTCGGCCTTCCGTTATCACCCGGCGATTCCGCTCCTGGTGCCGCCCATCAACGGTCAGCGTTACATGGGCGAAAAACTGATCGCCAACCCCAATTGCTCCTCGGCTATTGCGCTGATGGTGCTGGGGCCGCTGCATCAGGCCTTCGGGTTGGAGAGTGCGATCATTTCCACTTATCAGGCCGCCAGCGGTGCGGGGCAGCCGGCAATGCTGGAACTGCGAGAGAAAGCCAAGTCCTTCAGTGATTATGGCGACCGTGATGACAGCGAGCACTTCGCCCATAACCTGGCTTTCAACGTGATTCCCCAGGTCGATTCGTTCGAAGCCAATGGTTACACCCGTGAGGAAATGAAAGTGGTCTGGGAGCTGCGCAAGGTCCTGGACGAACCGGGGTTGGCTATCAGCACCACGGCTGTGCGGGTGCCGACCCTGCGTTCCCATGCCGAGAGCCTGAGCCTGCGCTTCAAAAAGCCCATCCAGTCATTGGCGCAGGTGCGTGATTTGTTGCGCGCGGCGCCGGGGGTTGAAGTGGTGGATGAGCCCGAGTTCGGCGCTTATCCGATGCCCATGACCTCCACCTACAAGCATGCGGTGGAAGTCGGGCGGATTCGCTACAACCTGATCTACGGCGAGCACGGGCTGGACCTGTTTATCAGTGGTGATCAGTTACTGCGGGGTGCTGCATTGAACGCATTCGAAATCATGCAATTGATCAAGTCTTGATCAAGCACGAGCCGAACATTAGAACGCGCAGCCATGGCTGCGCGTTTTTTGTTCAACTGGATTGGGCCTCGCGGTCTTCCTGCATATCGTCCAGGTATTGCGGCTGGTCGGTCTGGTCCGGCAGTTCGGTCACGACGCTGAAGTCGCTGATCTCGATGGCGCCGACGCCATGACCGAGCAGATGGAAGGAAAACGCCTTGCGCTGCTGCGGGTTGTCGAAACGGAGGTTCATCACCAGCGGCTGGTCGGGTGTCACCGCCACGTCTGTCGGCAGGTCCATCGACACATCCTGCTCGAACTCCTTGGCCTTGAGGGAAATGTAGGCGGCGTGATCAGCGTCCACGGCGCGGATGGTCAGGCTGACGCGGGTCTGCGAACCCTTGGGCATTTCCAGGTATTGGGCACCGATCAGGTTGTCGGTCCAGTCGTTGGTGACCTGGGCCGGCAGCGGGATTTTATCCGTACTGCCGAATTGATAATGCTGGTTCAAGGGCGTGCGCAACAGCGTCTGGTCCAGGGCCGTGGCCCGGGCGCCGATCAGCCTGGCGCGCTGGCCGCTGTATTGCCCGCCGTAGGTGGCGCGGTCGGCGATGAAGCCTTCGCTGGTGTAGTAACGGCAATGCTGGAGGAAATCGCACTCGGTGAACGTCCCCTTGCCATCGTGGTAGCGCAGTTTGCCGTTGGTGAACGACATGATTTCCCGGCCCGTTGGGTAGTCCCTGAACATCGAGCGGCCAGACAACGACGTGGGCACCGTAAAGCCGAAGTAATCGAGGATCGAGGCGGTCAAGTCGACGTGGCCGTAGGTGCCTGACTTGATCCGGGGCAACGGCTCCGGCGCCAGCGTCAGGTTGAATCCCCAGGACGAGGCCAGCCGCACGTCGTCGATGCCATGGGATTCGTCCGAGGTGATGACCACCAGGGTGTTGTCCAGGATGCCCTGGCGCTCCAGGCCCGCGAGGAAGTTTTCCAGGGCATCGTCCAAGTAACCTACCGCTGCCTGCTTGGCGGTGTCGTAGCGTTGCAGGTAGTCATCCGGCGCCGAGTAGGGCTGGTGCGTGCCCACGGTCAGCAGGGTCAACATCCAGGGCTTGTCCGCTTGTTGCAGTTGCCCGACGTAGTCCAACGCGCCTTCAAAGAAAGTCTTGTCGTCCTTGCCCCAGGGGAATTCCAGGTAGGCGGGGCGAGTGAACCACTCCATGCCCAGGGTCGTGTCGAAGCCGATGTGCGGCATGATCCGGTCCTTGGCCATGAACCGCAGGCCCGCGCCCTGGAGGAAGTGCGTGGAAAAGCCGTTCTGGCGCAACTGAGCCGGCAGGCAGGCCTGGTTGCGCTGGGTCTGGTTGAGCATTTCGACACCTTTGGGCGTGCCGTCGTCGAGCTTGTCGTAGTCGCCACACAGCATCGCGTACAAGCCACGGATGGTCTGGTGGCTGTGCAGGACGTAATCGGGGGTGTTCATGCCGCGCTCGGCCCAGGCGCTGAGGTGTGGCATCAGGTTTTCCTGATAGCTGCTTTTCAAGGCCTGGCGGTTGGCGCCCACGTAGGCCCCGGGAATACCCTCCAGGGCGATGACCAGGACGTTGCGTGCACGCCCCGGTCCGGCCAGCAGTCTGTTGCCATCGAGGTCCAGGCGGGTCAGGCCCGCCATGGGCGGGGCTGGGTCCACGGCATCGCCATCGAGCCATTGCCGGGCGTGGTCCTGCCCGGCGGCGATACCCGCCGTGACGAGTTGGTGAGGCAGGTTGAACACATTCCATTGGTCCGCCTCACTGGGGCGCCAGGCTTGCAGCGCGCCATGGCTCAACAGGAGCAACACAGGCACGGCCCAGGCGTGACGAGGCAAACGTGGCGCCTGGCGTGGGCGGCTGGTCCATTGGGTCATCAGCCAGAACGCCAGCGCTGCCAACTGGGTCGCGGCCAGCCACGGATGGGCGAAGCCGCCGCTGGTGGAGTTCCCAACGAACTGGGGGTCGGTCAGGTAATGAATGTCCGAAGGATTGGGCATCCGCCCGACCGCACTGACCAACTCGATGCTGGCCAGGGTCAACGCGCTCCAGGCCAGCAATACCGGGGATGCCAGCCACACGGGACGACGATTGAGCAGCACGATCAGCAACCCGCCGATACCCAGGTCCGAGAGATAGCCCAGCGGGTCGGACCAGTCCAGGGCAAGACGCAGGCCCATAGGGACGAATAATACGCAGCCAATCAGGGCGATGAGGGCGATCCGGGGGTGGCTTAAAGCGCGGTAAAAAATATTCATAAGACACAGGCCTTTCGTTGAAGCCAATCCATTGAACAACACACCCACAGAAGGTTCTTCCTTCGGTCATGAAATTGTCATGGAGCGGGATGGTACCAAGGGTAATCGCCCCTGGCCGAGCCAATGTCCCGGTGTCCGGCTGCGCTACGCTGTGGTTCACTGGCTCATGCCTCTACCACGGCCGCAGCAGCGCTGGTTTGGGGTACGCCGAGAATTGTATCAAAATGCTTCATGGGGGAGTGGATGGATAGGTTCCAGGAAATGCAGGTTTTCCTTGCCGTGGCCCAGGCATCGGGCTTTTCCGCGGCAGCCCGGCGCCTGGGCCTGTCGGCGGCCAGCGTCACGCGGGCGGTGGCGGCGTTGGAGCAACGCATCGGCACGCCATTGCTGGTGCGCACCACCCGCAACGTGTACTTGAGCGAAGCTGGCCAGCGCTTTCTCGAGGACAGTCGCCGGATCCTGAGCGACTTGCAGGAAGCCGAGGATTCAGCGGTCGGCAGCCACGTCCAACCCCGGGGGCAGTTGACGATTACCGCGCCCGTGCTGTTCGGTCAGTCGTTCGTCACGCCGCTGCTGGTGGATTACTTGCATCGGTTCCCTGAGGTCAGCATCAACGCTTTGCTGTTGGACCGCACGGTCAGCCTGGTGGAGGAGGGCATCGACGTTGCCCTGCGCATTGGCGAACTGCCGGACAGCAACCTGCACGCCGTGCGGGTCGGTGAAGTACGGCGAGTGGTGTGCGGCTCCCCGGATTTCTTCGCACGCCACGGGCGGCCCCGGCATCCGGAGGATTTGGAGCGAATGCCCGTGGTGGCATCCTCGGCCATTGGCCAGGTCAAAAGCTGGACCTTCATCGATTCAGGCCAACCGTTGGCCGTCCGGCCCGCGCCTCGGCTGGTGGTGACGGCCAACCAGGCCGCGATCACCGCCGCCTGCCAGGGGTTGGGGATGACGCGGGTCCTGTCTTACCAAGTGGCAGGCAACGTGGCGGCCGGGGAACTGGAAATCGTCCTGGCCGATTTTGAATTGCCGCCTCTGCCGATCCATGTGGTGTACCAGGGCGGGCGAAATGCGCCGGCGCGGGTCCGCAGTTTTGTCGATTTCGTCGTCGGTGCACTGCGCGAACATCCGGCCTTGAGCGGTTGAAGCATTGTTTCGCTGGCTGAAACAATGGATTGCATTTCTGGGTGATTCTCTTGGTTTTGCCTGGAGCGGAAGATGACCCCATCGACGCCGTTGTGCTGATGGCGTCACTTCCTGCGGAGTCGACCATGAACCCTATCAAGCACTATCACTTCCCGCTTTCCGGCCATTCCCATCGCGTTCAATTGATGCTTTCGTTGCTCGGGCTAGCGGTCGAAGAGGTCTTCGTCGACTTGGCCAAGGGCGCGCACAAACAGGCGGACTTCCTGGCGCTCAATGCGTTTGGCCAGGTACCGGTCATTGACGATGACGGCGTGGTGCTGGCGGACTCCAACGCGATCCTGGTGTACCTGGCGCACAAATATGGCAAGGGTCGCTGGCTGCCGACCGATCCTGTTGGCGCCGCCCGGGTGCAGCGCTGGTTGTCGGCGGCGGCTGGGCCGATCCATGCGGGCCCGGCCACGGCGCGACTGATCACGGTGTTTGGCGCGGCCTACAACGCTGAGGACGTGATCGCCCGTTCCCACAACGTGCTGAAAGTTATTGATCAAGAATTGAGCAACCGTGCTTATCTGGCGGGTGACGCTGCGACTGTCGCGGACATCGCCGGCTACAGCTACATCGCCCACGCACCGGAAGGCAATGTGTCGTTGGAGGACTATGCCCATGTGCGGGCCTGGTTGGCGCGGATCGAAGCCTTGCCCGGGTTCGTGGGCATGCCGCGTACGGTTGTCGGGTTGCAAAAGCATTCATGAGCCGTTGAATAGGCAACCCTGCCCAAACAGGGAATCCATTGGAGGATCAGGCGTAGGAAAGCGCCTTTTCCTCCAGCAGTTCCTCGTATAGCCGCACCCACTTTTGGCCCATCTCTTCGGAGGTGAACAACTGTCGGTAGCGGGCTTCGGCTCGGGCGCCCATGGCCTGGGCTTGTGCCGGGTTTTCCCACAGGGTGCGCATCGCCTCGCGAAAAGCTTCGGGATTGCTCGGTGGCACTACCAGGCCGGTTTCTTCGTGGACATTGATGTAGCTGGTGCCTGTGCCAATTTCGCTGGAGATCATCGGTTTGCCGAACATCGCGCCTTCGAGCAGCGAGATGCCAAAGGCTTCGGAGCGCAAGTGCGAAGGAAACACGATGGCATAACTCAATTCCAGCAGCGCGACCTTGTCCTCGTCCCCCAGGCGTCCGAGGAAATGCAGATTGCGCAGGCCCAATGCCGCCGCCTGGGCATGCAGTTGTTTTTCCAGCGGGCCGGCGCCCACGATGACCACGGGGTAATCCACGCCTTTGAGGGCGTCGAGCAGAATGTGCAAGCCTTTGTAGTAACGCATCACCCCCACGAACAAAAAGAAACGCTCGCCCAGTTTTGCCTTCCACCCCGCCATGCGCTCGGCGTCGGGCTGTGGATAACTGGTCTTGTTCAGGCCGTAGGTGATGATCCGGGTCTTGGCGGGGTATTCCTTGAGCACGTCGCTGGTATGAACATAGTTCGGCGACGCCGCGACGATGCGCTCGGCGCCGTTCAGAAAGCGCCGCATCAAGGGGCGATAGAGCTTGAGCAGGTGCCGCTGGCGAACGATGTCCGAGTGGTAGGTCACGACGTAGGGTTTCTTCACGGCGGTGAAAAAATGCACCAGGTCCATGAACGGCCAGGGGAAGTGGTAGTTGATCACGTCCGCTTCGGCGGCCAGCTCACGGAATTTCTTGAACACACTGTAGGAGAAGCCGGTGGACGCCAGTAGGAAGTCCAATCGCGCCTGATGAACGACATGCTGTCGGATCTTGATTGGCTCGGGCGCCGGCTTCCCGCTCAGGGCCAGCACGGTGTTATCGATACCCAACCGGTCAGTGCTGTCGCACAGCTGGAAAATGACCTGTTCGATGCCGCCCATGGAGTCGGGCAAATAGGTTTTGTAAAAGTGCAGGACTCGCATTCAACCTCCCAAGACCTGGCGATACGCTTGGGCGGTGACCTTCGCACAGCGTTCCCAGGAAAAAAGCGCCGCTTGTTGCAGCCCCGCTTCGCGACACGCTTGCCAGTGCTGGGGATCTTCCATCAACCGGCCCATGGCTTCGCGCATGCCTTGCGGATCGTCCGGCTCGCAGTAATTACCGGCTGGCCCCGCCACCTCGGGCATCGCCGAGCAGCGGGTGGTAATCACCGGTGTGCCACTGGCCATGGCTTCAAGCACCGGCAGGCCGAAGCCTTCGTAGTAGGACGGGAAAATCAATGCCCGTGCCCCCGCCAATAGCTGGGCGACCTGTTCGTCAGGCAGGTAACCCGCCAGACAAACATGACCGCTAGCCAGGGCGTCTTTCAACTCATCATTGAGCTGTGCCTGTTGCCATCCGTTCATTCCTACGATGAACAAAGGAAAGGTCTGACGTACGGATTCAGGAAGCCCGGCGTGGGCACGCAGGGCCAGTGACAGGTTCTTGCGCGGTTCCAGGGTGCCGACACATAGAAAGTAACGGCCGTGCTCCAGGCCATGGGCCTTGAGTACGGTGTCGATGGCTGCGGGTTCGCGCGGATGGAAACGCGCCGACACGCCCAGCGGCGCGACCCGCAGGCGCTCGGCGGGGAGGCCGAAATGCTGTTGCGCTTCATTGGCGATGAACTGCGAGTCGGTCAGAATCAGTTGCGCCAGCTCCACCGCACGGTCGAGCCGTCGCTCGATTTCCTTCAGGCGTGCCGGTGGTTGCGTTTCTGGGTAGCGCAGGTGCGTGAGGTCATGGAGGGTGATCACCGTCGGCCCCTCGAAGGCCAGCGGCCAAAGGCTGGGTTCGTGATACAGGTCGATGGCCTTTGAACGGCCTTGATCGAAGCGTTTCTGCTCCAGCCAGCGCCGCGCCTGATAGGCTCCCGGAACCCGCCGAAGCCAGGGGCTTAGCTTTGAATAGCCAGGCGCGGCCGTTTGCGGCAATTGCGAGCTCCAACCCCAGCCATGAAACAGTGACAACTGCACGTCCGGCTGCCGGGCCAGGGCAGTGGCCAGCTCCGCTACGTAATGGCCGATGCCAGTGCGAGGCGCCTGGAGAATGCGCGCGTTGAGGGCTATCCGCATGCTGTTTCCCGGTCGACGATGACTTCGTTAACGTGGCCCTCGATCCGCTCCACCAATTGCGCACTGGCCTGGCGCCAGCTCAGCCATTGCCAGTGATCCAGGTTGCGCTTGGCCGGGAATACCCCGGTATGTTCCATGTCGGTGACCAGGTCCGCCAGGCTTTGGGGTTCGTCGAGATCGAAATAAGCCATGAAATCACCGCCGATTTCCCGAAACACTTCAATGTCGCTGCCCATTGCCGGCAAGCCGCGCTGCATGGCCTCCACCAGCGGCAGGCCGAAACCTTCCACATAGGACGGGAACACCAGCGCAGTGGCGTTTCGATAGGCGTGTTCCAGGCTTTGGTCCGAGAGGTTGTTGAACATGAACAAGCGGCTGTTGAGTTGTGAATGACGCTCGATACGTTCGATCAGCGCCTCGCACTTCCAGCCGATCTTCCCGACGATGCACAGCCGCGCCTGGGAACCGGCAGCCCAGGCCCGCTCGAATGCATTGAGCAGATAGGCGTGGTTTTTGCGCGGCTCGATGGTGCTGACCATCAGGAACACCGGCTCGGGGCGCTTGAACAACCGCAGCAACTTCGGGTCGACGGCGTGGGCGGCGTTAATCTGGTCCAGTTCGCTGCCCAGGTGGAAATAATCGAACCAGCGTTCTTGTACCTGCTGCTCGCCAATGCGCCGGACCATTTCCTGGCGCAGCTGGTCACGGATAGTGGCGGAGATGGCGATGTAGCCGTCGGCGGTGCGGGCAATCCAGTCGAACCAATGGTTGAACACCTTGACCAGCCCGGCATCGCAGAATTGTGGATGAGACAGGGGGATCAGGTCGTAGACCACCGAGATGATCCCGACGCCATCGCGCTTGAGCTGTTCGGCCAGGGGGAAGATATCCGAGTGCCAGGATGAGTCGAGCAAGACCAGCTGATCGCCGGCCCGATGCTCCAGCGGTACGCAACGCTTAGGCAGCTCTTGGCCTTTCAGGGCGCGGTCGAGCAAACGTATCGGTATGCTCAAGAAGCCGAAGGCGAACAGGCGGCAGCCAATGTACAGGAGGCGACGGGCCCACAATGATCGGCTGAAGGGCCACTGCCGTGCGAGCGTCCGATGCCAGAACCAGAACAGGTTGGCCATCTGTTCCCAGCGTATCCTCAGGCTGACCAGATCCAGTTTATCGATCGACAGCGGGGCCAGGCTCTTGGCCTCGTATAATTTGCCCTGCAGCATGACCACGGGAATGCATTCACGCTCGCCATCCTTGGCCGGCAGTTCGCGAATTACATTGCGCACGACGCGCTGAATGCCGGAATTGATTTCCGGGTGTTCGAATACGTAGGTGCATTCCACCAACAGGCGGCTCATGGCAACTCCTTTTGCGGTAACGCCTCGACGGCAGTCTGGCTCGAACGCTGGATGCAGGTCTCGGCCTGGAGCCAGGAACAGCCGACGAAATCTTCCTGGCGATTATTGATCACGTGAAACACCAACCCGTAGTCGCGCCATTCAAAATTGCCGTCCAGATGCGAATCCAGTCGCGACAGGCTCAGTGCAACGGAGTAATTGCCCTTGCCCAGACGCATGTCGAAGCTGAAGCGGTAGACAATCTGTTCACCCGCCTTGAGATCGGTCAGGGCCTTTTCCTGACGATGAGTATTGATGCCATACATTGGCTGACCGAGTCGGTCCTTGATCATGAAGCCCAGCACCAGCCGATCTATGTTCTGGCGCACTTCGACCCTGACCTGCAACACAACAGGCTGGCCGATCTCGGTTACTTCCACCGCCTGGCCCTTAGTGTTCAAGAGCTGTACATCAAGGATGGCGGCCTCACCGGTGCCGGAAATGGTGCGCACCTGGCCGCTGGCGAGCATTTCCTGGCGCACTATCTGCCCCTCGCGCTCGGCCAGCATGGCATTGTAGTAATCCATCACTTCTTCCGGCTTGCCGCGCATGGCCATGCGTCCGTGCTCCAGCAGGATGGCGGTGTCGCAGATCGACTGGATCGCCGAGCGGTCGTGGGACACGATCAGCAGCGTGGTGCCGGCCTTGCGGAAGCTGCGGATGCGTTCGAAGCTCTTGTGCTGGAAGTAGGCGTCGCCCACCGACAGTGCTTCGTCGACGATCAGGATGTCCGGACGCCGGGCGGTGGCGACGCTGAAGGCCAGGCGCATCTGCATGCCGCTGGAATAGGTGCGTACCGGTTGGTCGATGGCCTCGCCGATTTCGGCGAACCCTTCGATCTCGGGCATCAAGGCTTCGATTTCCTCTACCTGCATACCCAGCAACTGACCGGCCATGAACGCGTTCTGGCGACCGGTGAAGTCCGGATGAAAGCCCATGCCCAGTTCCAGCAGCGCGGCGACACGACCTTGCAACTGGATGTGGCCGCAGGTGGGTTGCGTGGTACCGGTGATCATCTTGAGCAACGTGCTTTTGCCGGCACCGTTGACCCCGACGATGCCGACGGCTTCCCCGGGTTGGATCTCGAAATCCACGCCTTGCAGGATCCAGTGCAATTGATGACGCTGGCGGGAAAAGGGGATCAACCATTCGAACAGCCGGCTCCAGCGGTTCGGGTACTGTTTGTAGGCCTTGCCCAGGCCACTGACGCGCAAATGTCCCATCAGAGTTCGTCCACCATTTCACCGCCGCGCCGACGAAACATGCGCAAGCCCAAGGTGCATAACAGCAGGCCGACCACCAGCAACGGCACCAGCGAGCTCCAGACCGGCCATTGGTTGTAGAGAAACAGGTTCTGGTAGCTCTGCATCAGGGCGGTCATGGGATTGAAGGCGAGCAGTTGCTGGATCGGCGGCGGCAGGATCGTCATGGGGTAAACGATCGGCGTGAGCCAGAACCAGAATTGCAGGCAAATGCCGAACAACTGCCCGACATCACGGAAAAACACATTGAGGATCCCCAACAGCATGCCCAGCCCGGCGGCGAACATCACTTGCAGGGCCAGCAGTGGCACCAGTGCCAGCAAGGTAATGCCCGGCCAGCGCCCGGTGATCAACAGGAAACCGAGGAACAGCCCGAGGATGATCGCGAAGTTGATCCCGGCGTTGAACAGCACGATCACTGGCAGGCAGATCCGGGGGAAGCTGATCTTCTTCAGCAGGTTGGCGTTTTCCAGGAACATGCCCTGGCTGCGGGTGGTGATTTCCGCGAACAACCCCCAGGTCAGCAGCCCGGCGCAGAGGTAGACGCTGTAGGCCATGCCGTCTTCCACCCCGGGCAGGCGGGCACGCATGATGTGGGAAAAAATCACCGTGTAGACGAGAATCATCGACAGCGGGTTGAGCACTGTCCACAACGCGCCGAACAGCGAGTTGCGATAGCGCGATTGGAATTCACGCTTGACGCTGCCAAGGATAAAACCGCGGTAACTCCATAATGAGTAGTGCAAGCTCAGCAACATGAGTCAGCCCTGCCATAGTGATCTTCAAAGCGAACAATGTCGTCTTCCCCCAGGTATTCGCCGCTTTGCACTTCGATAATCACCAGATCGATCACGCCGGGATTCTCCAGGCGATGCTTGTGGCCGGCCGGGATAAAAGTCGATTCGTTCTTGGCGACCAGATGCGAACCCGAGCCGTTGTTGGTGACCTTGGCCATGCCTTCGACCACCACCCAGTGTTCGTTGCGATGATGGTGCATTTGCAGCGACAGCGATGCGCCAGGCTTGACCACGATGCGCTTGATCTTGAAGCGTGGACCCTCTTCGAGCACGGTATAGCTGCCCCATGGCCGGCTGACCGTACGGTGCAGGCGATAGGCTTCGTGATCCTTGTCCTTGAGTTGCCGGGCGACGCGACGAACATCCTGGGCGCGGTCGGCATGGGCCACCAGCACGGCATCGGCGGTGTCGATAATGATCAGATTTTCCACGCCCAGGGCGGCCACCAGGCGGCCGTCGCTCTGGACGAAGTTGTTCTGGCTGTCGATAAACAGGGCCTCGCCGGTGGCGCGGTTGTTTTGCGCATCGGCGGGCACCAGGCCGGCGACGGCGCTCCAGGAGCCGATATCGCTCCAGTCGAATGCCGCGGGAATCACCACGACATTGGCGGAGCGTTCCATCAAGGCATAGTCGATGGAGATGTCTGGCATTTCGGCGAAATGCGCCGCGGACAATTCCTGCTGCACACACCCTGAGGTTTCCACCGCCGTACTGGCGGTGACACAGGCGCGTGCCTGTTCCAGCAGCTCGGGGGCGTGGGCTTGCAGCTCCGCCAGCAGGGTCTTGACCGAAAAGCAGAACATCCCCGAATTCCACAGGAAGCGGCCGCTTTCCAGATATTGCGTAGCGGTCTGCAGGTCGGGTTTTTCGACGAAGCGCACGACCTTGGCCGCGCCCTTGGTGTCCAGGGGCTTGCCCCGTTCGATATAGCCGAAGCCGGTTTCCGGCGCCGAGGGCAGTACACCAAAGGTCACCAAGTGGCCGTTTTTGGCCAGTTCCACGGCGTGCGCCACGGCGGTCTGGAAGGCGGCCTCGTCCTGGATCAGGTGGTCGGCAGGCATGACTACCAGGATCGGATCGTCACCGTGCAGGGCCTGCACCGCGAGCGCGGCGGTAGCAATGGCCGGCGCGGTGTTGCGACCTGTCGGTTCGAGCACGAAGTGACCGCGATGACGCTCCAGGTGGGCGCTTTGATAGTGGTCGCGGCTCTGGAAGTAGTACTCGCGATTGGTGACGGTGACGATGTCGCCCCGGCCATCGAACAACCCCGCGGCACGCCGATAGGTCTTGCCCAGCAGCGACTGGCCATCGGGTAAGAGCATGAAGGGTTTGGGGTGGCCTTCGCGGGACACCGGCCACAACCTCGTCCCGGCCCCGCCGGAGAGAATCACTGGAATGAGCATGGCCTACTCCTTGGCGACGCGTTTCATGTCCGCATCCATCATCATGCGGATCAGGGTGTCGAGGTCGGTCCTGGGCTTCCAGCCCAGGACGCGTTGTGCCTTGGCCGGGTTGCCGAGTAGCGCTTCGACTTCGGCCGGGCGGAAATACGCCGGGTCGATCTTGACGAAGTCACGGTAGTCCAGGCCCACGTGTTCGAAGGCAATCCTGCACATCTCGCGCACGGTGGTGGTGACGCCGGTAGCCACTACGTAATCGTCGGGGGTGTCCTGTTGCAACATCAGCCACATGGCCTCGACGTAATCGCCGGCAAAGCCCCAATCGCGCTTTGCGTCGATATTGCCCAGGCGCAATTCCTGCTGCTTGCCCTGCTTGATGCGTGCAGCGGCGTCGGTGACCTTGCGGGTGACGAACTCGATGCCACGCAGCGGTGATTCGTGGTTGAACAGGATGCCGCTGCTGGCATGCAGGCCGAAGCTTTCCCGGTAGTTGACGGTGATCCAGTGGCCGTACAGTTTCGCCACGCCATAGGGGCTGCGTGGGTAAAACGGGGTGTGCTCGTCCTGCTGTTCGGCCTGGATCAGGCCGAACATTTCGCTGGTGGACGCCTGGTAGAAGCGCGTATGCACGCTGAACTGGCGAATGGCTTCGAGCAGGTGGGTGACCCCCAGCCCGTCGACGATGCCGGTGGTCACCGGCTGGTCCCAGGAGGCCGCGACGAAACTTTGCGCGGCCAGGTTGTACACCTCGTCCGGCGCCGACTTGATCACGGCCCGTTGCACGGAGCAGGCATCGGCCATGTCACCGTCCAGGTAAACGATGTCCTGTTCGATACCCATTTCTCGCAGTCGCCAGCGCGAGTCGCTGCTGCGTCGCGCCACCAGGCCGTGAACCTTGTAACCCTTGTCGAGCAGCAACTTGGCCAGATACGCGCCGTCTTGACCGGTGATCCCTGTGATCAATGCACTTTTCATTCTTGTTGTACCCGTATCTCCCAGTCGGACAGGATCGCCCGCAAGGATTGTTGTGTTGTTGTTTCAGGCGTCCATCCGGTGGCCTGTCGTAGCTTGGCTGGGCTACCACAGACGCGACGCTGTTCTGCGCGGCGAAGACGCGCAGGGTCCTGGATCAGTTGCACGTCGACCTGGGCGATATCGCCCAGTTGTTCGATCAGGCTGCGAATGCTCTGCTCGCGGCCCGAGCAGATGTTGTAGACCTGTCCCGGGGCGCCTTTGTCCAGCAGGGCCAGGTAGGCCGAAATCACATCGCCGACATCGAGGAAATCGCGAGTCACGTCGATATCGCCCACTTGCAGCCGAGCCGGTTGCAGGCCCAGCTTGATCCGGCTGATTTGCCGGGCGGCGCTGGCAATGACGAAGCTGTCCTTCTGCCCGGGACCGATGTGATTGAACGGGCGGGCCACCAGCACCGGCCAACCTTCGCTCATGCCCCATTGCAGGCTCAGCAGTTCGGCCGACAGCTTGCTCACGGCATACGGGTTGCGCGGGGAGGGTAGTTGCAGTTCGGTAATCGGCAGGTGGTCTTCGCTGATCTGGCCATAGACATCACCGGAGCTGACATACAGGAATGTGCCGGTGAAACCCCGGGCCTTGAGGGCCTGGAGCAGGTTCAAGGTGCCCAGCAGGTTGATGTGCAGGGTGCGTGCCGGATCGCGGAAGGCTTCGGGGACAAAGGTCTGTCCCGCCAGGTGGATCACGGCGTCGGGAATCTCGGGCCAGAGGCCTTCCAGGGTCTTGGCATCCGTCAGGTCGTAGCGGGCAGCGACAGGCATCACCTGCCACGCCGAATCATGACCGTTCAGTCGAGATTTGAGGTGACGTCCAACGAAACCGCTGAGGCCCGTAACGAACAGACGTTTTTTCAAGCACCAGCCCCCTTCGACGGCTGCTTCGTCTAGCGCGAACTGAGTGGGAAATTTCCGTAAGATCGGGGAAAAATCACTCAACGATCGATCTGGAGAAGCGTTTGTTGTAGTTGTTTGGTTGCCAATCTGTGCCAATTTCGAAGTAATTTCAACAGCGCAAACCGTGACCGGTCAGTTCTCATATTTATAGCGGGTTTATTCTCGCCGAGCGGTTCACGAACCCTTGGTGGATGTGTTTAGAATGCCCTCGTCACGACGCCCACCGAACCTGATTTTCAGGCCGAACCGCAGGCCAATGACTGACTAAAAACAAGAACGAGACGGGTAACAAGACGATGGGTGGGCGTGGCCCCGGGCCGGTTCGATCCATGACTTGACCGTCCTGAATTGGGATCGCCGGGATGGCGATTCCATGATGGGGTACCATGAACTTCATTCTTTACTCGGATGTTAACGATCTCTCCGTCGGCCAGGCCCTCGACTGTGTTGAGAACAGCCCTTACCTTTTGCTCACGGCCTATCGTCCCATGCTGGAAAGCCTGGGACGGGTGCACGTGGTGTCCTCAGTGGCCGAGGTCGATCCGCTTTACCAGAGATTTCAAGAGGCGGGCCAGGATTGCCTGTTTCTCTCATTTTCACCCCCTCACAACACGCCCACGGATCTGCTATGCCCGATGGTCTGCGTGCTCGCCTGGGCGTTCGACTCGATCCCGACCGAGCATTTTGGCGATGACCCTGGGCGGGACTGGCGTCGTACTTTGAACCGCCATGGCCGGGTGATTGCGCTGTCAGGCCACGCAGCCGAGGCTATTCGCCGTGCGTTGGGCGAGGATTTCCCCGTGTTGGTCCTGCCCGCTCCGTTGTGGGAGCGTTTCGCGGTGGTTCGTGAGCAATATCCAAGCAGGCCGGTCAATCCGGGCATGGCCCTGCATATCAAGGGCTGCATCATCGACAGTCGCTTTCTTGGGTTGTCGGCCGATGGTTTGATTGCACCTCTCATTGAAGAGAGGCCGGAGCAGGTGTTCACGGCTCCCGAGGTGGTCATCGAGCCTGTCATCGAGCCGCCGGTCCCGACCTGGCGACGTCGTGGGTTCATTAGTCGGCATTACCTGAGGGAAATTTTCAGAGCCTTCAACAGTGATGGTGAGCAGGGGACGTTGTGGCTGATCAAGCACAACCTGCTGTGCTGGTATCGCGAAGCGGTCCGGGACCTGATGCCTGTTTTTGCGCGCGTGTTGCTCAGTAGAGTCCTTCGAGGAACCCCTGCGCCGCCGGTTACCGTGGTGGTCGAGCCATTGCCAGAACCTGTCCGGGAACCTGTCCCGCCGGAGCATCCCCAGGCCGTTTTGCCGGATACCAGCCAGACGGCAGAGACTGAAGTCAGCGGTGTCGTCTATGTCAGCGTACTCGACCCGCTGGATGGGCAAAAAAACTGGCTTCACCTGATAACGGCTTTCTGCTGGGCCCTGCGTGATGTCGAGGATGCCACGTTGTTGCTGAAAATCACGCAGAAGGACTTGTCGGCCTACTACGTCGAGTTGCTGACTCTGCTATCCCAGCTATCGCCATTCAATTGTCGGGTGGTGGTGTTGCACGGCGACCTGGCGGATGAGCAGCTTATCCGTTTGTATGGTGCGGCGACTTATTACGTCAATGCGTCCCGCTGTGAAGGGGTGTGTCTGCCGCTGATGGAATACATGTCTTGCGCACGTCCGGCGATTGCGCCGGATCATACTGCGATGCGTGATTACATCGACGCCGAGGTGGCTTTTGTCGTCAAGTCCAGCCGTGAGCCTACGCCCTGGCCGCAAGACACGCGTCTGCTGTATCGCACCCTGAGCTATCGGCCTGACTGGGGCTCATTGAAGCAGGCCTATCAACAAAGCTATGCCATGGCCCGGCATCAGCCGAATGCCTACCAGGCCATGGCGTCGGCGGCGAGCGAGCGCATGCGTCGCCATTGCGATTTCGCTCCGGCTGAGCAACGGCTGGCGGCTTTTCTCGCGGGACCAAGTCGCGATGAAACGCCGGCGTTCATAGTCCAGCCAGGGTCCGTATCATGCTGATCATTATTTATTCAGAAACCAACCAGACCAATATCCTGGAAAATCTCGGCAAACCCGAATACAGCTACTACTTCGTACTCAAGGAATTCCGTCCGGTGTTGGAGCGTTTGGGGCGGGTCATTGAAGTGTCCCGGCCGGATGAAGAAGTCGATCAGCTGTATGCCGATTGCCTCACTCGTGGTGAGGACTGCGTATTTTTTTCGTTTTCCCCACCCCATCGCACCGCGATCCACTACGCCTGCCCTACGGTTCCCGTGTTTGCCTGGGAGTTCAGCACCATTCCCACTGAAAGCTGGCAAGGTGAACCTCGTCACGACTGGCGCATGGTACTCGGCGCGACCGGCATGGCGATTACCCATTCCAGTTTTACCGTCAATGCCGTGCGTGACGTGATGGGGGCGGATTTTCCGATTGCCGCTATCGCTGCACCGGTGTGGGACCGCTTTGCCGCTCGCGGTACGGTGTTGGCGCAAAGGCCGACAGTGGATCAAATGCACCTGCAGTTGCGGGGTCTGTTGATCGACAGTCGCACCGCCGACCTGCGGCCCTATGGTCCGCCGGAGCATCTGCCCGGTGCCCCCGTGGTTTTTGAAACTGCGGCCCAGGACTGCGAGTTGGTACTTGACGGTGTGATCTATACGTCGGTGTTCAATCCTTATGATGGGCGCAAGAACTGGCAGGATATGATCAGCGCGTTCTGTGCCACATTCCGTGATATTGCCGACGCGACCCTGGTGCTCAAGCTGACCCATCATGATATTGCCGGCGCGCTCACCGACATGCTGCACCATCTTTACCGGAGCCAGCCGTACCGCTGTCGCATCGTATTGATTCATGGCTACCTGGCGGACGCGGATTACGAGCGACTGGTGGGCGCTACGCGGTATGTGGTCAACAGCTCCTACGGCGAAGGGCAGTGCTTGCCGCTGATGGAGTTCATGTCCTGCGGGCGACCGGCCATTGCACCTCTGAACACGGCGATGGCCGATTATATCGACCACGATAATGCCTTTGTGGTGGACTCCTGTGAGGAGTCGACGGCCTGGCCACACGATCCACGTTCGGCATACCGTACCTTGCGTTATGTCACGGATTGGGACTCATTGTGCTCTGCCTATCGCGCTAGCTATGACGTAGCCAAAAACGACCCCGAACGTTATCGCCGGATGTCGGCCCATGCTGTGCGCAAGCTTGAGATGTACTGCAGCCAGGCCAATGCCGAACGGCAGATGCGCACGTTCTTGGCGGACATGTACGAGCGACGTCGGAACGCGGATCAACCCCGGCCCGGACCTTCGACTGAACCTGTGTTGCCGTCCGAAGGAGGCGTTTCGCCCCGTAACGTTGGATTCAGCGATGCAATTCTTGATGGCTGGTTTGCTAATGAAACCGGTGAACTGCTTAAAGGCTTTGCCATAAAAGCCGGCGACACATTCTTGGATGTCGGCTGCGGTGAGGGCTGGGCGACGTCCTTCGCACTGCGCCAGGGGGCATCTCTGATCTTTACCGACAGTGAGCATGACAAGGTGCGGGACCTGGCGCGTCAGGTCGCGACCCAGACGAGCGCGCCCTTCCTGGGGCTGGTGAGCAACAGCCTGCCGCTGCCTCTGGCCGATGGTTGTGCGAACAAAATTGCGTGTATGGAAGTGCTCGAGCATGTCGACCACCCGGAATTGTTCATGGCTGAACTTGTGCGCATGGGTCAACCCGGGGCGCAGTATCTGCTCAGCGTGCCCGCGTCGGTGGGCGAGCATTTGCAGAAAGGTATTGCGCCACCTGGCTACTTTCAAACACCCAACCATGTGCGGATTTTTAGTGCCGACCGGTTTGCCGCTTTAGTGGAGGACGCCGGACTGGTCATTGAGCATCGCCAGGCCAGCGGATTCTTCTGGGTCATGGGCATGATTTTCTTCTGGGCTAGCGAAAAGGCGGCGGGGCGGGACCTCAAGGGCGCCGTGCATGATCGTATCCGGGCGCCGTACCCGCCGCTAATGGAACGTTGGGCCAGCCTCTGGCAGGACTTGCTGACGCAACCCGACGGCCTGGCTATCAAACAGATACTCGACCAATTCATGCCCAAGAGCCAGGTCATCATTGCTCGCAAACCCAACCCTTCGTGTGGGAACGCATCATGAGCAGCAAGCGAATCATGGATATCGAATTGCTGCGCGCCATTGCGGTAATCGGCGTGCTGTTCCATCACATACAAAGCATGCCGCTACCGGGTGGGATGCCGCGTCTGGCAGCCACGGCCGATATTTTTCAGCTGTGGTGGGGGGTGGATTTGTTTTTCGCTATTTCCGGATTCGTCATTGGTCGCAACCTGATTCCTCAGTTACGCCGCTGCGACACGCCTCGACAATTCTGGGCCACTACCCGTGAATTCTGGATTCGCCGGGCGTTTCGCCTGTTGCCCTCGGCCTGGCTCTGGTTGTTACTGGTGTTGTTCGCGGTGTTTTTCTTCAATCGCTCTGGCGCGTTTGGCAGTGTCGAGGCCAACCTGCAGGCGACGCTGGCCGGATTCCTGCAATTTGCCAACGTACGCTTTGGCGATGCCTTCATGCGTTATGAATACGGCGCGAGCTTCGTGTACTGGACGCTGTCGCTGGAAGAGCAGTTCTATTTGATTTTGCCTTTGCTGGTGTTCGTCTCGCGCCGTTACCTGGTCTGGGTGTTGCTGGCGGTGGTGCTGTTGCAGTTGTTCACCATGAGAGGCTTGTGGCTGATGGTTTTTCGTACCGACGCCCTGGCCCTTGGTGTGCTGCTCTCGGTCTGGAGCCTGCGGTCGGATTACGAGCGGTTCGAACCAAAATGGTTACGCCGGTCGGGCCTGGGTGCTCTGTTGATAATGGGGCTCGGTGGCGTAATGGCTGTGATCGCGACTGAGCATTTCAATTTGTCGTTCTATCGCATAGGGGTCATAGCGCTACTCAGTGCCGTGCTAGTCTGGGTGGCTTCCTACGACCGAGATTACCTGCTGCCGCCCAGTCCGGTGAAAACAGCGTTGACCTGGGTTGGCAGCCGATCCTATGGCATCTATTTAATTCATATTCCGGTGTTTTTCCTGCTACGTGAGCTGTGGTTCCGTTTCTCACCGCTGGGATCGCCTGACATGGCGAGCCACCCCTGGCTGGCGTTGACCTGCGGGTTGTCGTTGATTGGGCTGCTGAGCGAGCTCAACTATCGTCTGGTGGAAATGCCCTTGCGCGCTCGTGGTGCTCAACTGGTGCAACGCTTGTCCGCCAACCGGACCGTCCTTCCTGCCTCTGGAGCCCCGTCATGCTGAGCCTTTTGAAGAAACTCACCATGGGCACGCCCGCGCCCGCTGAGCCGGTCGCCGACAAGGTCGACCCGTACATGCTCGGGTTGCACGATGCGGTGCTCAGCGGCTGGTTCAACCAGCAAACTGACGAGCTGTTCACCGGTTTCCCGGTGAGCCCTGGAGACACGCTGCTGGACGTGGGATGCGGCGATGGCGGTAACGTGCATTTTTGTGCGATGCGCGGGGCGAAGATCATCATCGCCGACATCGACGCGGCCAAGGTCGAGGCCACTCGCCAACGCTTGAGCGACACCCCTGCGCGCGAAGTCGAGTGCCACGTGACCGACTGCAACCCGCTGCCGATTGCCGATGCCACGGCCACGCGGGTGGTGTCCACCGAAGTCATCGAGCATGTCGACGACCCGGCGCAGTTCCTTGCCGAACTGGTACGGGTCGGCCAGCCCGGGGCGCTGTACCTGTTGAGCGTGCCGCACCCCAGCTCCGAAGACCTGCAGAAAGACATTGCCGCGCCGGAGTACTTCCGCAAGCCCAACCACATTCGCATCATCAGCGAAGAGCAGTTCAAGGCGATGGTCAGCGAGGCCGGGCTTACGGTGTTGAGCCACAGCCAATACGGTTTCTACTGGTCGATGTGGATGCTGTTGTTCTGGGAAGCCAAGGTCGATCTCAGCAACGCCGACCACCCGTTGCTCAATCATTGGGCCGCCACCTGGCAAGCGGTGCTGAACTCACCGCGTGGGGCGCAGATCAAGCAGGCGCTGGACGCGGTGGTGGCCAAGAGTCAGGTGATTATTGCGCGTAAGCCGGGCGGGCTTTCATAGCGCCTGTGGCGAGGGATCCGGGTGGCGTAATCTGCCGGGCTTTATGGGTGGAAGGCTTCATGACTGTTTTTTTCCGGCTCTCCCTGGCCCTTGCCTTGTTGCTTTTGGGGGCCTGCGAACAACCTCCGGCCCCGGCCCTCGATCAACAGCTCTACATCTGGCAACGCCAATGGATCCCGGCCCACGCGCTGGCGCTGCGTCAAAGCCGGGGAGATTTTTCCACGCTGCGGGTGCTGGCGTTGCAGGCTTTTCCCGGGGCGGGCTGGAGCCGTGCGCGGATCGATTCGGCCTTGCTCAAGGCTGATGGCCGTCCGCTGATCGCTGTGATTCGCCTGGACGGTCAGCTCAAGGCTTTGGACCAGGACGAGGTGATCGCGCAGATCCAGCAGGTGCTGGGCGATTGGCAAGCCCAAGGCCTCACCCCGGCAGGGGTAGAAATCGACCACGATGCGGGCAACGCGCGGTTGCCGGCTTATGGAAAGTTCCTCGGCCAACTGCGGCATGTCCTGCCGGCCAACGTGCGGCTGAGTATTACCGCGCTACCGGCCTGGCTCGACAGCCCAGCATTGCCTGGGTTGTTGGAAACGGTGGACAGCAGCGTGCTGCAGGTCCACGCGGTGAGCGACCCGAGGCAGGGATTGTTCGATCCGAAACAGGCTCGGCACTGGGCGCAACGCTGGAGCGACATCACCACACGGCCGTTTTATCTGGCCCTGCCGGCATACGGCGTGGCGCTGCTGACCCAGGAGAGTGGCGCGCCGATGGTGGAAAGCGAAGTGCCGATCGATCGCGGTGGCGAGCGGCGGGAGTTGCTGGCCGATCCGCAACAAGTGGCCGGGCTTGCGGCAGATTTGCGTGCCGATCCACCGAAACATCTCGCTGGATTGATCTGGTTTCGCCTGCCGCTGGCCGGCGACCGACGGGCATGGAGCCTGACCACGCTCGGCGCCGTCGCCCGGGGAGATAACCTGGACAGTCGCTTGGCGTTGCAGTGGGGGGAGCAGGGTGGTTTGTACGATATCCGCCTGGTTAACCAGGGCAATCTCGACAGTCCCTGGCCCCAGCGCCTGACGCTGGCTGTCGGCGCGTGTGACGGCGTCGATGCCTTGGCCGGCTATACGTTGCAACAAACCCCCGGACTGCTTACCTTCACCCGCATTCAGGAAGGCCGCTTGGCGGCTGGCAGCCAACGGGCAATCGGTTGGGCGCGCTGTACGAAAATTGACCAAGGAGGTTTCAATGTTTACCCGTAAGTGGCCTCGTCACCTGCTGTGCCTGAGCCTTTGCCTGCCGCTGGGCCCGGCGCTGGCTTGCGGGCCGGATTTCCCGATGCGCCTGCTGGATAACCGCGCCCAGTCGCTGGCCGAATTACCCGAAGGCAGCTTTCGCTTCGAGGTCAGCCGTCTCGGCCAGGCGATTGCCGGGCTCAAGCCGGCCACCGAGGCGACACGCAACCCGGACTACAGCTATGACGACCCGCCTTCCTACGTTGAACAACGCAACCAGGCCGAGCAGATCGGCCTGACCCCGCCGCAGCAAGCGGTGGTGGAGCGCCTGCGAGCCCTGACCGATGTTGACCAGGTGGCAGCCGAAGCGGCCAACCTGCCTGATGAGCTGCGCTTGTATGCGATTGGCGCGGCGGCTTTCAACATCGGTGAGCATCAGCGCGCTGTGGAGGCGTTCCAGCAATTGCTGGCGTTACCGGCTGACCAACGTCGGTTGCGCAGCACCTGGGCCGCATACTCCCTTGGCCGGGCGTTGTTTGCCGTGAGCACCGAGGCCGGCAGCGGCGACCCTGTGGTCTTGCAGGACCAGGCGCGAGCGGCGTTTCGCCTGGCCCGCGAGTTGAGCATTGCCGGCTTCAGCGATCCGCTGGAACTGGGCGTCGCCAGCCTTGGCGAAGAAGCCCGGGTGGCCTACACCGCTGACGATTGGGACAGTGCCATCGGCCTGTATGCGATCCAGAACCTGCAAGGGTCTTCGGTCGGCTACAGCTCGTTGCTGCAATTGGCCGGTGATTTGAGCGTCCAGCCGGATGAGCGCTTGAGCGAACTGCTCAAGACCCCGTTGGTGCAGCGGTTGGTCACCGCCTACCTGCTCAGCCGCGTCGGCTGGTGGGACGGTGAAGAACCCTCGGGCGAGAAAAGGCTGTTCGAACTGTTGCAAGCCAACGCCCGGGACAATCTGGGCGATGCCGACCGTTTGGCGGCGGTGAGTTACCAGCACGGCGATTACGCCAGTGCCCAGGCTTTTGCGCAAAAGGCTGCCGACACCGGCCTGGCCTGGTGGGTGCGTGCCAAGCTGGCCTTGCGCGACGGCGACAAAGTGGCCGCGGCGGCGGCTTATGCCAAGGCTGCCCAGGCTTTCCCGAACGATGAATCCTGGGGCAGCCGGCGGACACCGGATTGGAACTTCGAGTCGGTGCAGCCCAAGTGCCGGGTCGAAGGTGAAAGCGCGATCCTGGCCTTGCAGCGCGGCGATTACCTGCAAGCCTTCGATCAGCTCTATCGCGGCCAGAGCAACTATTGGTACGACGCTGCCGCAGTTGCCGAGCGTGTGCTGACGGTGGATGAGCTCAAGCAGTACGTCGACGCCCAAGTTCCGGCGCCACCGGCGTTGAGTCAGGAGGATCGGGACAACTACGTGCCGCTGCCGGTGGCTGCGAGCCTGCGCAATCTGCTGGGTCGTCGCTTGCTGAGGGAGGGGCGCTTTGATGAGGCACCGGCTTATTTCGATAACGCAGACTTGCAGAACAAGGCCCGCGCCTATGGGCAATTGCGCCAGGACGCGGAGTCCAAATGGTGGCCAACCCGACGGGCCGAGGCCTATTTCAATGCGTCCTGGATGGCGCGCAAATGGGGCATGGAGTTGCTTGGCTATGAGATGGCGCCGGATTACGCCAGCCTGGGAGGCAATTACAGCCTGGAACCGGTTGAGCTGAAGGTCGGGCCGCTGGTGGCCGAAGGCGAAGTGCAACGCCAGCAGGCCAGCGCCGCGCAGCCGGATGTGCGTTATCACTACCGGTTCGTCGCCACGGCGCTGGCGAGCCAGGCGGCGGATCATTTGCCGCATACCAGCCAGGCGTTTGCGGCGGTGCTGTGCAAAGCGGTGGGGTACAACTCCAGCCTTGAGGAACAAAGCGCGCTGTATCAACGCTATGTGAAGGAAGGTCCGTATGTGGATTGGGCCGGGGATTTCGGTCATCAATGCCAGGAACCGGACTTCAGCAAGGCGAACAAACGCTACGTGACCCAGGCCTTGGACCCGATGCGTTCGGCGCTGCGACCTTACAAGGCCTGGTTGGAAGTGGGCGGGGCGGTGCTGGTGGTGGCCGTGGCGTTGGGATTGATCAGTCGGCGCCGGCGCAAGGCGCGGATGTCGGCTAGCTAACGGGCGAACACCGATTGTGGCGAGGGAGCTTGCTCCCGCTCGGCGGCGAAGCCGTCGTAGAATCGGCTGATGCGATTTGCCCGAAAATCGCGTCAGCCGATTTGGGGCGGTTGCGCCACCCAGCGGGAGCAAGCTCCCTCGCCACAGGTGTTCATTCCCGCTTTGCGTTGTTCCTACATCTGTGTCGCCATCCCCTCCACATTCATGGCCGCCTGGCGCAAAGCCTCCGAGCGGGTAGGGTGTGGGTGGCAGGTCAGGGCGATGTCCTCGGCTGAGGCGCTGAACTCCATGGCCACGCAGTATTCACCGATCATCTCACTGACGCTCGGGCCTACCAGGTGCACGCCAAGGATCTCATCGGTGCGTTCATCGGCCAGGACCTTGGCGAACCCTTCGGTCTCATGGTTGATCTTGGCTCGGCTGTTGGCGGTGAAGGGGAACTTGCCGACCTTGTAGGCACGGCCTTCGGCCTTGAGTTGTTCCTCGGTCTTGCCGACGCTGGCCAGTTCCGGACGGGTGTAGATGACGCTGGGAATCAGCGCATAGTTGACCTCGGCGGCCTTGCCGGCGATCTGTTCGATGCAGGCCATGGCTTCGTCTTCGGCCTTGTGGGCCAGCATCGGTCCGGACGTCACATCACCGATGACCCAGACGCCGGGCGCTTCGGTCCGGTGATTCTGGTTGGCGAGCATGCCGCGCTGGTCAGGGCTCAGCCCGACGTTCTCCAGCCCCAGTCCTTGCGTGTAAGGCCGACGACCGATGGCGACCAGCACGTAATCGGCATCCAGGGACTGTGCTTCGCCGCCCGCTGCCGGTTCGATCTGCAATTGCACGCCGCTGGCCGAGGTCGTGGCGCCGGTGACCTTCGAACTCAACTTGAACTGGATACCTTGTTTAGCCAAGGCCCGCTGCAAGGTCTTGCCGGCCTCGCCGTCCACGCCCGGGCAGATGCGATCGAGGTATTCCACCACGGTCACCTGGGCACCCAGGCGCCGCCAGACCGAGCCCAGCTCGAGGCCAATGACGCCAGCGCCGATCACCACCAGATGCCGGGGCACCTCACCCAGGGACAAGGCGCCGGTGGAGTCGAGGATGCGCTGGTTGTCGATTGGCACGCCTGGCAGCGGCATAGGTTCCGAGCCCGTGGCGATGACGATGTCCTTGGCGCTGAGTTCGGTCTTGGCGCCATCGTCGCCGGTAACGATCACCTTGCCGGGCCCGTCGATGTGGCCCCAGCCTTTGATCCAGTCGACCTTGTTCTTGCGAAACAGAAACTCGATGCCCTTGGTCAGGCCGGCCACGCTTTCGTCTTTCTGCTTCATCATCTGCGCAAGGTTGAGGGTGGGGCTGACTTCAATGCCCAGGTTGGCGAATTCCGCTCCCGTGGCGGCTTCGTACAGTTCCGAGGCATGCAGCAAGGCCTTGGAGGGCATGCAGCCGACATTCAGGCACGTGCCGCCCAGGGTGGCTCGGCCTTCGACACAGGCGGCTTTCAACCCCAACTGCCCGGCCCGAATCGCCGCGTTATACCCGCCGGGTCCGCCGCCCAGAATGATCACGTCGTAGTTGCTCATCGCTGCTCTCCTGCTTGGCCTGATAGAAAATTATGCTCGTAATATGAGCGTTTCCGCAGATTTCGGTCAAGGCTTAAGTCAAGAGGCCTGCGTTGGCCTTGTCATGAAGAATTCAAAACGGAAATTTCACAGGAATCGTTATAAGGTAACGGCATATAACGCAGCCTCAGTGGGCATTTGTCCACGGGCCGGATTTTGATCGCCACGAGTGTTGGGGTGGTATGCAAGTCGATCTTGATGTCGAAGGGGCACAGGTGGCCGAATGGCCGCGTTTTCAGCAGGCGTCGTTCCAAGGGCGCCGCTTGAAGCAGATCGCCTTCGCCCTGGGAAGCGTGGCGGGTTTGGGGCTGGTACTGGCATTTTTTATCGGGGTGTTTTCGCCGCAATCGCTGTGGCCGGTTCTGCTGGTCAGCCAAGGTGCGGGACTCTTGGTGTTGGTAGCGGGTTTGCAATCGGCCTGGTGGGTGACGCAATGGCGTAGCAGGGCGCTGCTGCCAGCTGTGGATAACCCGCCTGTGGAAAACGAGCCTGTTGATAACCTGGGTTGGTATGAGCGGCTGCTGGAGCGAATCGGCGCACGCGGGGTCGGTCTGCTGAAACTGATCGGTGCGCCTGCGTTGTGGCTGGCCGGTTGGTCATTGCTGGTATTGCTGGGCCTGGAGCAAGCCTGGAATTTGCAACTGCCGGCTGCCGCCCTTGGTGTCCCCGCCAGTGTGGGGGCGGTGTTGTCGTTGTTGTTGGCATTCGGGCTATTAGTGTTCGAGCGGCAATTGGCCCAGCAATCTCCCGGTGAGTGGCCGGAAGCGCCGCCGCTGGCGCAACTGACGCGGGTGGCGATCATCGTGCTGGTGCTCGGCGCTTTGTGTTTGTTGTTCGTCGCAGAAACGTCCATCTGGCCGCTGCGCCTGGCCGTGCTGATGGGGCTGTTGCCGGGCGTGGTGGCGGCCGAGTTTTTGCTGCGGGCTGTGCTGTCGTTATTCATTCCGCGCCGGGACGCCCTGGAACCGACGCTCTTGGGCCGCAGTGTGATCGCCGATCTGCTGCGCTGGCCGCCGCAACCGTTGCTGGCCTTGCAACATGAACTGCACAACCGTTTTGGCATCGACTTGCGCCAGATCTGGGCCTTCAGCTACATGCGCCGGGCTTTTTTGCCGGTGGTGGCGCTGGTGGTGCTGGTGGGCTGGTTGTTGACTGGCGTGCACGAAGTGCCGCTGCAGGGGCGTGGCATCTATGAGCGCTTTGGCAAACCGGTAGAGGTGTTCGGCCCGGGCTTGCATGTCGCGTTGCCTTGGCCGTGGGGCAGGGTGCTCAACGTCGAGAATGGCGTTGTGCATGAACTGGCGACCAGCGTCGCGGAGAATCGAGCAATGGTCGAGGCTGAACCGGCGGAGGGACCGGCGCCGGCAATCGCCAATCGGTTGTGGGACGCCAGCCATGTGAATGACAAGTCCCAGGTCATTGCCAGTCGTCGTGCCGACCAGCAGAGCTTCCAGATCGTCAACATGGACGTGCGCTTTGTCTACCGCATCGGCCTGACGGACGCCGCGGCCTTGGCGGCGACCTACAACAGCGCCGATGTGCCGACGCTGATCCGCAGCACCGCCAGCCGCATCCTGGTGCATGAGTTTGCATCGCGCACGCTGGATGGTTTGCTGGGTGCTGACCGTGTCAGCCTCGCCGATGAAATCGGTCGCGCCGTCCAGGCTGATTTGCAATCGCTCGATAGCGGTGTGGAAATCCTGGCGACCGTTGTGGAGGCGATTCATCCACCGGCTGGTGCGGCCAATGCCTACCACGGCGTGCAGGCGGCGCAGATCGGCGCGCAGGCATTGATCGCCCGAGAGCGCGGCGCGGCGGCCGAACAGACCAACCAGGCACAGTTGCAAGCCAGCGTCGCCCATGACCAAGCCACGGCCACCGCCCGGGAAATCAACGCAACCGCCCAGGCCGCCGACCTGAGTTTTAGTGCCGACCGCAAAGCCTACGCCACCGCGGGACACGCTTTTGTGCTGGAGCATTACCTGGGCCAACTCAGCCAGGGCCTCGCCAATGCCCGGTTGCTGATTCTCGATCATCGCCTGGGCGGCAGCGGCAACGCGCCGACCATCGACTTGCGTACCTTCACGCTGCCGGCAGACCCTGCGTCGCCGCGTAACCCTGTCCCGCCAGGAGCTGCCCATTGAGCCCGTCCTCTTCACACGATCACCACGACCACGCTGGTCACGATCACGGCCATGCTGGTCATCAACATGGTCATCATCACCACCATCATGGCGATCCGCAGCAGGCCGGTCCGTTCCCGTGGCGGCGCATGGGTTGGGCAGCGTTGCTGGTGGCGTTTGCCGTCGCGGCCGCAAGCCTGGTGCAAGTGCGCTCGGGGGAGGCCACGGTCATCACCCGTTTCGGCAATCCGGCGCGGGTGCTGCTGCAACCTGGCTTGGGTTGGCGCTGGCCGGCACCGTTCGAGGCGGCGATTCCGGTGGACCTGCGGTTGCGCACTACGTCCAGCGGTTTGCAGGATGTTGGCACTCGTGATGGACTGCGGATCATCGTCCAGGCCTACGTGGCGTGGCAGGTGCAGGGTGACCCGGAAAACGTGCAGCGTTTCATGCGCGCGGTGCAGAACCAACCGGACGAAGCCGCACGGCAGATCCGCACCTTCGTCGGCTCGGCGCTGGAAACCACCGCCGCCAGTTTTGACCTGGCGAACCTGGTTAACACCGATGCCAGCCAGGTGCGCATCGCCGATTTCGAAGCTCAGCTGCGTCAGCAGATTGATCAGCAGTTGCTCACCACTTATGGCGTGCGCGTGTTGCAAGTCGGCGTTGAGCGCCTGACCTTGCCCTCGGTGACGCTGACGGCGACGGTGGATCGCATGCGCGCCGAGCGTGAAACCATCGCCACCGAACGCACCGCCATCGGCAAGCGCGAAGCGGCGCAGATTCGCTCCGCCGCAGAACGTGATGCGCGAGTCTTGCAAGCCGATGCCACGGTGAAAGCCGCGGATATCGAAGCGCAGTCGCGAGTAGAAGCCGCTGAGATCTATGGTCGGGCATACGCCGGCTCCCCGCAGCTCTACAATCTGCTCCGTTCGTTGGACACCTTGGGCACCATTGTCAGCCCAGGGACGAAGCTGATTTTGCGCACCGATGCGGCACCATTCCGTGTCCTGGTGGACGGTCCGGTTTCCGTGGACGGCAAAGGTGGAACACAACCATGAGTTTGGTTCCACGTGGAACAAACGAGTTATCCAGCCCGTGGATCCAGGCCGGACGCCTGGCATTTCTTGCGCTTTACGCCGTCACGGTGTTGGCGGCGTTGGCCTGGGTCTTTTCCAACGTGCGGCAGATTGATCCGCAGAATCGCGCGGTGGTGCTGCACTTTGGCGCCTTGGATCGCATCCAGAATGCCGGTCTTTTGTTGGCGTGGCCTCGTCCTGTGGAACAAGTCGTCTTGCTGCCCGCTGCGGATCGGGTGCTTGAGCGGCGGGTGGAGAATCTGCTGCGCTCGGATGCGGCCCTGCAGGCTGATCGTGTGGCCAGTTTCGCCACGCCGGTTAGCGATGCTTTGGCCGGCTCTGGTTATTTATTGACCGGTGATGCCGGCGTGGTGCAACTCGATGTGCGGGTGTTCTACAAAGTCACCGACCCTTACGCCTTCGTCTTGCAAGGTGAACATGTCCTGCCGGCACTGGACCGATTGGCGACCCGCAGTGCCGTGGCCCTGACCGCAGCCCGGGACTTGGACACCATTCTGGTGGCTCGCCCCGAACTGATGGGCAGCGACAACCAGGCGGCCGAACGCCGCGAACGCTTGCGTGGCGATCTGGTGCAGGGGCTTAACCGGCGCCTGGCTGACCTGGCGGCGACGGGGCAGGGGTTGGGCATCGAAGTGGTGCGGGTCGATGTGCAATCGAGTTTGCCGGGGCCGGCGGTGAGTGCCTTCAACGCGGTGCTGACGGCCGGCCAGCAGGCCGATAAAGCCGTGGCCAACGCGCGCACAGAAGCCGAAAAGCTCTCCCAGTCCGCTCGCCAAGACGCCGACCGTGCCGTGCAAGTTGCCCATGCCCAGGCCAGCGAACGACTCGCCAAGGCTTCGGCCGACACGGCCACGGTGCTGGGCTTGGCGAAGACCCAAGGCAGCGATCCGCAAATGCTGCTGCGCCTGTATCGCGAACGCATGCCTGCCATCCTTCGCCAGGCCGGTTCAGTGACGACGGTCGACCCGAAAGACGATGCCCGTCTGATCATCCAGGGAGCCGGACAATGACCGCCCAAACCAGCGCCGCACCAATGTTGTCCTCGACGGAACAACGCATCGCCGCCAGGCAACTGACCTTGGCGATGCTTGCCCTCGGCTTGCTCGCATTGGGGCTGGTATGGCGCGGCTGGTCGCCAGAGCAGAGCGGTGTCAGCCAACTGCTATTGGGGTTCGCCTCGCTATTGGTGGCGGTGCCGGTGATGCGTTCGGCCTGGTACAGCTTGCGTTACCCAAGCCTGCACGGGATTACCGACCAACTCATCGCCCTGGCGATGCTCGGTGCCTGGGCCACTGGCGACCTGCTGACGGCGGCGTTGTTGCCGATCATCATGATCTTCGGGCATGTGCTGGAAGAGCGCAGCGTCATTGGCTCTCAGGAGGCGATCCATGCCCTTGGCCAACTGACCCGCAGCCAAGGTCGCAAGGTGCAGGCCGACGGTTCGATCATCGACGTCGACAACGCGACACTCCAGCCCGGCGATGTCGTGGAGGTGCGCGCTGGCGATCGAGTGCCGGCCGATGGTCGGGTGTTATCCGGCCAGGCCAGCCTCGACACCGCGCCCATCACGGGTGAGTCGGTGCCGTTGGAGGCTGTGGTCGGCACAGAAGTCTTTGGTGGCGCGATCAATCTGGATGGCCTGCTGCGCCTGGAAGTGACCCGGACCGGCGAAGAATCAACCCTGGGCAAAGTCATCGCCCTGATGCAAAACGCCGAACGCTCCAAGCCACCCATCACTCGCTTGCTGGAACGCTACGCCGGCAGTTACCTGGTGCTGGTGTTGCTGCTGGCGGCGGTGACCTGGTTCGTGACCAACGATGCCCAGGCGATGCTGGCGGTATTGGTCGCCGCTTGTCCTTGTGCGTTGGTGCTTTCGGCGCCGGCCACCGCCATTGCCGGGATCGCGGTGGCGGCGCGCCACGGGATCCTGATCCGCAGCTCGGCTTTCCTGGAAGAACTGGCGGACCTGACGTCGTTGGTTGTCGATAAGACCGGTACTTTGACCTACGGCGTCCTGCGCCTGCAATCCATCGAACATGCCCAGGATGCTCCCTCATCGTTGCTGTTGCCTTTGGCTGCCAGCCTCGGTTCGGCCAGCAGTCATCCGGTCAGTCGGGCGTTGGCAGGGCTGGCGGAGCAGGAAGACAGCCTGGCGCTGACGGACATTCATGAACGCCAGGGGTTGGGGGTGGTCGCGATGACCGTCCAGGGCGAAGCGGCGCTGGGGCGACCGGAGTTGTTTGCACAACTGGGCATTCAAACGTCAGCGGTCCCGGAACATGACGGCCCGATTGCCGGCCTGGCCCTGGACGGGCAGTTCCTCGCCTGGCTGTTGCTGGCCGACAGCGTCAAGCCGGAGGCGCGGGTTGCCATGGCCGAGCTGCGCGAGCTGGGCCTGGGACGTCAGTTGCTACTGACCGGCGACCGCCAGAGCGTGGCCACGACCCTGGCCCGGGATGTCGGCATCGGCGACCTGCAAGCCCAGGCCCTCCCTGAAGACAAACTCAAACGGGTCATGGCCGAAATCGACCATGGGTTCCGCCCCATGGTGGTGGGCGATGGCATCAACGATTCCCTGGCGCTCAAGGCCGGAGTGGTGGGTGTCGCAATGGGCGCAGGCGGTGCAGACATCGCACTGGCGTCGGCAGACATCGTGCTGATCGGCAGCGACTTGCGCCGCCTCGGCACCTGCGTGCGATTGAGCCGCCAATGCAGGCGCACGTTGCAGGTCAACGTGATCATTGGCTTGGGCTGGACACTGGCAATCGTCGCCTTTGCCGCCTTCGGCTGGCTCGGTGCGGCGGGGGCGATGATCGCCGCGCTGCTGCATAATCTCAGTACCCTGCTAGTGTTAGGTAATGCGGGGCGATTGCTGCGATTCCAGGAGCCGCTCCTGAAAATCCAAGCGAAGGGAGCCGTTGGATAACCCTTGGCGAACTGTGCGTCACCCTTGCAGTCTCTGTTGGAGAGGGCGTACCCATACTGGCGTTACCCGGCACAAGGAGTGAATTTGGGACAGTGATAGAGAAAGGCTATAAATTCGATAGCCTGCTATTTTTCTATGATGGTCTACCCTCATTTCAGACGTCTGAAACAAGGGGGGATTATTCATGCTCGCGCAACTTCCACCGGCCTTACAGAATCTACATCTACCGCTTCGGTTGCGGCTCTGGGATGGCCATGAGTTTTCACTGGGCGACGACCCCAGTGTCACGATCGTGGTCAAGGACCCACAAATGGTCGCGCAATTCACCCATCCGAGCCTGGATGCGCTAGGAGCGGCATTCGTCGAAGGCAAACTGGAACTCGAAGGTTCGATTCACGAAGTCATTCGTGTCTGCGATGAATTGAGCCAGGCCTTGGTCGAGGATGACGTCGACAATCCGCCGGTGCGATCGCTCCACGACAAGGAAACCGACGCCAAGGCGATCTCCTATCACTACGATCTTTCCAACGCGTTCTATCAGCTATGGCTCGACAGTGACATGGCCTATTCCTGTGCCTATTTCGAGACGGGCAGTGAAAGCCTCGAACAGGCCCAGCAAGCCAAATTCCGCCACTTGTGCCGCAAGCTGCGATTACAGCCGGGTGACTACCTGCTGGATGTCGGTTGTGGGTGGGGCGGCCTGGCCCGTTACGCGGCACGCGAGTTCGGTGCCAAAGTCTTCGGGATTACCCTGAGCAAGGCGCAGCTGGCACTGGCGCGGGAGCGGGTCAAGGCAGAAGGCCTGGAGGATTCGGTCGAGTTGCAATTGCTGGATTACCGCGACCTGCCTCAGGACGGTCGTTTCGACAAAGTGGTCAGCGTCGGTATGTTCGAGCATGTTGGCCACGCTAACCTCGAGCAGTACTGCAAAACGCTGTTCGGCGCGGTGCGTGAGGGTGGGTTGGTGATGAACCATGGCATCACCGCCAAGCACACCGACGGTCGTCCGGTCGGTCGTGGTGCCGGTGAATTCATCGAGAAGTATGTATTCCCCAACGGCGAGTTGCCGCACCTGTCGATGATCTCTGCCGAGATCAGCGAAGCGGGGCTGGAGATCGTCGACGTGGAAAGCCTGCGCCTGCATTACGCGCGCACCCTCGATCATTGGAGTGAACGCCTGGAGGACAATCTCGAGGCCGCCGCGAAGGAAGTGCCGGAACAGGCGTTGCGGATCTGGCGTCTGTACCTGGCCGGCTGCGCCTACGCATTCGCCAAGGGTTGGATCAATCTGCACCAGATCCTGGCGGTGAAGGCCCACGCCGACGGTAGCCATGAGTTGCCCTGGACCCGCGACGACATCTACACCCCTTAGAGAATCGGGGAAATAAGCCGGGCGATCCGCATGCCGATCTTTTGCAGGCGGTGGGTCTCCCGGCTTTCCTGTTTGTCGATTTCCACGGCTTGGGCGAAGTCCTGCTCAAGCATCTGCTCGACCTCGGTGGCGAACGGAATATCCACCGTGAGCAGCATGACTTCGAAATTCAAGCGGAACGAACGGTTGTCCAGGTTCGCACTGCCGATGGCGCTGATTTCACGGTCGATCAGCACCACTTTCTGATGCAGGAAGCCCGGCGCGTAACGGAACATCCGTACACCGGCCCGCACCGCCTCAAACGCATACAGGCTGGACGCGGCGTAGACGATCTTGTGGTCTGGCCGCGAGGGTAGCAGGATGCGCACGTCCACCCCACGCAGCACCGCTAGGCGCAAGGCCGCGAACACCGCTTCGTCGGGGATGAAGTAAGGCGTTGTGATCCAGACTCGCTCGCTGGCCGCATGGATAGCCTCGACGAAAAACAGCGAACAGGTTTCGTAGGCATCGGCCGGGCCGCTGGTCAGCAACTGGCAGAGCACTCCGTCGTCCGGGTAGGTGTCTGGCAGGATCAGCGGTGGCAGCGAACGGGCCGCCCAGAACCAGTCCTCGGCAAACGACTCTTGCATACTCCCCACCACCGGGCCGCAGACTTCGACATGGGTGTCGCGCCAAGGCGCCAGGGGCGGCTTTTCGCCCATGTATTCATCGCCCACGTTGTGCCCGCCAACGAAGCCTAGAACGCCATCCACCGCCACGATCTTGCGGTGGTTGCGAAAGTTGACCTGGAACCGATTGAGCCAGCCGCTGCGGGTGGCGAAGGCTTTCACGTGGACGCCACCGTCGCGCAACGCCTGGACGTAGCGGTGGGGCAGGGAGTGGCTGCCAATGCGGTCATAAAGCAGATACACCGCCACGCCTTCGGCGGCTTTTTTCAGAAGCAGTGTCTGCAGGCGCAGGCCGAGGTGGTCGTCGTGGATGATGAAAAATTGAATCAGCACGGCCTGCCGCGCGTTATCGATGGCCTGGAAGATTGCCTCGAACGTGGCCTGCCCATTGACGAGCAAACGCACCTGATTGTTCGCCAGGCACGGTGTGCGCCCCAGCTTGGGCATGGCCCGTAACGAATCGTAGGCCTGGGAGGCACGGGCGGTCAAAGCCTCTTCAACCCACGGCCGCCAGTTCAGCTCGGAGATCGCCTTGCGCATCTCTTCGTTGGCTTGTCGGCGCGCCTTGATGTAGCCATCAAAAGTGCTGCGCCCGAAAACCAGGTAAGGGATCAACGTCAGGTAGGGAATAAACAGCAGCGACAGGGCCCAGGCAATCGAGCCTTGGGCCGTGCGCACCGTCAATACGGCGTGGACGGCGGCAATGAAGCCCAGGGTGTGGAGCAGCGCGATCAGGTAACCGAAAACATGCGGGCCGAAATAATCCATGGGGCATTCTTGCTCCGGAAGTTTCAATGCTTAACAGACCATGTTCCATGGCGAATGTCGCTATTTAATTCACTCGTCCCGGGCCTGAACCGAAGGCTGAGGGCGGCGTCTAACGGCCACTTGTCCTCTGGAGTTTATGCAATGAATGTTCGTCTGCTGGGTGTGGCCTTGGTGATGGGGTTGTCGGTTCCGATGGCGGCTCAGGCGCAGATGCTCCAGCCGGGGTTATGGGAGCTGACTACCAGTAACATGAAGGTCGATAACCAGAACCTTCCGGACTTGCAACTGATCCTGGGCCAGGTGCAGAACCAGATGACTCCGGAGCAACGGGCGATGCTGGAAAAGCAGGGCATTACCATGGGCGGTAAAGGCATCCGCGTCTGCCTGACCCCGGCGCAGGTGCAAACCAATGACATTCCGCTGCAAGACCCGCAATCGGGTTGCAAGCAGCAGATCACCGAGCGTACCGGCAATCAGTGGAAGTTTCGCTTCAGTTGCCCGAAAGCCCAGGGGAACGGCGTCGCGACGTTCCAGAGCGATCGTGAATTCACCACCAAGGTCAACGGCACGTTCAATGCCACCGGCATCCAGCAGAACGGTAGCCTCGACACGCGTGCAGTGTGGCTGGGGCAGGATTGCGGGACGGTCAAGCCGAGGGCTTGAAGCTTATTTGAAGGGATCGCTTGGTGAGCCTGTGGAAGCCAAGCTTGCTCGCGATGCAGGCAATTCGGTGAGTCGCCAAGCGCGTCACCGTTCATCGCGGCAAAGCCTTGCTCCCACGAATGCTCTCAAGGCCGACTCAGCGCCTCATACAACGTATTGAGGTTGTATTCGAAAAGACCAGTAAAGGTGCTGGCCGGTCCACTGGTCGCGAGTGCATCGGAGTACAGCGTACCACCGATGTGCGCGCCGCTCTCGTCGGCGATCTGCTTGAGCAGGCGTGCGTCCTTGATGTTTTCCATGAACACCGCTTTGACCTTCGCCTGACGGATCTGGGTAATCAGTGCCGCGACTTCTGCCGCCGACGGTTCACGCTCTGTGGATAAACCCTGGGGCGCCATGAACTCGATGCCATAGGCCTGGCCCAGGTAACCGAATGCGTCGTGGGAGGTCACGATCTTGCGATTGCCGGCAGGCAATGCACCGAGCTTGGCCTTGGCTTCGGCGAGCAGGGCGTAGATTTTCTTCAGGTACGCCTGGCTGTTGCGTTCGTAGTCGGCCTTGTTGGCCGGGTCGGCTGCTTCCAATGCCTTGGTGATGTTGCTGACATACAACTCGGCATTCGCCAGGTTGTGCCACGCGTGCGGGTCGGGGATGGTCTCGCCATCCTCATCCAGTGAGCGCGGGATGACGCCGCGACTGGCGCTGACCACCGGGGCTGTGGTTTCAGTACTGGTCACCAGGCGATCCAACCATGGCTCGAAGCCCAGTCCGTTCTTGATGATCAGTTTTGCCTTGAGCAATGCCTTGGCGTCGTCTGGCGTGGGTTCGTAGGTGTGTGCATCGGCGTCCGGCCCGACCATGTTGGTGATGTGGATATGCTCACCGCCGACCTGTCGGGTCATGTCGGCGAGGATGCTGAAGCTCGTCACCACCTGAAGCTTTTCGGCGGCGGACAGGGACATGGACAGCATCAGACTGAATAGCACGAGCAGAGCGCGCATCGGGAAACACCTCATTGGGATGTGAGCAAAGGCGGGCGGCGCAGCAAACCGTGCACCGGCCCGAATACCACCGACAGCAGATATAACGCGCCCGCCACCAGTACGATGGACGGCCCGCTGGGCAGTGAGTAGTAGAAGGACAACAACAGGCCAAGCCACACCGAGAGGCAACCGAGCAGCGCCGCGATCAGCATCAGCAGTGGCAGGCGACGGCTCCAGAATCGCGACGCGGCGGCCGGCAGCATCATAAGGCCTACCACCATCAGCGCACCGATGGCCTGGAAGCCGATCACCAGGTTCAACACCACCAGGGTCAGGAACACGCCATGGGCCAACGGGCCGAGACGACTGACGGTTTGCAGGAACAGCGGGTCCAGCGTATCGAGCAGCAACGGTCGATAAATCAACGCCATCGCCAACAGGCTGGCTCCAGAAACCCACAGCATGCCGGTGAGTGTCGGGCCATCTACCGCCAATGCCGAGCCGAACAGCAAATGAAGCAAGTCCAGGCGTTTACCGGCCATGCCGAGGATTAACACGCCGGCCGCCAGGGAAATGGGATAAATCGCCGCGAGGCTGGCGTCTTCCCTTAGGCCGGTACGCCGGGTAATCCAGGCGGCGAGCCCGGCCATGCTCAGGCCCGCGCCCAGGCCGCCGATGGTCAAGGCTGGCAGGCTCAGCCCGGCGAACCAGAAACCCAGGGCGGCGCCAGGCAGAATGCCGTGCGCCACGGCATCACCAATCAGGCTCATGCGCCGAAGAATCAGGAACACACCCAACGGCGCCGTGCTGCATGCCAGCACCAGGCCGCCAAGCAAGGCCCGACGCATGAAGACAAACTCTTGAAACGGTTGCCAGAGATGAGTGGCCGCAAGCATCAGGCCACCCACGTGTGGGGTTGTTGAGCGATCAAGTCGACGCTGCCGCCCAGCACGCAGCCGGTGTTGCTGATCAGCAGCGTATGGGGGATATGTTGGCGGACCGCTGCCAGGTCATGGCACACCACCACGACGGTTCGGCCCTGGGCATGCCAGTGATGGAGGTGTTTCCACAGCAGCGCCTGGCCCTGTTCGTCGAGGGCGGCGTGGGGTTCGTCGAGCAATAGCAGTGGCGCTTCGGCCAGGCTGAGGCGAGCGAGCAGGGCGCGTTGCAACTCGCCTCCAGACAACGCCATTAGCGGACGATGTTCGAGTCCGGTCAGCGCCCAGTCGGCCAGCACGGTCTGGAGCAATTGCCTTCGCTTCGCTGGCGTGTGTCGATTACCCCAGGAACCGGCCGCCACCAACGCTTGCAAACTGATGGGAAATTGCCGATCCAGATGTTGCTGCTGCGGCATGAACGAAACTCCACCACGGCGTGGAACATCCAAGGTGACTTTGCCGGAGAGCGGTTTTTGCATCCCCGCGAGCACTTTCAACAGGCTGCTTTTGCCCGAGCCGTTGGCTCCGATGATGGCGGTAAGACTGCCTGCCGGTCGCTGCATCGTGAGCGGCGGTGTGAGAGGTTGTCCGGGGGCGCCCCAGCGTAGCGCTTGGCAGTTGATCATGATGCCTCCCGGGTCCAGCGGCTTTGCGCCACGGCGTCATGGGCGTGCAGGCTTTCGGCATGAACGACGCGTACATTCAGAGCAACAATGTCGAGTGACCGACTCAGGGCGATGCTTAATCGCCGCGCGGCGTCTTCGCAGAACATCAGGTTTTGGCCGTTGGCCAGGGCGAAGGCCTGCTCATCGGCGCGCTTGACGGCGGTTTGCACAGCGGTGCCGAGGGCTGCTTCGGCTTCGTTGATGAAAGACTGCAGCGGCAAATCGTCGGCATCGGCGTTCAGGCGCAAACTCAGGAACGCCGTACTGCGTTGGCTATGAGGGGTGGCAACAATACCGTTCGATGAACCTAGCCAGGCCAGGATCTCGGCGTGTTCAAGCTTCTTGTTAGCGAAGTCGTCGACGAATTGCTGTTGGATCAATTGCCGGGCAAGTGCGGCCGAACAAGGGCAGGTGGAGGAATAGGGAATCTGGATGTTCAGTTCCACGTGGAACATTGCGTTTTTCAGGTGGGCTTCGATGCTCACGGGGTAACGTTTCCAACCCATCAGCGGGCTGATGAGTGCCGGACGCTTGAGCAGCAGATCGGTATGCACACTGAGCGACGCCGCGTGGGACAAGCCTTCGTGGCTGTCGAGAAATTGCTGAAGGATTCGGCGCAATAACGCTGGCGAAAGCGCAGTCTCTTCGAGCAGTTCCAGCGTCAGGTATAAGCGTGACATGTGAATGCCGCGCGCCTCACCGTCGTCAAGGCTGACACCTGCGTCGGCCATTGCGCTCAGCCGCTGGCCGTCAATCAACACCGGTGTTGCGATGCCACACATACCCACCCAATCAAGGGGTAGGGCTTGACGTGAAGCCTGCGCAGCGATGTCGGGCAGGGTTAACGCGTTCATGGTCAAGGTCCATCGAAGGTTCAAAATTAGATGTTATAGTATAACGTCTAATTTAAAAAAGCCTTTTCCATGAAGGGATTTTCATTTCCCCAAACGTTCACGTTCCACGTGAAACATCAGCGCGATGAATCCTGGCAGCCGTTCATACGTCCGCATACAAATGCACCCGCACTACCACCAGAGCTCGAGAAACGATTGAGCGTCGTCCAGCCCACACGCCGGCTGTATCCGACCCAACTTTCTCCATCCGATGCCAAACCAGTAAAGAAGGTGAGCTGACCGTAACGGCTGGTTGTTTGCGCCCAATAACGACGACTGGCGGCTTCAAATCCCCGCAAATAAATTGTGCTTCCCGCCGTTGCGACGCTGTAGGCATTGCCCTGAATGTCCGCGCACGCCAGCAGATTCGCACTGCGGGTGCAGTTCGCCAGGAGCGGGGTTTGTGCCGAAGCGCTTAACATCCACAGCAACAACGGGCTTGCCAATACGAATTTCAGATGACTGCGCATGGAATGATCTCCAACCAATGCGGGACGGCGGGGTGGTTGAATTGTGTTGTTATACTATAACATAAACGCGACCCCTGAACCTGGTCAGACCTGGAAACGAGCCGTAGTCGAAGCGGCCGCCCGATGAGGATATACCTGATGCCCAATCGTCTTCCCGTAACCGTGCTTTCCGGATTCCTCGGTGCCGGTAAAAGCACACTGCTCAACCACGTTTTGCGTAATCGCGACAATCTACGAGTTGCGGTGATCGTCAACGATATGAGCGAGATCAACATCGATGGCAGCGAAGTCCAGCGAGATGTCACCCTGAGTCGTTCCGAAGAAAAACTGGTGGAAATGAGCAACGGCTGCATCTGCTGCACGTTGCGCGAGGACTTGCTCAAAGAAGTCGGGCAACTCGCCAGGGAAGGGCGTTTCGATTACCTGCTGATCGAATCCACCGGTATTTCCGAACCGTTGCCAGTGGCGGAAACCTTCACGTTTCGTGATGAAGAAGGCCGAAGCCTGGCCGATGTGGCGCGACTCGACACCCTGGTCACGGTGGTCGATGGGGTGAATTTCCTGTTGGATTACCAGGCTGCCGAAAGCCTGGCGTCACGGGGCGAAACCCTGGGTGAGGAGGATGAGCGCTCAATCACAGACCTGCTGATCGAACAAATCGAGTTCGCCGACGTGATTCTGATCAGCAAGATCGACCTGATCAGTCAGCATGAGCGGGAAGAGTTGACTGCGATTCTGCAGCGTCTCAACGCCCAGGCGCAGATCATTCCGATGGTCATGGGGCAGGTGCCATTGGGCAGAATCCTCGACACAGGCCTGTTCGACTTCGAACGCGCCGCCCAGGCACCTGGCTGGCTACAGGAACTGCGTGGCGAGCACGTGCCAGAAACCGAGGAATATGGCATCGCCTCGACCGCCTACCGAGCACGCCGGCCATTTCATCCCGAGCGGTTCTTCAATTTTATCGACCGTCCGTGGCCCAATGGTAAACTCCTGCGCTCCAAGGGGTTCTTCTGGCTGGCCAGCAAACCTGAAGAAGCGGGCAGCTGGTCCCAGGCTGGCGGCTTGATGCGACATGGCTTCGCCGGGCGTTGGTGGCGGTTCGTGCCGAAAAACCAATGGCCGCAGGATGAAGAGAGCACAGCGGTGATCATGAAGAACTGGCTGGCCGCCACAGGCGATTGCCGTCAGGAGCTGGTCTTCATTGGTCAGGACATTGATTTTGGCCAACTCGCCGCTGAACTGGACGCTTGCCTGCTCACCGATGCGGAAATGGCCCTCGGGGTCGAAAACTGGCGGCTGTTGCCGGATCCGTTCGGCCCGTGGCATGACGAGGTCGCGGCGTGATGCTGGCGCCCAGTCTGAAAAAGGCTACGCAGGCACGACAGGTCCAAGGTGATACGCCAGGGGTATTCACGCAGATCCTGGACGACGGCACCAACCTGGCGGTCTGGCAGCGTCAGCTTCCTGCGCACATCAGCGATTTTGCGGTCATGGTGTTGGCGATGGACCAGTCCTTGGCCGAATCACGCGTGCTTGAGTTGCCGGAGGAAGACTCGCAGCCGGCGTTGCAGGGCCTGGCTGCAGGTTTCAGCGACCTGCAAGGCTATGAAGGCTTTATCGCCGATGTCTCCTGGCTCGTCAGTGCATTTGCCTGCCTATTGGGTGCCCAACGTGTCGGCCTGCGCCTGCGCACGTTGGACAAGGCGATGTGCCCACGCTTCCACGTTGACCACGTACCGGTGCGGCTGCTGACCACCTATGCGGGTGTCGGCAGCCAGTGGCTCGAGGAAGGTGTCATGGACCGTCGACGACTTGCCGAGCCTGAGGCTGAGCCCAGTGACCCACGCGTGATCCAGCAGTTTCGTTGCGGTGATGTGGGTTTGCTTAAAGGCGAAAAATGGCGCGGTAACGAAGGCCTTGGCCTGATTCATCGATCACCGGAGCCGGCGCCGGGAGAGCGTCGATTGATTCTAACGCTGGATTGGCTGGCTTAAGGCTTGAGCCAGGTGCCTTGGCTTTGCCCTTCGCAAAATGGCTGCAGGTACGCGGCATCGGTCGCCACGCCGTAATAGTGAATATCCTGGCGGTAAGGCATATTGGCGACCTGGGCGTTGCTGCAGATGCCGAACGCGCCGCCAGGGCATTGATCGACGTATTGCACCTCGACTTTCTGGCCGGCAAGGTTTGGCTGGCAGAAACCATCGGCAAACAGCTTCTGCGGGATGTTGCGGTTCTGCTGGCAGACCTTCACATCCAGCCGTTCCGCCTGACTGTGCACCACACAGGCCTGGGCCAGTGCCTGGTTGGAAGTCAGTGCCAGTAATAACCAGCCGATCATTCGCATATTCACCTCCATCGAAAGTCGTCGATTATGTTGCAGCACATTCCCACCCATGTCATCGCCGGTCCCTTGGGCGCCGGCAAGACCAGCCTGATCAGGCATCTGCTGGCGCAGCGCCCGGCCAATGAGCGCTGGGCGGTGCTGATCAATGAGTTTGGCCAGATCGGCCTGGATGCCGCGTTGCTGACCCAGGCTGGCGATGGTATCGCACTGGGCGAAGTGGCCGGCGGCTGCTTGTGCTGTGTCAACGGTGCGCCGTTTCAGATCGGTCTTGGGCGTTTGCTGCGCAAGGCCCGGCCGGATCGGCTATTCATCGAACCCTCGGGCCTGGGGCATCCGGCACAGTTGATGCGACAACTGAGTGAAGCGCCATGGCTCGGCGTGCTGGCGGTGCAACCCTGTGTGCTGGTGCTGGATGCCCGGGCGATGGCGGACGGCAAGCCTTTGCCCGACGCGCAGCAACAAACCCTGGCGGCTGCCGGACTGCTGGTGCTGAACAAGTCCGAGTCCCTCACACAAGCCGATCGTGAATGGCTGACGGCGCAGCTGCCAGGGCGTGCGTTGTACTGGACGCAACAGGCTGCGTTGCCGATCGATCGATTGCCAGGCCTTGCGGCTCGGGGCAGTGGGGCTGTGGATAACTTGAATCTACCAAAGCGCTTGGGCCAGATGCCGGCCATTTGGTCCGACCCGACGCTGCCGATCTGCTTGTATCAGCAGCAGGACGGTGGTTGGAGTATTGGTTGGCGCTGGCATCCCAGCCAGCAATTCGACGCAGCGGCATTGACGCGATGGCTACAAGGCCAAGACTGGAAACGGGCGAAAATGGTTATCCACAGCGTCGACGGTTGGATTTCAGCCAATGCGCTGGAAGGGGCGGTGTCGGGTTGGCAAACCAGCGAGTGGCGCCAGGATTCTCGGATCGAGCTGATTTTCGATCAGGTGCAAGACGTCGATCGCCTGCAGGCCGAGCTGGCGAACTGTCGGTGTCGCTGAGTCAACGCTGTTTCAAGGCTTCCACTTGTTGTGTTCCTGGCGCCACTGGCTCAATTCGATAACTTCAGCCCTGGGCCTGGTCTGGACCGGTTCGATGGGCGTTGGCGGTGTTTCTTCAAAGGGCATCGGGTAGGGTGCCAGCTCTATGTGTGCGCTGTGGGCACCAAATTGGGTGATGGTGCCCGAATGGCGGCTTTCTCCGGTGACGGTGAACTCGAAGGTGTAGACGCGAGCCAGGCGTCGCCGACCATTGGCGTCCTTCATGAAGCCGATTTTTTTCAGCGCCACGTTGCCGTCCAGCAGTTCGATCTTGAGGTTGGTGCAATGCTGCATGACCCTCGCCAACGCCCGTTCGCGCAAGCCATGGTTGTGCCACAGCCAGGCGCCGCCGGTAGCCAGCAGCATCAGCACGAAGATGTTTCCAAGGGTCAGCATGAACGAAGTGCTCCAACAAGTTGCTGTCAGCTTAACTGCCTCGCCGGTCTGTCGTACAGGCTGCGTTTAGTCGCATACTGCGCGGCTTGAATTTCAATCGTTTTACGGAAACTTCCCGCATGAAACGTACGCCTCATCTGCTTGCCATTCAGTCCCACGTGGTGTTCGGTCACGCTGGCAATAGCGCCGCGGTGTTTCCGATGCAGCGGGTCGGCGTGAACGTCTGGCCGCTCAATACCGTGCAGTTTTCCAATCACACCCAGTACGGCCAATGGACCGGTGAGGTGCTGGCGCCGGAGCAGATACCGGCATTGGTAGAAGGCATTGCCGCTATCGGTGAGCTGGGGCATTGCGATGCGGTGTTGTCCGGTTACCTGGGCAGCGCGGCTCAGGGGCGGGCGATTCTGACGGGCGTGGCGCGGATCAAGGCCGCCAATCCGAAGGCGCTGTACCTGTGTGACCCGGTTATGGGGCATCCAGAGAAGGGCTGTATCGTGGCGCCCGAGGTGAGTGAATTTCTCCTGGAAGAAGCCGCTGCCGTGGCGGACCTCATGTGCCCGAACCAACTGGAGCTGGACAGTTTTTCGGGACGCAAGGCGCAGTCTTTGCTCGACTGCCTGGCCATGGCCCGGGCGTTGCTGGCCCGTGGGCCGAAGGCGGTGCTGGTCAAGCACCTGGCCTACCCTGGCAAGCCGGATAACAGCTTCGAGATGCTGTTGGTGACCGCCGATGGCAATTGGCACCTGCGCCGTCCGCTGCTGGCTTTCCCGCGCCAGCCGGTGGGTGTGGGTGACCTGACCTCGGGGTTGTTCCTGGCGCGGATATTATTGGGGGACAGCCTGGTGGCGGCACTCGAATTCACCGCGGCGGCGGTGCATGAAGTGCTGCTGGAAACCCAGGCCTGCACCAGCTATGAGCTGGAACTGGTCCGTGCCCAGGACCGGATCGCCCATCCACGGGTGCGGTTCGAGGCTGTGCCAATCAGTCTCTGATCAATGCAAGCCCCTTGTGGGAGCGAGCTTGCTCGCGATGAGGGCATCACATTCAACATAGAGGTTGGCCGTGACATCGCCATCGCGAGCAAGCTCCCACATGTCGGTTAAGGCCCGTCTGCCTTGATGTCCTGATAACGCTTTTCCAGCTCCTGGCGAATCTGCCGGCGTTGCTGGGCTTGTTCGTAGCGGCGTTTTTCTTCGCTGTTTTGCGGCTGCAAGGGCGGCACGGCTGCGGGTTTACGCAGGTCATCCACCGCAACCATGGTGAAGAAGCAACTGTTGGTGTGGCGCACCGAGCGTTCGCGAATATTTTCGGTCACGACTTTGATGCCCACTTCCATCGACGTGTTGCCGGTGTAGTTCACCGACGCCAGGAAGGTCACCAGTTCGCCGACATGAATCGGCTCACGAAAGATGACCTGGTCAACCGACAGGGTCACCACGTAGCGCCCGGCATAGCGGCTGGCGCAGGCGTAAGCGACTTCGTCGAGGTATTTGAGCAAGGTGCCGCCATGGACATTGCCAGAGAAGTTGGCCATATCGGGGGTCATCAACACCGTCATCGACAGCTGGGCGTTTCCAGGTTCCATAACGTACTCACGGTTCAAGGCAGCAATTCGGGAGTGCACCTCTGCGGGTGCTGGTGGGTGGCCTGCAACAGGTCACCAGGTTTTAAAAACCACCGATATCGGGACGCTGCGCTTGTGGTTGCCGTCACGCACCGATGGATCTGTTTCCATATATTGCACTGTCTTTTTGTCGGAAGTCGCGGTGTTACCCTTCAAAAGCCCGTTGTGAGGGCAATTCCTACAGGGGAACCGGATTTCTCCAGCTCTGCAGTGCGTCATTTGAACAGGGAGCCTCGACATGCATGCCATCAGTTTCATTCAAGACTTGGCGATCATCATGATGGCTGCGGGACTGGTGACCGTACTCTTTCATCGTTTCAAGCAACCGGTGGTACTGGGCTACATCGTGGCCGGCTTCATCATCGGCCCGCATACGCCGCCGTTCGGTTTTATCCACGACGCAGACACGATCAAGACCCTGGCCGAGCTCGGGGTGATCTTCCTGATGTTTTGCCTGGGCCTGGAGTTCAGTCTGCGCAAACTGTTCAAGGTCGGGGCCACCGCCTTCATCGCGGCGTTCCTCGAAATCGTGCTGATGATCTGGATCGGTTATGAAATCGGCCGCTGGTTCGAGTGGAGCACCATGGACTCGCTGTTCCTCGGCGCGATCCTGGCCATTTCCTCCACCACCATCATCGTCAAGGCCCTCAACGACCTGAAAATGAAGAACGAGCGCTTCGCGCAGCTGATTTTCGGGGTGTTGATCGTCGAGGACATTCTGGGTATTGGCATCATCGCCTTGCTGTCGAGCATTGCCGTCAGCGGCACCGTGAGTTCCGGCGAGGTGTTTTCCACCGTGGGCAAGTTGTCGTTGTTCATGATCGTCGCGTTGGTTATCGGCATTCTGCTGGTGCCGAGGGTGCTGGCCTACGTGGCGAAGTTCGACAGCAACGAAATGTTGCTGATTACCGTGCTGGGCCTGTGTTTCGGCTTCTGCCTGCTGGTGGTGAAGCTGGAATACAGCATGGTGCTCGGGGCGTTCCTGATCGGTGCGATCATGGCTGAGTCCCGGCAACTGCTGAAAATCGAGCGGCTGGTGGAGCCGGTGCGCGATCTGTTCAGCGCGATCTTCTTCGTCGCCATCGGGCTGATGCTCGACCCGGCGATCTTGCTGCAATACGCCTGGCCGATTGCGGTGATCACGGGTGCAGTGGTGCTCGGCAAGATGTTGTCCTGCGGCCTCGGTGCCTTTATCGCCGGCAACGACGGACGCACCTCGCTGCGCGTTGGGATGGGCCTTTCGCAGATCGGCGAATTTTCCTTCATCATCGCGTCGTTGGGGATGACCCTGCAGGTCACCAGCGATTTCCTCTATCCGGTTGCGGTCGCCGTCTCGGTGTTGACCACACTGCTGACGCCGTACCTGATCCGGGCCGCCGACCCGCTGTCCGTCAAGTTGGCGACGGTCATGCCGCAACGGTTGACGCGTGTGCTGGGGATGTATGGCGAATGGCTGCGCAGCATCCAGCCCCACGGCGAAGGAGCGATGATGGCGTCGATGATCAGGCGGATTTTGCTGCAGGTTGGAGTCAACCTGGCGCTGGTCATCGCGATTTTTGTCTCGAGCGGTTATTTCGCCGAGCGAATATCGGCTTACCTGCAAGCGTGGATCAGCGACCCGAGCTGGCACAAGGCATTGATCTGGGGCGGGGCATTGCTGGTGTCGCTACCGTTCCTGATCGCCGCCTATCGCAAGCTCAAGGCGCTATCGATGCTGCTGGCGGAGATGGGCGTGAAGACGGAGATGGCTGGCCGCCACACCCAGCGCGTGCGTCGGGTGATCGCCGAAGTGATCCCGATTCTCTCGTTGCTGGTGATTTTCCTGCTGTTGGCAGCCTTGTCGGCCAGCATTTTGCCGACCAACAAGTTGCTCGTACTGATCGCCGTGGTGGCGACTGCCGTGGCGGCACTGCTCTGGCGCTGGTTCATCCGCCTGCATACGCGGATGCAGGTGGCCTTGCTTGAAACCCTGGACAACCACAAGGAGTCGTCCGGGCATTGACCGGCCATGGGGCTCAGCTTTCCAGCCAGACGTCCCGCGCCCAGTGCCAGACCGATTCCCAGGTTTCTTCGGCGATCAGCTCTTCGTCGGCCTGCCACAGCACCACAGTGCCGTCTTCTTCGACGCAATAGTAATCGTCGCCGTCCTGGCATATCGGGATCAGGCTGCGGTCGACACCGGCATCCCAGGCATTGGCGGCCACATCCGGCAGGTAGGTGTGGGATTGTGGATCGGTGACGGTCACTGGCTCCAGGCTGCCATAGACGACATCGCTGACGGTCAGCAAAAACTCCCTGAAGACGAATGGAATATCGATGAACAGCTGCTCTTCGATCTCTACCAGCAAGTCTTCGTCGGGCAACTCCAGCGGGACCGGTACGGGCTCGTTGGCTTCACGCAATTGTTCGATGATTTCTTCCACGTCCGGGGATCCTCTTTCTCGATGGCGCGGTTTTATATGGAGCGGTTTATACAGTAGCTCGCTATAGATGCAACCGCGAAATAGAAAACCCCGGCCTGAGCCGGGGTTCTTTTATTTCAACATGCAAAACGGGCAAAGGTTCAACCGTTCTGGCGGATACCGGCCACCAGCCAAGGCTGGTCATCGCCCTGGGCACGTTCCATGTTCCAGCTTTCGCTGAACGCTTCGCCCTTGTCGAAGCGAGAATCCTTCGACACACCGCTGAAGGTCAGGGTGGCGATGGTCTTGTCGGCGCGATCGTCGACGCCGTCCAGCTGCACGTGCAGATTGTCGATGTAGGTGGACTGGAAGCCATCACCCAGCTCGGTCCGCTCGCGCTTGAGGAACTCCAGTAGTTGCGGAGTCACGAACTCGGAGATCTTGTCCATTTCGTTCGCGTCCCAATGCTGCTGCAGGGCCATGAAGTGGTTACGCGCGGCTTCGATGAAGCGTTGCTCGTTGAACCAGGCCGGCGCATTGATGACCGGACGAGCGGCCGCAGGCGCTGCCGAACCGCCGAAGATCGAACCACTGGCAGCAGGCTGCTGGTTGAACACCTCACGCTGCATCGGCGCATGGCCGGCTGGAGCGAATTGCTCCTGCTGCTTGCGACGACGAGCGGCAATGAAGCGGAAGACCAGGAAGGCGATGACCGCCATGATCAGGATGTCGAAGATTTGCATGCCCTGGAAGCCGTCGCCCATGAACATGGAGGCGAGCAGGCCACCGGCGGCGATGCCGGCCAGGGGGCCGAGCCAGCGCGAAGCACCGCTTGCCTTGGTGGCAGCGCCCGCGGCACCGGCAGCACCTGCGGTGGCAGCGGTAGAGCCGGCGGCAGAGGACGGCGCCATCTGGCTGGTCTGGTGAGTCGGGGCTGCCCCCGAGCTTTTACCACCGCCAAAGCGCTTGGCGGCATTGGCGTCGATGGCCATCGTCAGGCCAATGCACAGCGCCATGGCGATGCTAAGAAAACGTTTCATATAAAGGCATTCCCATTTGTGGATAGCACGCGGGCCATGTTGCACAGGTGAAGTGTTGCTGGCTAGCGGCAGAGTGTTTCGGGCTTTTGCGTGACAGGTTAGGTTCAGCTTCAACCGCGCAAGAGGGCTTGTTCGATTTGGGCTGTAGGAAAAGTAAATAAGTTCGGTCGGAAACTAATGTGGGATGGGAGAAATACTTGTGGGAGCAAGGCTTGCCCGCGATAGCGATCGGTCTGACGCACCTGTGTTGAATGTGCCACCGCCTCGTGGGCAAGCCTTGCTCCCACAGCAAGGTGCTTCTTACGAAATCTTTAGATCGCTTCCAGCTTGGCATACCCCAGCATCAGCCACTTGCTGCCTTCGCTGAAGTTCACCTGCACCCGCGCCTGGGCGCCGGCACCCTCGAAGTTGAGGATCACGCCGTCGCCGAATACCGAATGCCGTACGGTCTGGCCGAGGCTGAAGCCGGTTTCCGGGATGTCGCTGCCGCCGAACAGGCTGCTGGTGCTTTGCTGCTGGCCGCCACCGAACGGACGGCTGACACTGTTGGACAGCCGCACTTCCTGAATCAGGCCCTTCGGTACTTCACGTACGAAGCGCGACACCTTGTTGTAGGTCTCGCTGCCATACAAACGTCGGGTTTCGGCGTAAGTCAGTACCAGATTCTGCATGGCGCGGGTGATACCGACGTAGGCCAGGCGCCGTTCCTCTTCCAGGCGTCCCGGTTCTTCCAGGCTCATCTTGTGGGGGAACAGGCCTTCTTCCATACCCACGAGGAACACGTAGGGGAATTCCAGGCCTTTGGCGCTGTGCAGGGTCATCAGCTGGATGCTGTCTTCATGTTCGTCGGCCTGGGTGTCGCCGGCTTCCAGGGAGGCGTGACCCAGGAAGGCCGACAGCGGTGTCAGGTCTTTGTCTTCTTCGGTACTTTCGAAGTTGCGCGCGGCGCTGACCAGTTCCTCAAGGTTTTCCACCCGGGCCTGGCCTTTCTCGCCTTTTTCCGCTTCGTGGTAGGCGATCAGGCCGGACTGCTCAATGACGGTCTGGGTCATCAAGTGCAGCGGCATTTCCCCGCACTTGGCGGCCAGGTCCTCGATCAGGTCCATGAAGGCCTTCAGGGCGCCAGCGGCGCGACCGGTCATGCCTTTGTTGACGACCAGTTGGTGCATGGCTTCCCACATGGACACGTGGCTGTGGCGCGCGTGATCGCGAATCGCTTCAACGGTTTTTTCACCGATGCCCCGTGTTGGCACGTTGATCACCCGTTCCAGGGCCGCGTCGTTGCCGCGTCCTTCGATCAGGCGCAGGTAGGCCATGGCGTTCTTGATTTCAGCACGCTCGAAGAAGCGCTGGCCGCCGTAGATGCGGTACGGGATCCGTTCGCGCAACAAGGCTTCTTCCAATACCCGCGACTGGGCGTTGGAACGGTACAGGATGGCGATGTCGCTGCGGGCCAGGCCGGTTTTCAGCGCGCTTTCGATGGTTTCCACCACGTAGCGGGCTTCATCGTGTTCGTTGAAGGCGGCGTAGAGATTGATCGCTTCGCCTTCGCCGCCATCGGTCCACAATTCCTTGCCCAGACGCCCTGTGTTGTTGGCGATCAGGGCGTTGGCGGCCTTGAGGATGCCGGCGGTGGAGCGGTAATTCTGTTCCAGACGGATGACTTCGGCGTCCGGGAAGTCCGCCGAGTACTGGTGAATGTTTTCGATCTTGGCACCGCGCCAGCCGTAGATCGACTGGTCATCGTCACCCACCACCATCAGGCTGTCGCCGCCCTTGGCGAGCAGGCGCAACCAGGCGTATTGCACGGCATTGGTGTCCTGGAATTCGTCCACCAGTACATGCCGGAAGCGCTTCTGGTAGTGGGCTAGCAGGCCTGGGTGGTCGCGCCACAGGTCCAGCGCCCGTAGCAGCAGCTCGGAAAAGTCGATCACCCCGGCACGCTGGCACGCCGCCTCGTAGGCCTCATAGATGCTGCGCATGGTCGCCAGGAACAAGTCGCCGCTGGCCTGGATGTGCTGCGGGCGCAGGCCTTCGTCTTTCTGGCCGTTGATGAACCATTGGGCCTGGCGGGCCGGCCAGCGCTGCTCGTCCAGGCCCAGTTCGCGGATTACCCGCTTGACCAGACGTTGCTGGTCGTCGCTGTCCAGGATCTGGAAGGTCTGGCTCAGCCCGGCCTCCTGCCAATGCGCCCGCAACAAGCGGTGTGCCAGGCCGTGAAAGGTGCCGACCCACATGCCGGCAGGGTTGATGCCCATCAGTTGTTCGATGCGATGGCGCATCTCGGCCGCGGCCTTGTTGGTGAACGTCACCGACAGGATCGAATGGGGCGAGGCGTTCTCGACCTGGATCAACCAGGCGATACGGTGCACCAGCACTCGGGTTTTACCGGAGCCGGCACCGGCCAGGACCAACTGACGACCCACGGAGGCAGCTACGGCCTGACGTTGGGCATCGTTGAGGGAGTTCAGCAGAAGGGAGAGATCATCGCGCATCGGGGCATTCTAGGGGGCGGCGTCATCCCGGGCAAACCGAGCTTTGCATCAGCCGATAAAAGACCGCTTGATGATGACCGGTGGGTCATGGGCTACAGGCGTTGGCGGGACTCGCTCGAAAGGGTCGCCACCCAATGAAACAGCGACTTTTTTCCGTGTTTTTATGAGCTGGGGCAGTGTGGGATGCCCCGTGGCTTGTGTATGCTCGGTGCTTGTTTCGGGTTCTCCACGCTCCACTGAATAAGAACAAAAACAGTGCCAATAACCCTCAATTCCGATCCGGCGGGCCCCTGTGTGGAGCCGCGGGTCATCTGCAAGCAGTACGCCATGGAGATGGCGGTCGAGCGCACACGTCTGTTGTATCAAGGCTCGCTGCTGCCTACGCTGTTCATGCTGCTCAATGGTCTGGTCTGCGCCGCGCTGTTATGGGAGCCGCGGCGCTATTTCCTGGTCAGCGTCTGGCTCGTCTGGTTGTTGTCGCTGGTGGCCTTACGGGTGATCCAGGTGGCGGCTTTCGATTCGGCGATGCCGAGCCGCCAGGCACACCCGATCTGGTTGCGTATGTTTTTGCTGGGCTCGGCGATGACCGGCCTGACGCTGGCTGGGGCCGGTATCGCGCTGGTCCCGGCTGACAGTTTCCAGCAGCAGGCCTGGGTGTTCGGCCTGATTGGCGCGGCCGCCCTGTCGGCCAGCGTGGCCTACGCGGTGAGCCTTCCCGCATTCCTGTCCTTTACCTTGCCCTGCCTGTTACCGGCCATCGGCTACCTCTTCTGGGGCGGCGACGAGCAGCAACGCGGGTGGGGCTGGCTCGGGCTGATCGTGCTGGTCTCGCTGAGCGTGGTCGCCTGGCAAGTCAACCGCTTGATCCAAAGCGGCTTGTTGCGGCGCTTCCAGAACCAGGCGCTGATCGAGCATCTGCAGCAAGCACAAACCCGCAGCGCCCAGCTCAACGACGCGCTGGCCCGGGAGGTCGAGCAACGCCGTTCTGCGGAGGAAAAACTGCGAGCGGCCCAGGTTGGCCTGGAGGCGCGGGTCGCGCAGCGCAGTCTTGAACTGGAGGTCGCCAGCCAGGCCCTGAGCAAGAGTGAGGCGCGTCTGGCCCTGGCGCTCAAGGCCAGTGAGCTGGGGTTGTGGGATTGGAACCTGCAGACTGACGAAGTCCATCACACTCAGCTCAAGGAGCTCTTCGGCCTGGAGCCCGAATACATCACGGCGATGCTCACTCACCTCACTCCGCGCCTGCACCCTCAGGACCTGCCGGCGCTCAAGCGGGCCTTGGTCGAACATCTCAAGGGCCGCAGCGAGGATTACCAGATCGAATACCGTGTGCGCCACGGCGATGGCCACTGGGTCTGGATCGAAGACCGCGGTCGGGCTGTGGAGCGCAGCGTCAGCGGACGGGTGCTGCGTATGGTCGGTACCCGGCGAGACATCAGCACCAGCAAGGAACTGGAGCAGCAACGGCAACTGGCGGCTACGGTGTTCGAAGCCGCCAGCGAAGGTATCGTGATTTTCGACCCCCACTACGTACTACTCGCTGCCAATCAGGCGTTCACGCGGGTCACCGGTTTCAATATCGATGACATGCTCGGGCGCAACGTGGTGGACCTGCCGTGCAGTCGCGACGCGCGCCGGCATTACCCCATCATTCGCCAAGCGCTCAAGCAGCACGGCACCTGGCAGGGTGAGTTGGTGGAGGCGCGGGCCAACGGCGAGTTGTATCCGCAATGGCTGCAACTGAACGTCGTGCGCAATGCTCGGGGAAATGTCAGCCATATCGTGGGCTTCTTCGCCGATCTTTCGGCGCGACGCGAATCCGAAGAGCGGATGCGCTACCTGACCCATTACGACGAATTGACCGGGCTGGCCAATCGCTCGCTGTTTCGTGAGCGCCTGCACGAAGCTCATCAGCGTGTGCGCCAGGGCGGACGGCGCAGCCTGGCGTTGCTGCATATCAACCTGGACCGTTTCAAGTTGCTCAACGACAGCCTCGGCCATGACATCGCCGACCAGTTGCTGCAGAAAATGGCACGACGCCTGATCAATGCGCTGCCCGAGGCGGATACCATCGCGCGGCTATCGGGCGATGAGTTTGCGGTGTTGTTCGATGCCTATGGCAACCTTTCGAGCCTGGCGCGGGTGGCGACTCGGCTGGCCGCCAAGCTGCGTGTGCCACTGACCATAGAGGGCCATGAACTGGTGCTCAGTGCCTCGATCGGCATCAGCCTGTTGCCCGACAACACGCGAGAAGTTGCCATGCTGGTCAGCCAGGCGAACATGGCCATGCAACATGCCAAGCATTTGGGCGGCAACAATTTCCAGTTCTACACCGACAGCCTCCAGGCCAGCACGCTGGAGCGCCTGCAACTGGAGAATCAGCTGCGCAAGGCCTTGGAAGAGCAGCAACTGAAGGTTTTTTATCAGCCAAAACTGTGCCTGGCGACCGGACGCCTGAACGCCGCCGAGGCGTTGGTGCGTTGGGATCATCCGGCCATGGGTCGGGTACCGCCGGGGGATTTCATTGGCCTGGCCGAAGAGACCGGGTTGATCGGGCCGATCGGCGAATTCGTATTGCGCCAGGCTTGTTGGCAGGCATGCGAATGGCAGCGCCAGGGGCTCGCGCCGATCAGGGTGTCGGTCAATCTGTCGGTGCATCAATTGCGCCAGGGCAAGCTGGTCAGCCTGGTGCGACAGGTACTGGAGGAAACCGGTCTGGCCCCTCAATACTTGGAACTGGAGCTGACCGAGAGCCAGTTGCTCGACAGCGTTGAACACATCATCGCTACGTTCCAGCAATTGCGTGACCTTGGGGTCAAGCTGGCGATCGACGATTTCGGCACTGGCTACTCATCCCTGAGTTATCTCAAGCGCATCCCGGTGGATTACGTGAAGATCGACCAGGCGTTCATTCGCGGGCTGGGTGAGGGCAGCGTGGATGCGGCAATTACCCGGGCAATCATTGCAATGGCTCATGGCTTGTCGCTCAAGGTTGTGGCTGAAGGCGTGGAGCGGCAGGGGCAGCTTGAGTTCCTGGAAGCCGAGCGATGCGACGAGGTCCAGGGCTATCTCATCAGCCGGCCGGTCGAGGCCGAGGGCCTGGCCCAACTGCTGCGGGAGCAACGCCAGGAGTGAAACGTCCCGTCGGAGTGGCACGCACGGTGTCGCTCCGACGGGAACATGATGAGGTATTAATGGGTAATCATGACTTCATCAATGTGATGAACGAGTTGATTGTTGAAGAAGATGCTGACTCCGGTTACGTTCGAGTCGCCAAGCACTTTGTATTCGACCTGTTTGTGCGTGATAACTTGCAGTGCAACTTCATCACTTTGTTCCAGTTGCAAATCCAGGCGTAGATCGAAGGATTTGTCTTGTGTTTCACTCAGTACCAACTTTGGTGTGATGCCACTGTTCGATACCTCTACCGATCCATAGACGCGGAACGAAGCGGCGCCGGGCATACGGTCAATTTGTGCGGTCCAATCTTTAGTAGTAATGCTCATAGTGGGTAACTCCTGTACGTTAAGTTGATTGCGTCCTGCGAGGCCAATATATCGGATTTGACTGAGAGTGGTGAGGGTTGTTGTGGTTGATATTGTAAGCGAAAGTTGGTTGTCAGGAGGGGGCTTGTTTCTACTGTTTGAATATTGTTGCTTGAGCGGAACTAAATGGTCCGTGGTTCTCTGCTGCTAATAAGTTGGTTTCGCCCGAATTAGACTTGTGAAAGAGCTCCCAGTAATTTTAAACGTGTACCTGCGGTGAGGTGCAAGGCAGTTGCATCTCACCGCAGGTAAGCCCCTTGGTTAGCGGTTTATTCTTCGAGTCGGGAGAACGCACAGGCTCCTTTCGCTTGGGTTGTGCACTCATAGATAGTTGTTCCGAAATAACCTTCTGCGGTTTTCCAGTTTTCCAGTTTTTCAAGCTTTACCACTGCAGTTTTTCCCTGTGCGTTCAGTGGGTATAGTAGATTGACCTCGTTGCCGTTTTGGGTCGTGTAGGTACACCTCGCTATATGTCCACCCGTTGGGCTGGAAGAGCCATCCTTGGGCTGGTAGATACCGCCGACAAAGCGCTGCAATGGACTATTGTCACCTGTTTGTGCTTGGCCTAACCATCCACCTTCGGCCGAATAGTATGCGCCTGTAAGATGAATATTTTGTGCTTCCGGGCAAAATTCTTGAGACACAGCAAAAGCTTGAGTGTTGAGAAAAAAAAGCCCTGCAAGGTATATGTGTTTGTATTCCATTATCAGTCTTCTGTTTGGTGTTTATTAAATTTTTGAGTAAGGTAAGGAATTTTTATGCTAGCAAGACAAAATGAAAAGCACTATCAATGCGAGGGTGAGTTTGTGTAACAGAATCTGAGGTTTAAGTAAACGCAGCTGTTTTGTGAACGAGGCAGGTGGGTTTAATGCGTTTGATAAACGGAAAAAATCAGCGGAAATAATATTATTTGGGAGGTGGGTTTTGTGTGATTGATAGGCGGCGGGCAGCATTTTAAGTTGGTCGAGCAAGTGAGACGCGCCTCGACTGGGCTCAATTGCCGTTTGCGCACCACCCTCTGGTTCATCGCAATTCAACCGTTCGGTGCGTGTGAGACAAGTGCTTCACCCAATTTGGAAGTCTTTCCAGCGTTTCCCTAACCAGTCAGCCACTTTCGGAGGCCTCTGGTTCAGGGATGAGTGAGGTTTCTCGCGCATCAGAGCCTTCCTGGGTGGCTACATGGCTCGTTCTCCGCGAAAACAAGGGGTAGCAGGCTAACCCGGTTACGTATTGGGGCAGGCAAAAAGCCAATTCTTGTAGTATAACTACAAGCTTGCTACATCCCAGCACCTGCCCATAACAAGAGTCCAGCCCCTTGAACCTGTTGCAACACATCGCCCAGTCACGCCATTTGCTGCGCAAGTCGGAGCTGAAAGTCGCCGATCACGTACTGCTTGATCCGGCGGCCGTGATGCATAGCTCCATGGCCGATCTTGCCCACAGCGTCGGCATCAGCGAACCGACCATCGTGCGTTTCTGCCGGGCCATCGGTTGCTCGGGTTTCCAGGACCTGAAACTCAAGCTGGCGCAAAGCCTCGCCGCCGGTGCGAGCTTCGGTCAGTTTGCGATCCACGAAGACGATTCAGTGGCGGACTACAGCCTGAAAATCTTCGACACGACCCTGCATACGCTGATGGAGGTTCGCGAGAAGCTCGACCCGGTGGCGTTGCAAAAAGCCGTCACGGCCATGTCCCAGGCCCAGCGTGTCGAGTTTTATGGCTTCGGCGCGTCGGGCGCGGTAGCAGCCGATGCCCAGCACAAGTTCTTCCGGTTGCTACTGACGGCTGCAGCCTATTCCGACCCGCACATGCAGGCCATGTCAGCGGTGACCTTGAAACCCACCGATGTGGCGATTTGCATTTCCCAGTCGGGGCGTTCCAAGGACTTGCTGATCACCGCGAACCTGGTGCGCGAAAGCGGCGCTTCACTGATCACCTTGTGCCCGAGCCAGACGCCATTGGCGGAACTGTCCACGGTGAACCTGGCCATCGACGTGCATGAAGACACCGAGATCTACACGCCGCTGACCTCGCGCATTGCCCACCTGGTGGTGATTGACGTATTGGCGATGGGCGTCGCCATGGCTCGTGGTCCAAGCCTGGTCAACCATCTCAAGAGTGTGAAGCGCAGCCTGCGCAGCTTGCGGCTGTCGCCCAAGTCGGTGAAGGCGTTGGATGACTAAATCCCAAGTCAGTAGGGCAAGCGCTCTTGTGGCGAGGGGATTTATCCCCGTTGGACTGCGCAGCAGTCCCAAGCTGTCCTCAGGGGTATCTATTTGAAGTGGGGGCTTCTCGGGAGGACTGCTTCAGCCCAACGGGGATAAATCCCCTCGCCACAGGCTTACCCTCCAAAAGATCCCATCGCCCGAATTCATCGTTCTGTAACGCACGCGCCGCCAAACCGTCATCCCGCGCCGTCATCGTAAAGCTCCCGTATACGTCTTGGGAGTCTCGACATGACCCAGTCCTACGAAGAACGCAGCGCCGTCAAAACCCGTCGTCAGCAGGAAGACCAGCGCCGCATGGCGTTCCGTCGTGCCATCGAAGACCGCTATGAACAGCGCCAGCTCCTGGCCGAAATCAGCGAATTTCCTGACGCGGCAGAGTTCAATTACTGGCAGGCAACGCCGGCGGCTTCCCGTCGAAACGCTCAACCAGGCCGATGATCTGAGCGCGCTCACCGCGAACGAATGCCAGGAAGGCGTGAGCCACCGGTGACAGGCGTTTGGCCCGGGCCTGCACCAGGCACCAACTGCGATACAGCGGCAACTCCTCCACCGGCAGCTCGATGAGTGCGCCGGACGACAATTCCCGGCTCACGGCGTGGCGCGTCAACAGTGCCACGCCCAGCCCGGCCACCACGCACTCGCGCTGGGCCTCCGCCGAGGCCACTTCCAGTGTCTGGGTGAAATGCACCCGTTTCTCCTTGAAGTACTCCTCGCAGGCCAGTCGCGTGCCGGACCCCGGTTCGCGCAACAGCAGCGTATAGGGCTCCAGGTCCTGCAAGCGCAGCGGGCCCATGTGGCACAGCGGATGATCCGGCGGTGCTACGGCCACGATCGGATTGTTGAGGAACGGTAGGAATTCCAACCCCATGTCCTGAGGCACCATGGACATGATCACCAAGTCGTCACGGTTGTCCGAGAGCCGACGGATGACCTGGCCGCGATTGACCACCGTGAGGTTCAGGTTGACCTCCGGATGCTGGCGCTTGAACGCGGCGAACAGGTGCGGGACGAAGTACTTGGCACTGGACTCCACCGCCAGCTTCAATTGGCCTTGCAGTGAGCCCTGCATGTCCGAGAGCTGCATATCGAGGTTTTCCAGGCGCCCGAAGATGTCCCGGCTGGCGCGTTGCAGTGCTTCGGCGGCCTCGGTCATGTAGAGTTTTTTGCCTACATACTCAAACAGTGGCTGGCCAATCAGCTCTTCAAGGGATCGAATCTGTAGGCTAACGGCCGGTTGTGTGAGAGACATTTCATCAGCTGCACGGCTGTAGGACCTCAGGTCGCACACCTCGTTGAAAATCTGCAATTGACGCAATGTCATACGCATCAATGACTTACGCATTTTCTAAGCACTCTCGACCGGGACGATTAGCACAACTATAAGTCTTTGCTTATGCATGACCCAATAAATATTCATTTTTGTTAATCAACAGCCAGGACTAGTGTGGTGCTGCGACCAATTGTTACATCTGGTCACGCGTCGGCCTGGACCCCAGGCCGTGGTATCACCGGCTCAAGGGAACCTCCAATTGATAACAAAGATCCTGATCGCCAACCGTGGTGAAATTGCCGTTCGAATCGTGCGCGCCTGCGCCGAGATGGGCATTCGCTCGGTCGCGGTCTACTCCGACGCGGACCGCCATGCGTTGCATGTCAAGCGTGCGGACGAGGCCCACAGCATTGGCGCCGATCCGCTGGCCGGCTATCTGAACCCGCGCAAACTGGTGAACCTGGCAGTGGAAACCGGCTGTGATGCCTTGCACCCCGGCTACGGTTTTCTCTCGGAAAACGCCGAACTGGCAGACATCTGCGCTGAACGCGGCATCAAATTCATTGGTCCGTCGGCGGAAGTGATTCGCCGCATGGGCGACAAGACCGAAGCGCGCCGCAGCATGATCAAGGCCGGTGTACCGGTCACGCCCGGCACCGAAGGCAACGTATCGGGCATTGAAGAAGCGCTGACCGAAGGTGATCGGATCGGTTACCCGGTGATGCTCAAGGCCACGTCCGGCGGCGGCGGTCGTGGTATCCGTCGCTGCAACAGCCGCGAAGAACTCGAACAGGCCTTCCCGCGGGTCATTTCCGAAGCCACCAAGGCGTTTGGTTCGGCGGAAGTGTTCCTGGAAAAATGCATCGTCAATCCCAAGCATATCGAAGCGCAGATCCTGGGGGACAGTTTCGGCAACGTGGTGCACCTGTTCGAACGTGACTGCTCGATCCAGCGCCGCAACCAGAAACTGATCGAGATCGCGCCCAGCCCGCAACTGACGCCCGAGCAACGCGCCTACATCGGCGACCTGTCGGTGCGCGCGGCCAAGGCCGTGGGCTACGAGAATGCCGGCACCGTGGAGTTCCTGCTCGCCGAAGGCGAGGTGTACTTCATGGAGATGAACACTCGGGTGCAGGTGGAACACACCATCACCGAAGAAATCACCGGTATCGACATCGTTCGCGAACAGATCCGTATCGCGTCCGGGCTGCCACTGTCGGTCAAGCAGGAAGACATCGTGCACCGGGGTTTTGCGTTGCAGTTCCGTATCAACGCCGAAGACCCGAAAAACAACTTCCTGCCCAGCTTCGGCAAGATCACCCGCTACTACGCCCCTGGCGGCCCGGGTGTGCGCACCGACACGGCGATCTACACCGGCTACACCATTCCGCCGTTCTACGATTCGATGTGCCTGAAACTGGTGGTCTGGGCGTTGACTTGGGAAGAGGCGATGGACCGTGGCCTGCGAGCCCTGGATGACATGCGCCTGCAGGGGGTCAAGACGACCGCAGCGTATTACCAGGAGATCCTGCGCAATCCGGAATTCCGCAGCGGCCAGTTCAATACCAGCTTCGTGGAAAGCCATCCGGAACTGACCAACTACTCGATCAAGCGCAAACCCGAAGAGCTGGCCCTGGCCATCGCCGCCGCCATTGCCGCCCACGCAGGCCTGTAAGGAAAGTATGACCATGTCCAAGAAGATCTTTGTTACCGACACAATCCTGCGCGACGCCCACCAATCGCTGCTTGCCACCCGCATGCGCACCGAAGACATGCTGCCGATCTGCGACAAGCTCGACAAAGTCGGCTATTGGTCGCTGGAAGTCTGGGGCGGCGCGACATTCGATGCCTGCGTACGCTTCCTGAAGGAAGACCCGTGGGAACGCCTGCGCCAACTGCGCGCGGCGCTGCCCAACACCCGTCTGCAAATGCTGCTGCGTGGCCAGAACCTGCTGGGCTATCGCCACTACAGCGATGACGTGGTCAGGGCGTTCGTGGCAAAAGCGGCGGTCAACGGCATCGACGTGTTCCGTATTTTCGATGCGATGAACGACGTGCGTAACCTCAAGGTCGCCATCGAAGCGGTGAAGGCCGCCGGCAAGCATGCCCAGGGCACCATCGCCTACACCACCAGCCCGGTGCACACCATCGATGCGTTCGTGGCCCAGGCCAAACAAATGGAAGCCATGGGTTGCGACTCGGTGGCGATCAAGGACATGGCCGGCCTGCTGACCCCCTATGCCACTGGCGAGCTGGTCAAGGCGCTGAAGAGCGAGCAGTCGCTGCCAGTCTTTATCCACTCCCACGACACCGCCGGCCTGGCTGCGATGTGCCAGCTCAAGGCGATCGAAAACGGTGCCGATCACATCGACACCGCGATCTCCAGTTTCGCCTGGGGCACCAGCCATCCCGGTACCGAGTCGATGGTTGCGGCCCTTAAAGGCAGTGAGTTCGACACCGGCCTGGACCTGGAACTGTTGCAGGAAATCGGCCTGTACTTCTACGCGGTGCGCAAGAAATACCACCAGTTCGAAAGCGAGTTCACCGCGGTGGACACCCGCGTCCAGGTCAACCAGGTACCGGGCGGGATGATCTCCAACCTCGCCAACCAGTTGAAAGAGCAGGGCGCGCTGAACCGGATGAATGAAGTGCTGGCGGAAATCCCGCGGGTGCGCGAAGACCTCGGCTTCCCGCCGCTGGTGACCCCGACCTCGCAGATCGTCGGTACCCAGGCGTTTTTCAACGTGTTGGCCGGTGAGCGCTACAAGACCATCACCAACGAAGTGAAGCTCTATCTGCAGGGCGGCTACGGCAAGGCGCCAGGTTCGGTGAACGAGAAATTGCGTCGCCAGGCCATCGGCAGCGAAGACGTGATCGATGTGCGTCCGGCCGATTTGCTCAAGCCGGAAATGACCAAGCTGCGTGGTGAAATCGGTGCGCTGGCCAAGTCCGAGGAGGACGTACTGACCTACGCCATGTTCCCGGACATCGGTCGCAAGTTCCTGGAAGAGCGCGAAGCCGGCACCTTGACTCCGGAAGTGCTCTTGCCGATCCCTGAGGCGGGTAGCGTGAGCTCGGTGGGCGGTGAAGGCGTGCCGACCGAGTTCGTCATCGACGTTCACGGCGAAACCTACCGCGTCGACATCACCGGGGTGGGCGTCAAGGCCGAAGGCAAGCGTCACTTCTACCTGTCCATCGATGGCATGCCCGAAGAGGTCGTGTTCGAACCGCTCAATGAATTTGTCGGCGGCGGCAGCAGCAAGCGCAAGCAAGCCACTGCGCCGGGCCACGTCAGCACCACCATGCCCGGCAACATCGTCGATGTGCTGGTCAAGGAGGGCGATGTGGTGAAGGCCGGTCAGGCCGTCCTGATCACCGAAGCCATGAAGATGGAAACCGAAGTGCAGGCGGCCATCGCCGGCAAGGTCACCGCGATTCATGTGGTCAAGGGCGACCGGGTCAATCCGGGCGAGATCCTGATCGAGATCGAAGGCTGATTTAACAGTCTCGATACACCGTTTTAACCTCGGGGGGGCATGTGCTCCCCTTTTTTTTGCCTGTCAGAACATCATCCGCCACTGCCCCATCAGCGCACCGTTGCGGTTGTCCTGGCCGGTTTCACCTTTGTAGCTCACCCCCAATGTGTGTCGTGGCGAAACGGCCAGGTCCAGTCCGGCTTCCAGCAGCAAGCTGTCCCGGTCCAGCTCGATGCCCTCGACGGTATAGGTCATGCCGCCGTCGACCAGACGTTGACGGGAGCTGCCTCGGACGTCGCCATAGAGGTGTTTCCAGCCGACATTCAGGCGTGGCGTCAACCGCGCTCCCTGGTCCAGAACGAAGGGGCGGGCGAGGTGCAGGCCCAGCTCGCTGGTGTAGTTTTCCTGTGCCTGGCTGTTGTACCGCAACGCGGCGTCGCCACCTTTCTCCGTGAAGTGATCGCGTTGGTAGCGCTGGTAGCCCACTTGGACGTAGGGCTCGATATCGAAATGCCCAATGTCCAGGTTGTAGCCGACTTGCCCGAAGACCTGCTGCGTGTTGGCGTCGTAACGACCTTTGAGTCGATCGCTGAAACCGTTGAAAGCCACGTGGCGCTTGGTGCTGCCGTCGTGATCGCCATACACCGCGCCCAGGCGTAGCGCCAGCGGCCCATCCTGACGCAGGGCATAGGCGCCGACATGCCAACTGTCGAGCCGGCCCTCGAATCGATGACCGTCCAGCCGCGTCTCGCTCTTGGCGCCGATGATCCCCAGGCGCCAAGTCGGGTTGATCGCCCAGTCGGTTCCCAACAGCAAACCTGTTGTCGAGTGCTTTAGCGCGTAATCGTCCAGATGCCTGCCGACGCGGCCACTGTTGCCGATGGCCTGGACCCAGACCTGCCCATTGCCATGGGCGCCCTGCGGAGTGTTCTGGCCCATGGCCGCGAGCATGCCGGTGCTGATGGGCGTGACACTGCTCAGGGTAGCGTTGCCCAGGTCGGCGGTGTCGTAGCCGCTCAACTGGTCGAGGCCATCGGCGGCGGTGACCAGGTTGCTGCCGAGCAGGGCGTTGATGGCGGCGTTGGGTTTCGCGACGGGGATGTTGTGCGGCAGGCTGGTGGGTTTCGGTTCAATGCTGACGACTGGCGACGCTTGGCGGGGACGTTGTGCCGGATCATCGACTTTTGCTTGGGTTGTAGGTGCCTCAGCAGCCGCTCCATTGTCGACAGGCTTGGGCGGCAGTGGCGTGGCCGTTTGTGGTTCTTTGATACTGCCGGCGAGTCTTTCTGCATTTTCGTTCTTTGCTGCAGCGTTGAGTGGAACGCCATTGCGCGCATACGTCAGGCCAACCTCCGTCCCGCTGTAGTGCGGGGTCGCGGTCATGAAGGGGAGATTGTTGATGATCGTGCCGAACGCCCCCTCGATCTGCTTCGCACGGATCACGGTGTGCTCGCTTGTGCCCATGTCCTCAACCTGTACGGCGTCGATTCTCAGGGTCGCATCGTTCAGCGTCGCAGTGCCTGCGACATTGACCGTGGCGCTGGCGCCCGCAGCATCGATGCCGTAGATCAATTCAGCGCCTTTAAACAGTTCAAGGTTTCCGCTGATCGAGGGTGCACCGACTTCAGGACCGACCTTCAGCTGGCCTGCCACGCTCAGGAACCCTACAGATCCGTTGCCGCTGAAGCTGGCCTTCTCAAGTACATGGACTGCGCCATTCACGGCACCTGAGTTGCTCATGCCTGCGTCTTGCTCGACGATCACGTTGTTGGCGACAACGCCCTTGTTATCGAATGTACCGAGAACCCCGATTTGTCCGTCGATATGGCCGGTGTTGATCAACGTGGTTTCCGGCTCGATCACTCCCCAGCCAGTGAAATTCCCGGTGTGTTCCCATTCGCCTTTTGCAACATGCAAAGCCTCAAAGTTATGGGCTCCTTCCAATTTTCCACCTTTGCTGGCTTCCAATCGCAGCATGTTGGTTCCTCCGCCACCATCAACAGCGCCGTTGAACTTCCCGCGTCCGCCGACGAGGGCCAGATCGTTGGTGTCATCCAGTTTCTCTACGCCTTTGTGGGGCTTGGTGACTTTGGGCGATGTGGTATCCACTGCTTCGGCGAACGTTTTGAGTTGAGCTTGCAAGTCGGCTGTTGTCTTGGGGACGACGGGCGGATCAGCAGGTTGCCCTGCCATCGAAACGTCGGCGCAACCGAGCACCAGGGCGATTGTCAGGGCCAGGCGTTGGGGTGGGTATAGGTGTTGGATAGACATCGAATGCGGCCTCTCATTAAAGGAGTCCGCACTTTAAAAATTCAGCCGGGAGGGCGATGCCAGCCATCTCCTGGCCGTCGGCAAGACACGACAGATCGAATCTGTAGGCTGCGGGTCGGGGGGGCAGCGTATCGTCGTGCTGGCTTCCATGACAGAGAGCTTTGCCCTACAGCATCCTCGGAAATGTCGATTTGACCAGCCGTGGTTTCTCAGCTGCGCTTGAGATACGCCTTCCCATAATGCCGCTCCATCCGCGCCTGGATCAGCTCCAACGCAATGGACATCAACCAATAAATGATCGCCGCCGTCGTCAGCATCTCGATATAGCGATAGCTGGAACGACCATAGGACTGCGCCAGGAACATCACTTCCCAAACCCCCATCACCGAGATCAGGGAGGAATCCTTGAGCATCGAGATGAACTGGTTGGTGGTCGGCGGGATGATGGTGCGCATGGCCTGGGGCAGGGTGACGCGCCAGAAGATCACGGTTTCGCTCAGGCCCAGGGCGAGGGAGGCTTCGCGTTGGCCGTGGGGGACGCCGAGGATGCCGGCGCGGAAAATTTCGCTCAGGTAGGCGCCATAGTTCAGCGACAGCGCGATGATCCCGGCGGCGATGGCGCCCGGGACCACGCCCAGTTGGGGCAGGCCCAGGTAGATCAGCAGGATCTGGATCAGCAGCGGCGTGCCGCGAAAGAATGACGCATAGAAACTGGCAATGCCGAACGCCACCGCGCTGCTGGACAGCCGCGCCAGGGCGGTGATGAAGCCCAGCAGTGACGACGCGACGATCGAGCACAGGCACAGGAACAACGTCAGCACCGCGCCCTGCAAAAAGCCATTGGGCGCCAGGTGCACGCCCAGCAGGTTCGGCAGTTTGTCGAGGATGATGGAGAACTTCAGGTCGAAGCTCAGGAAGAAACTCGCGAACAGCACCAGCATCGTCGCCCAGGTCAGGTACAACCGGGTGCGAAAACCGAAGATTTTTTGCAGGCGAGACTCAGCCACCGTTGGCGGTGGCTGAGGGGGTGGAAAAGAAGTCATTGGGTGATGTCGGCGCCGATCCATTTTTGCGAGAGTTTGCTCAAGGTGCCGTCTTGTTTCAACTGGGCGAAGACTTCACGCACCTTGTTGTCCCACTGGGCATCGCCTTTTTCGATGGCCACCGAGTTCGGTTCGGAATAGAGCGGTTCGCCGGCCAGCTTGAAGCGCTTGTCTTCGGTCAGGCGCGGCTGTGCGGTCACCAGGTTGGTCAACACCGCGTCCAGGCGCACCCCGGCGCCCAGGCCGAGGTCTTGGAACGCCACGTTATCGGTATCGTACGGGGCGACCTGCACGTCCTCGAAGGGATAGCTCAGTTGGGTATCCTCGGCGCCTTCGATCACCAGGTTCTTGTTCAGGTAACTTTCATAGCTGGAGGCGCTGGTGAGGCCGACTTTCTTGCCGCTCAAGTCCTTGGCGCCGTGGATACGGTCATCCTTGGCGTTGACCACGATGACGGCTGGGGAGGCGTAGTACTGCACCGGGAAATCGAAGACTTCGGCGCGGGCCTTGCTCGGGGTCATGGAGCAGATGCAGATGTCATAGCGCCCGCTCCAGTGCCCGGCCGCGATGACGTCCCAGGAAGGGGTTTCCAGGCGCAGCTTCACGCCCAGTTTCTGCGCCACGGCCTTGGCCACGTCGACGTCGAAACCGTCGAGCTGGTTCTGATCGTTGAGGAACGAGAAGGGCGGATAGCTTTCCATCAACACGCCGACCAGTTCTTTTTTCTGTTCGATGCGATCCAGCGTGGCGCCGGCGAACGCCTGCGACGAGGCGGCCAGTAGAGTCAGGCCCAGGGCCAGCAATGGTTGTAATTTCACGTGAGATCCCTGGGGTAGAAAAATAAGTTGTAGTGAACTGAATGGTGCGTATTAAATAGTTATAAGAACAACTCCGGTAGTGAGTATTTTTCATAAGCTTATGAGTGAATCGCATATGGGCGCAGCAACGACAGTCATTCTCGATGGCGGCATGGGCCGCGAACTGCAACGCCGTGGCGCACCGTTCCGGCAACCCGAGTGGTCGGCCCTGGCCTTGAGCGAAGCGCCCCAGGCGGTAGAGGCGGTGCACGCGGCTTACATCGCCAGCGGCGCCAGCGTGATCACCAGCAACAGTTATGCCGTGGTGCCGTTCCATATTGGCGAGGCGCGTTTCGCCGCGGAAGGCCAGGCGCTGGCCGCCCTGGCTGGAGAGCTGGCGCGGCGGGCGGTGCAGGCTTCGGGCAAGACGGTACGGGTGGCCGGGTCGCTGCCGCCGTTGTTCGGTTCCTATCGCCCCGATCTTTTCGATGCTTCCCGCGCCAGTGAACTGTTGGCCCCCCTGGTGACCGGCCTGGCGCCTCATGTCGACTTGTGGCTGGCCGAGACCCAAAGCTCTACCGTCGAAGCGCGGGCGATTCACGCCGGGCTGCCGCAGGACGGCAAGCCGTTCTGGCTCTCGTTCACGCTGAAAGATGAAGACACCGACGAAGTGCCGCGCCTGCGCTCCGGCGAACCGGTGGCGGACGCGGCGGCGGTCGCGGCCGAGCTGGGCGTCGAGACCCTGCTGTTCAACTGCAGCCAGCCGGAAGTGATCGGCGCGGCCATTGATGCGGCGCGAGACACCTTCGAGCGCCTGGGCGTGAAGATCCACATCGGTGCGTACGCCAACGCCTTCCCGCCGCAACCGAAGGAAGCGACGGCCAACGACGGGCTGGATCCGTTGCGCGAAGACCTCGATCCACCGGGGTACCTGCAGTGGGCGGCTGACTGGCAGAAGCGCGGGGCGAGCCATTTGGGCGGCTGCTGCGGGATCGGGCCGGAGCATATTGCGGTGTTGGCGCAACAGCTACCCTGAACCGATGGAATCACCTGTTTGGGCCGGGGACACGGTACCCCTGTGGCGAGGGGATTCATCCCCGTTGGGCTGCGCAGCAGCCCTGAAACCTGCCGCTGAGGTGTGTCAGGTTGATTGCATTCAGCGTCTTTGGGGCTGCTGCGCAGCCCAGCGGGGATGAATCCCCTCGCCACAAAAGTAGAAGCTGCCGCCTGCATCCATTGAGACGCACTGGACTGCCTTTGTGGCGAGGACATCCCGCCTTACGCTTTTCTCCGAGCCCGCCAGCCACTCCTATACATATGTATGTCATTTCCGGTCGAACGGCGCGATAGGGTCCCAGTCCTCATCACAACCGGGACACTTCAATGCCTGTCTTCTCCGAACATGAACCTAGCGCGCCGTCGCCTCTTCCTGCCGCGCGCTTGAAACCCATCAGCCTGTTGGCCAACGGGGTTCGCTTTCAACCGCATGTATTCGCCGATCAATGGCTAGGTCAATGGGGCCTGACCGGCGATACACAGGTCAACGTCACGTATCAAGAAGTCGAGACTATCGACTCGGCCGCCGTCACCCAGAGCACCTCGGTGCCTTTGCGTGACGCCGTGACCCAAGGCTTTCTGATCGCTCATCAAAGCCGCGGATCTTCCTCTGGTCACTCCCCCCGCGAGGGCTGGATTTATCCCCACATCAGTCACATGTCCCTGGACTTCTCGGCACTGCGGGCCAACGGCAAGGCTCTTGCGCCAGACGTCCTGCAGCAATTGCGCGCCGGCATTGCACCCGGCTACCAGGGCATCGGCCAGCCCGTCATGACTGAGGTGGATGCCCAGGGCAATCTGCTCGGTGCCCGTGAAAAGGAACAGGCCAGGCAATTGGCGTTGCTGGACACCAATCAGGTGAAACTGGCGCGCTTGTTTGCCGCTCTTCCAACGTTCGACTCGGTGCTCAAGAATCTGCTGGCCAGCCGGATCAAGGCGAAGATCCCGCAGAAAAAATTCCGTGGATCGCTGCTTCAAGACATCGACCCGGATCATTGGTACGTGAACCACTTTACTGTTGACGCGACGGGCAGCCGTTCATTGACCTCGTCGCAGCGTTTTTCCGACGTGATGCTGGACTGCCTGGTGTCGGATACACCGCCCACTTATACGGTCGGCGGCGTAGGGTTCTTCAGCCGCCCAGACTCGGTGGAAGAGGCCGACAGCGTCTTCGCCAGCCCATTGGACACGAAAACGGCGGCGACCCTGGAGGCCGTGTTCTATATCGCCCAGCCCACCGGCAATGAAGAATTGAAACAGCAATGGCGCGACGATCTCACGCGCTTCCGTAACAGCAGCGGCGCAGACGTTCTCGATACGCCAACCCCGGCGTCCACCACGCACGCGGCACTCGCTCATCTGCTTTCACGACGTTTCTTGCATCTCTTCGACCTGTACAAAATCGATCGCGATCCAGGCACCCAATCGAGCCCGGACGCACGAACCCGGCAGGCTGAGGAAGATCGCCTGTTGGACCTCATCACCACCCATCCTTCCATGGCCGACAGAAACCGCTTGCTGCGGGCCCCGATTCCCCATGTGTACGCCGTCATGCTCGATATGGGCACTGCAGCGCCGAAAAAATGGCCGGCGGCGATGGTGATCAAACGGACCGATCAACCCTATCTGTTCCTGTACTCCCTGGAAGGCGGAATACGGCGATTCAGTTCTGTCCAAGACCTGATCAATAAAGTGAGCCCCATCTACGAAGGGCAGAAACGTGCGATCCGGGATATTGCCTCTGAATTGTCCGGGTCTGTGTTTGAAGTGGCGGCAGATGACCTGTTGCAGATTCAAAGCACCGCCCTGGAAAGGTATTTGAATGCTCCGGGAAACGAGACGGTCGCTTTGACCGCTTTTGCCCTGAACGTTGAGGATGCGCTGGACTTGCCCATGTTGTCGCTGGCCGGGCCGCTGGCGGTCCGTCAGGAAATCCTGGTTGAAAACAGCCGTGGCGATTTCTACAAGACCGCCACGCGTACGGAGAAATCGACCTATCGCAGCCTGGAAACCCAGGTCTTGGAGGCGGCCTATCAGTTGGGCAGTAGCGATATCCAGACCTTGTTGCAGTTCACCCGCCAGAAGGTCAAGGAGTACCTGAAAAAAACCGTGCACCCCGGCATCGATCCCGACCCTGACCAGAGCCTGGTCACGTTTTTCTATGGCCAACGCGCCAATCCAAGGCAGTCGCGCAGCACCAGCCTGACCCAACTGTTGCTCGACAACCTGCGCCCGGCTCAATACCCGAACGGCATGCGCGAAGTGTTGAGCGTTTACCTGGTCGATGGGGACGGCCAACGCATCCGGAATCCGGCCAACGGCTATTTCATCACGTTGACCGGGCGCGAACTCGCGCGGATGGTGACGAGCATCGATGCCGGTGGCAGTTATCAAGCCATGCTCAAGGAGGAGATGAATAAACCGGACTATAAAAAGACTTGGCAGACCGCGTACCTCGCCAATTTGAAATTCAAAGGCTACGAGGCCTCGCTCAAGGGCGACGAGGTGTTCAAGGCCAGCCTGATCGATAAGGCTTTCAATCCTCCGAAACCGGCAAAGAAGCTCGCCCTCTGGCTCGACGCCGTCCTGCGCTCGCCATCAGCCAGGCACCGCGCGCCGGTCATGGGGCGCGCGGTTCATGTCTACGGTCTTTTGCTGGGTGGCAGCATGGCGGCGGGCGGGCAGCAGGCCAGGCAGAGCAATGCGACCAGCATCGATGGCGCGCTGATCTTTTCCGATCAGGCGGGGCCGGATATCAAGGGCACCGTTGGCGTTTATTTCCCGGATGCGCCCGAGGGGGAAGACTTCCATGAGTTTGCCGATCTGAGCGATGGCATTGCGCAGCTGTTGCCCCGTGAGGACTGGCAAGAATATTTCCGGGCACGCATTTCCACCAGCAACCCGGCGGAAATCAAGCGGACACTGGGGCAGCAGGGTGGTCGTCCGTTGATTCGCGGCGCGTTGATCACCGACGACCTGTTCGAGGCGCTGCATCGAGCGCACGTGTACTTTCACAGCGCCCATGCCGATCACCGCTCCAACAGCAACCGGGATGTTCGCCATCAAACCTATGGCCGGTTCGGACAGATGGTGATCGAGATTGTCCTGGAGCTGGCCGGGCTGTTCCTGGCGCCCGGTATCCACATGCTCAAGAGCGCCATCAAGACCGGTTTGCTGATATTCAGGACCGGGGCCATTCCGCTGAACTTGAGAACCCTGGCGCTGGTGCACACCATAGCGAACCACGGCGGATGGCGCCTGTCCGCAGGCGTGGCGGTGCCCACGCGAAGCCAGTCGTTTTTCCGCGCGGTGACGGCACGCCAGAGTCCGGAGGAGGCGCTGACCGGATTGCCGTTGGATAGCGCGATCTACGGCCGTTATGCCGTGGCGGATACCTCGGTGATACAAGGTCTGGCAGCGGACGCCCGGGGCTTCTATCGTGCGACGGTCAGCGACGTGGCGACAGGTCGCGTGATAGCCCGCCCCGTGTACGTACGCCAACCCGATGGCACGGTGTTCCGCGTGCACGACCAGACGAAGCTGAACGCCACCGAGGCCGTGCTCGTCGATCCGCTGACAGGGTTGAACATCCGCTCCAGCGGCGTCATGAGAAGTACGGTGGCGCGAATGTCGGACGGAGAATGGCGCACCGTGGGATTTGGTCGGGGAGGCGGTAAACGACCGGCGGACTCATCGCCTCAGCCCGGACCATCCAAGCCCAAGATCCCGGCCATGGCGCTCTCTACCGTTGCCGCTTCGATTCGGACCCCGGGTACCTGGAACACCCAGGTCATGGACCTGGTCCCGTCGATCATGACGCGTCTGGCGAGTTGGCCACAGAACCGTAGCCTGTTGATCATCGATGAGTTGACGCCTGAGCGTGTCTGGTCGGTGCGCTATAGCCCTGGGCAGGACGAAACCATTTTTCCAATGGATGGCCATCCGGATCGAGCAGACACCGATGTGGTGTTGCGTCGAACGGCGCAGAATCATTACAGCGTGGTGCTGGGCGAAGAGATCGTCGAGATTCCTGCCGACGGCGATTGTTTCTTCAATGCTATGACGCGTGGCTTGAATGAAGGGCAAGCGCAGGAAACGTTTTCGATGCAAGGTTTGCGAAACGAAGTGGCCGATTATGTCGATCAGCATCCGCAGCTAGGCCATTACCTGCCGCCGCAAGCCACCCGGATCCAGGAAGCGCTTTTTGAAAATGCGCCTTCGCTGGTCAACCTGATGGGGCAGGCGGCGATGCTCGATCTCACTCGGATTGTTTATGGCGCGCCCAATCCGCTTCGCCTGTTTCAACCGGTCCTGCGTTATCTGGACTTGTATGCGAACAGTTCGGTGCGCACGGCGATCACTGCACACCCTGGAACCAGGTTGCCGCCAGAAATCCTCGAGCAAGTCGGGCGTATATTGTCTGATCGGCCTCCGGCCAGATTGGTGCCAAGCATCAACGCTCCCTTCACAGGGCAGGAAAGACAATCCATGGACCAACTGTTCCAGGACATCCTGGAGCGGCCCGTTGAGCCTGAACTGATCCAGGCCCTGCTTGATGACCAGTTCCTCCTGATCACTCCTGACGTGGCCCATATCCTGCTGGAGTACGGCGTGACCGCAAGGCAACTGGTCAATCACCATCCCAATAACAGTTCGGCTTATATCCTGTATGACGAAGCGCTGCACGGTCATCTGGACGAAGACCAGCTTGAAGCCCTGCTCGATGGGGCCTACCTGGTCAATAGCGATGATCTGGATGATGCCAAGAGTTTGTTGGTGGCCGATTCTGGCAAGTACGTCAGTGATACTTCGGAGCTGTTCGATCATTTCATTTACACGGACAGGGCCGATAGGACTGTCAACTTGTTCAAGACCGCTCTCGGGCGTTTCCCCGTCTTGCTGAGACGGGCGAATTTTCTGTTCAGGTCGCCGATCATCGCGCATAACCTGGGCGGTTTGTTGCGGGTGGGCGAAGTGGCCCGGTGGCTACGTAACCCGGCCTTGTCCGATAGGCGTTTCCAGCTTCTTGCGGAGTATGCGAGCACCCGCTACACCGAATTGCAGCGCACCGAAAGCATCGATGTCGACTGGATGCAGTTGTTTGACGACCGGAACCTGGAGAACATCGTCACGCGTCAGGAAGAACTGGCGGATTTCCTGGTGTTCCTGGGGGGCGCGTGGGGCAACATCATGGACAACGACATCCCCGCGGTCGCAAAACTGTTCAGCTTTGCGGGACAGCCGCCGTCCAACGCCAGGGTTGCCCTGTTGTTCGAGACCCCGAATCTGTGGAGCTCTCTGCAGAAACTCCGAAAGGATTACGCCAGCCAGATCTGGGCCGACCTGATCGGGCCGCACTTCAGCGACGCCACCATCCGAAAGACACTGGCCGAACCCCGGGCGCTGAATTCCGAGTTGCATCTTGCCTTGGCCTTGAGAGGCAGCCTTGCACCGGAAGAGTTCCGCGCGAACCAGATTATCCAGCGGCTGCTGTCCATCGGCCAACGGCGGGCCCAGCAGTATCTGTACAACTTCGATTTCCCGACCGATCGCCTGGGCCATAGCCGCCTGGATTTTGCCGTGTACGTGGAAAGCCACCTGGCCATTCCGGACTGGGCCTGGCAGTACGCAAGGCGGGGCGTGACCCCAGAGTCACTCAAGAAGATTGGTGAGGTGAAGCCTAAACCTGAGTGACGGTGAGGTGCTCGTGATGGTCGGGCGGTGATGTTGATTGTGCCGCCGCCATCGCGAGCAAGCTCCCACAGGGGGGGCTTCAGTGTCCACAGATCCAGCGTTCACCGCAGATCCCTTGTGGGAGCGAGCTTGCTCGCGATAGCGGACCCTCAGTCCCCCACAACCGACGACCGACACTCCACCAACCCCAGCACCTGCCCACCCTCGCGCTGGTTCTCCTCACTCAGCCACCGCTCGAATCCCGCCCCAATCGCCGGCCATTCCGAGTCGAGCATCGAGTACCACGCGGTGTCGCGGTTCTGCCCCTTGACCACCATGTGCTGGCGGAAAACACCTTCAAAGGTGAACCCCAACCGTTCGGCGGCATATTTGGAGCGGGCGTTGCCGTTGTTGCACTTCCATTCCAGGCGGCGATAACCCAGGGCGAAAGACTCCTTGGCCAACAAGTACACCGCCTCGGTGCTCTTCGGCGAACGCTGCATCGGCGCGCCGAAGGTCACGTGGCCGATCTCGATGCGACCCTGGGCCGGGACGATGGACATCAGGCTGAGAATGCCCTGCACGTCGCCACTGGCACGGTCGATCACGCTGAAGAAGTACGGGTCGGTATTGGCCGCATGATTGTCCAGCCAGGCATCGAAAGCGCCGCGGTCCTTGAACGGGCCGTAAGGCAAGTAATCCCAGAGCTTCGGGTCGGCCCCGGGACCTTCAAGGGCTTGCCACAGGCCGTCGGCATGGCGGGCCGGGTCGAGTTTTTCCAGGCGGATGAAACGCCCTTCGATCAGTTGCGTAGACGGCGCCGGGACACCTTTCCAATCGGCGAGTGAAGTCGACATGCTGCGCTCCTTAAAGGGCTTTGCGAAATTGGATGTAGCCTGGACGCTCGGCGATGCGCTCGTAGAGCTGGATCGCGGTGGCGTTGGTTTCATGGGTCAACCAGTGCACCTTGCAGCAACCATCGGCCTTGGCCGTGCGGTAGACGAACTCGATGAGCTGGCGGCCAATACCGGTGCCGCGGCTCTGTTGCGTCACCAGCAAATCTTGCAGGTAGCAGGAGTTTTCGATGCTCCAGTTCGAGCGATGGTAGATGAAATGCACCAGGCCCACCGCCGTGTCGCCATTCCAGGCCAGGGCGCCGTGGGTTGGCTCGCGGTCGTCGAGTAAACGTTTCCAGGTGCTTTGGCTGACCGCGTCCGGCAATTCGGTGTTGTAGAAACGCAAGTAGGCCTGCCACAACGGCAGCCAGGCGGCGTGATCGTCAGCGCTGACGAGGCGGATTTCGGTCTGGCTCATATTCACTCCTTGGACGATGGATCAGGCATCAGCCGCGCGAGCGTCTGGTCCTGCGGGTCGGGGCTGGCGGCGAGGCCGTTGCGCACGCCGGCGACATCCGCCGGGCTGCGGTTCTGGCTGAGTTTGCGTTTGCCCTCCAGGCGCTGGATCGGCAGGGCGAAACCGACAATAGCCTTGAGCATGCTGTCGATGTACTCGGCCGGTGCGTCATCGATTGTCCACGGCTGGGCGCGACCGCTTTCGTGGCGATCGGTGAGGGCGCCGACCAGGTCGCGCAGACGATGAGGGTCGCTGAACACCTCGGCCGTGCCGTAGGCGTGCACCGCCACGTAGTTCCAGGTTGGCACGACTTTGCCGTGTTCGGCCTTGCTGGGGTAGAAACCCGGGCTCACATAGGCATCGGCCCCGGCGAAGATCACCAAGGCTTCGGCGCCGGCTTGCAGGTCGCGCCATTGTGGATTGGCCCGGGCCATGTGCCCGTAAAGGCTGCCATTGGGGCCTTGCTGGGTGTCCAGCAACAGCGGCAAGTGGCTGGCCTGCAAGCCGTGTTCACCGTGCGTGATCAATACGGCCAGACGGCAATCATTCATCATGCCATGCAGTTGGGGCAGGTCTTCGACGGCAAAGGCTTTTGGGTTGTACATGACGATTTTCCTTGGCGAATGGGAGCATCCTAGGCAGGCTATTGGTCTGTTGTAAGAGCCACTTATGACCAATTCGATAGGTCCATTTGCGAGGATCATCATGAACACCGCCGTGCCACCCCTGTCGTTCAACCCCGCCGGAATCGAGCTGGACCGCCGTCAGGGGCTCAGTCGTCAGCTGTATCAGGCGTTACGCGCGCGAGTATTGGACGGGCGCCTGGCCAGTGGCACGCGTCTGCCCGCCAGCCGTGACCTGGCGGCGGCCTTGGCGATTTCCCGCAACAGCGTGGTGCGGGCTTACGACCAGCTCTATGCCGAGGGCTTCATCGAAGGGCGCGTGGGCGATGGGACTTATGTGGCGAAACTGTCTTCGACGACACTGCCGCTGAAAAACATATCCACAAAAGTACCCACAGGGTTTTCAACAGGCTTACCCACAGCCTTATCCACAGATTGGCTCGATTTGCCTGTGGGCCCATCCAGTAAAGTTATCCACAGCGATGCCTTGAACCGCGTCGAAAAACACCATTTGCCCCAGCCGCCCAGTGGCCCACCCAAGGCGTTCAGGGTCGGCGTTCCGGCGTTCGATTTGTTCCCATTCGACGTCTGGGCCAAGCTGAATGCGGCTTTCTGGCGCAAGCCGGATCTGCAGCAACTGTGTTATGGCGACGCGCAAGGTGACGCACGCTTGCGCGGCCTGATCGCGGCCTACCTGCGCAGCTCCCGTGGCCTGCACTGTACCGCTGAACAAATTGTGATCACCAGCGGCGCGCAGCAGGGCATCAGCCTTTGTGCACAGCTGTTGGTGGACCCCGGCGACGTCGTGGCTGTGGAAAACCCGGGCTACCGCGCGGCCGGGCATGCGTTCGCCGTGGCCGGTGCCGAGGTGAAAGGCGTGCCGGTCGACAGCGAAGGCCTCGATTGCTCGGCGCTCGATACGTTGAGCCATTGTCGGTTGGCCTACGTCACGCCGTCCCATCAATACCCGACCGGGGTGGTCATGAGCCTCGCACGGCGGTTGGAGCTGCTGGCCTGGGCTGAACGCAACGATGGTTGGATCGTCGAGGACGACTATGACGGTGAATATCGCTACAGCGGTGCGCCGCTGGCACCCTTGGCGGCGCTGGATCGCCAGGGGCGCGTGCTGTACGTCGGCACGTTCGGCAAAGTGGCGTTCCCGGCCTTGCGCCTGGGCTACCTGGTGTTGCCGCCGGGCCTGGTCAATGCGTTCGCCCGCCGCCGCGCGGTGGATGTGCGCCATTCGGAAGTCAGCACCCAAGCGGTGATGGCCGAGTTCATGGCCGCCGGACATTTCCAGCGGCACATCCGGCGCATGCGCCGCGCTGCGCTGGCCCGGCGTGATGCGCTGTTGGCCGGTTGGCCGAAGTCGTTGAACGGCGTCGGCGCCATGCCCACGGTCGTCGCCGGATTGCACGTCACGGTGCCGGTGGACAACATCGAGCGCGAGCGCGAGCTGATCGCCCGGGCCACCGAAGCCGGCGTCGAGGTCAATGGCTTGAGCAGCTACTGGTTGCCTGCCACTGCCCCGACGCAGGTACGGGCGGGGCTGGTGCTGGGGTTCGCGGCGGTCCCACCTGCGACGATCGATGCCGCGCTGGCGCGTCTGGCGAAGGCCTGGCCGACATGAGTGCCGGGCGTCGACAGACGCCTGGCTTTGTCCGTCACGACAGTCGTTTTGGAAAGAATACCTCCTTGGCCTGGTCCACGGCGATTTCGCTGCGGTAAAGATCGATCAGTTGCCGCTGGGTCAACTCCTTGGTCGAGTCGGCGGCCCGGCCCAGGCTGACTTGTTCCGGTGTTTTCAAACGCGCCGACAGATAAGCATGGGCAGGCGCCCAGTCAGTGGAATAACGGAAGTCGGCGAACCACAGCGTTTTGTTCTCTTTCAGGTCCTTGATCTCGTACCGGTCCAGATAGCCATAAACAGGACCTCGGAGGCGTTGCCGGTTCTTTTGCCGAGTGATGGAAATCTGGTTCCGGCTTTTAAGCCATATCAAGCCACTCATGGTCGGTGGCCGTTGTTTGATGACCTTGAGGATGCCTTCGAACCCTTCCTCATAAAGCGTCTTGGACGCCTGCTTGAGTGCTTTGCGGGTGGACTCGGCCAACTGCCGCTCTTGGGCCGACACACCCACCGTTTCGTTAGAGGCATTGTCCAGCGCCTTGGTGATCGCCACGGCGACTTTCTCCATGCGGCCTGCGTGTGCATTCAGAATCATCCCGATGCCGGTGGGTGATCGACTGGGTTTGTTGGCGTATTCCTGGATTTGCGTCTTGAACGCTGCCAGCCCGTCAATCAGGGCCTTGCCCTTGGTGATGCTGGTTGCCAACGCAGGAACGGGCGCCGGCGCTTCGGCGATGACGTGAGGCACCCACTCACCGGTTTCCTTGCGATGAAACGTGGCAATGATTTTTTCTGAAAGCGGGTTTTTCACATCGACCCAGCCCGTCTCTTCCTTGGTTTTCGAGAGCCGGGGTTCGCCACTGACCAGACCCCAGAAACGCGCCCTGATGAACTTTTTCCGAGGCCGGGGGCGCTGCTCGTACGGGTTGCCGAGGCTGCGCCGGTTGCTTCGCTCATCGAGGGCCCAGGCCAGGTGACGGACTGCGCGTTTCTTGGTCTGGCCAATCTGCTTTATCAGTCGATTGAGTTCTGCCGGGCGCACACTGGCCTTATATTCATCGCCCAGGTATTCGAGATGTTCTTCGATGGCGGTGAACTGTTCCGTCAGGCTGCCAAATGCATCGATCTGTTCGTCCAGCCTGATCACACTTCGCTCCTCGATGGCGTCGTGCAGGCTTTGGAATGCAACCGTGATGTTATCGACCACTTGGTTGAGATCTGCCCACCCCTCAGGCACGGTGTGGATGCTGTCGAGCGACAGGCAGAGGTGGCGATACATGTCCAACTGGATCAGGCGGATCGCATCGCTTTTGTAGGCCGGCATTTTCCCGCGGTGCTGGCGCAGGAATTCAAAGCCTTCGCGCCCCTGCTTCTTGAGTCGGTAGAAGCGGGTTTCCATGTAATCCAGGCGCTCGATCATGTCGTCACCGACCCGGATCATGGCATCGGCAGCATCGACGTGTTGCTGCTCGATTTCCTCGATTGTCGAAGTGGCCATGTCCAGGGCTTCTCTCAGGGCGGGGGTGAAGCGAGCCTTCAGCGCGTCTATTTCCTCGAACGTAAAATTGATCTGCGCGTTCAAGTAGCCGAGTCGGACTTGAGGCGCGTCGGGCCTTGATTGAAAGACCGGCCATTCGGTCAGGATCTTCAACGCTTCTTCGTAGCTTTCCCGTTGGGTCTTCAACGTACTCAAATAGATGATGCGTTTGAGCTCCTTGGCAGAGCCGGACGCCTTACCCAGCTCCTTGGCATCCATGGTCAGCAACTTCTGGCCTTCGATTTTCTTTTCTTCGAAGCGAGTCAACTGGGCCAGCAGCTGAGTGCCACGGCGCCTGGCATCGGCGATGACCTCCTGCCGGGCACCTTTCGATCCACTACCGCGCAGACGCAGGCGCGTGTCGACATGCCATTCGCCGTGGGCATGGCGCATCAGTGCCGGCCCTGGGTGGGAGGGGTCTTTTTCGTCGACGATGGACACATGGTCCCCTTCCACTTTTACCTTGAACCACTTGTCGGCCATTTTGGCGAACCAATCATCGCCCTGTTGGTAGAGGCCCTTGAGCGGGCCTTCGCTCTTGAGCTGTTCGGCGTGCTCGGGCTTGTTGACGCTCAAGGGCCTGAGCAGCTTGGCATGCTCGCCGGACTTGCCCGCCAAGGCGCCACTGGAATGAATGGTGTCGTAGTGCTCGGCGGGCAGCCTGGTGTCCTTGGGCGGTATGAATTGCTCGATGATGGGCGCAGGCTTGGCCAGTTTTTCCAGCTCGGGCACGACCTGGGGGGCTTCTGTCACGCGGCTGCCAGTATTCTCCCGGGCGCGCTCGATGGCATGTGCGGTAATTGCCATGGCCATGTTCAGCAACAAGTCGACAAACGCTTCCCACGTGGCCTGGCTGTCGGTTTCTTCATCGCCTTGTGTCATCGTTTCAACGTCGTCGAGGATTTGCCAAAGCCAGATGGCGGTGCCTGCTGCAGCCCCGAGGTAGGGCAGGGCCAGGTTGAAAATCAACCAACTGGCCTGTTTGAAGGTTTCCCAGCGGTTCTCGCTATTGGACACAGACTGACGATCAGCGAGGGCGGTCAAGGCCTCGGCATTGGACCTGAACAACCGCGGCAGGAAATCCGCCCCCAGAGTCTGGTTGCTCAAGCTGACGGGGGCGCTGTTGGTCCACGAAGAGAAGGGGTCGGTGGCGAATTCGACGATCATCCAGGGCGAGGGGATCGGCCCGGAAAAGAGGTATCGGCTGTAGTTCTCGCGTACTCCGTCGGGCAGCCAGGCCAGCACCGATTGACGCAAGGAGGGTGTCTGCCGGATGGCGTAGATCAGATTGCTCGGCGTCGGATACTGGCACAGCTGCGGTTCCAGCAGCGGGCGATAGAGCACGCAGGGACCTGCATCGAAATCCTGCGGACCGATCACGAACATGTTGGTCACGACGTCCCCCGCAGTGCCCTGGGACTGGCCGGAGACGAAAGCCAGCTCGCGCATGACGATCGTCTGCCCGTCGACCTTGCGCTCGGCTTCGTCGGTCTCCATCACGGCGGCGATGTAACGGTAGCCACGCTCGTCGATGTTGCAATCGCCGCGAATCTTGCTCTCCAGAGCCAGCATGGGTAACTGGATGCGTAGCTGAGCCGTGTAGAGATTTTCCCGGCGGGTCGATTCGACGGTATCGCCCAGTAGCTTGCTCTTGACCAGTTCGGGATAAACGCGACCGATGTCGACCTTGGTCACCAGATTTTCGACGTAATCGACCGTCATCCATCCGGGCAGCTTGTCGCCGTCGAGAGACCGGACCACTTTGTCGCCAAGGGGCAGCGCAATCAGGTTCTGTAGCGCCAGGTCGACGAGGTTGAGCCGCGTGATCTCGATTTTGCCGGGAACAACGAAGGTGCCCCAGACAACGGGGCTGCGGATTTGCAGTTCGATCCGTTGCGGGTCGAGCGTCGCGGCGTCGGCATGCTCCGATTGCATCTGTTGTTTCAACGCGTTCAGCGCATAGTGTTTGATGGGGGGAATATCGTCCAGGTAGGTCTTGCCGGCATGGGAGCTGCTCAGCGCGGACAGGTTCTTCATGTGTTGGGCGAACAGGATCTGGTCGGACGTCGATGCTTGCTGGAGCCAGTCAGGCATCTGCTTCTCGTACCAGGCCGCATCAGGACCGGTGTCGGTCTGTGTGCCTCTGAGCGCGGGCTGCTCGCTGTCGTCGGTCATGAACCCTTTCAGGATCTCGGGAGAGCCCAGGATCTGTACCTGGGTGGCAATCAAGCCGCAGGCCTTGTGATCGAAAATGTTGCCTTCGGGCTCAAAGAAGCGCCACTGGATCCTCTTGCCCTCCACGTTGCCCAGATGATCAGGCAGGGTCTGCCCGAATGCTTGCAGCGAATCGAACTTCTCGTAGCTGCGACGCAGCGAGTAGGCGAGGATGGTCTGTTTTTTGTCGACGGTTCCGATCAGCACCACCAGGGAGTTGTCGACCATGCGTGTCAACTTGTCGCCATCCACCTCATCGATGTCGATCAGGTACGCATGGGTGTCATAAGGGTCGTTGGCCTTGCGGTCCTGCAGGTCGGGGTACAGGAACAGTTGCCTGGCCATGGCACAGTCGGAGTCCGTCCAGCCCTTGACCTGCTTAACGTCCCAGAGTCTGTGCAGCAGGCTGGAGAGCTCATGCCAGCGCGGCGGCGCGGTGCCGATCGTGGCGTTCCAGTACGCCAGTTGCTGTTCTTGGCAGGCGGACACCATGACGGGCGCGAGTTCATTGATCAGGCTGCCGATCTGAGCGATGCGCACCGGCAGGTGCACCTCGGGGGTCGTCAGCGGCAGGTGGGTCAGAAAGTGAAAGCCCTCTATCAGCAGCGTCGCATAGTCCTCATTCATCCGTGCCGCCAGCATGTTGCTGAGTGTCTGGTAACGCGTGGGCCGCTCAACGATCTGGCCGTCGACGATTTCCCAGTCCGGTTCACCGATCACAGTATTGTTCGGGTCCAGATGCAAATGGGGATAGAGCTTCTTGAGCGCACTGCGCAGAAGGGCGGCGGCTACCTCCGGCGAGGTCGGGCCGGCGAGCAACTGGTTGAGCACCGCGTCGCCAACGCTGGCGTCGGGTGCGGCGGGTGTAGGGGTTAAGGGTTGGGTCATCTGAGTCTCCCTGTCTCGCGATACATGGCATGCCCAAAGCCGAACGCTTCGGGAACGCCATGCTAGGGCGCGGCAAAACAGGGAGGGTGGTAACTATGTATAGGGCGCAGTGTCAGCCCGGGTAAGAGGCCACCCTATCCCCGGGCCAGACAAACCTTGCTACAGGCAGAGCTACTGGCCCGACTTGATCCGCGTCCAGGCCCGCGTCCGCGCCCGTTCGGCGTCCCTTGGCAACGGCTGCAAGGTATAGAGCGTGGTCATCGCCGCCTCGGTCGGGTACAGGTTGGGGTTGTTGCGGATCGCCGGGTCGACCATGTCGGTCGCGTCCTTGTTCGGGTTCGGATAGCCGACAAAATCACTGACCGGCGCGATCACCTGCGGTTGCAGCAAATAGTTGATGAAGGCGTAGGCGTCCCCTGGGTTGGCGGCGCCCTTGGGAATGGCGAGCATGTCGAACCAGATCGGCGCCCCTTCCTTGGGCAGGCGCATGTCCACCGTCACGCCGTTCTTGGCCTCCTTGGCGCGGTTGGCCGCCTGGGAAAAGCTGCCGGAGTAACCCACCGCCACGCAAATGTCGCCGTTGGCGATGTCGGCCATGTACTTGGACGAGTGGAAATAGGTGATGTGCGGGCGGATCTTCATCATCAGCGCTTCGGCCTTGGCGTAGTCCGCCGGCTTCTTGCTGTTGGGGTCCAGGCCCAGGTGCTGCAAGGCCAGGGGCAGGATCTCCGAAGGTGAATCGAGCAGTGCCACGCCGCATTGCTTGAGCTTGCTGAGGTTCTCTTCCTTGAAGATCAGGTCCCAACTGTCCACCGGCGCGTTGTCGCCCAGGGCGGCCTTGACCTTGTCCGGGTTGAAGCCGATCAGGATGGTGCCGTACATGTAGGGCACGGCGAACTTGTTGCCCGGGTCGTTGGCTTCGATCAGCTTCATCAGCTTGGGATCGAGGTGGTTCCAGTTCGGCAGCTTGCTGCGGTCCAGGGGCTGGAACACCCCGGCCTCGATCTGCTTGGCCAGGAACACGTTGGACGGCACCACCACGTCATAGCCGGAGTTACCCGTCAGCAACTTGGCCTCCAGGGCCTCGTTGGTGTCGAAGATGTCGTAGACCAGCTTGACCTGGCTGTTCTGGGCCTTGAAATCGTCCAGGGCCTTGGGCGTGATGTAGTCGAACCAGTTGTAGACGCGCAAGGTGCGCTCCTCGGCCTGGACAGCGCCGCAAAGCAGCGCGGCGCACACGGCTGGAGCCATAAAACGCTTGAGTCTATTCATGCTGTGATTCCTCATGGGGCGCTTTGGAAACCTTCAAGAACGTTCACGGCATTGATGCCGATTTCTGCCACCGCGTAGCCGCCTTCCATCACGAACAGTGTCGGCTTGCCGAGCGCCGCGATGCGCTTGCCCATCGCCAGGTAATCCGGGCTGTCGAGCTTGAATTGCGAGATGGGGTCGTCCTTGAACGTGTCGACACCCAGGGACACGACGATGACATCGGCGTCGTAACCCCGGATTTGCCCACAGGCCTGCTCCAGCGCCGCGCTCCAGGTGTCCCAGCCGGAGCCGGCCGGCAAAGGGTAGTTGAAATTGAAGCCCTCGCCGTCGCCCTCGCCATGCTCGTCGGCATATCCCAGGAAGAACGGAAACTCCGCCTCGGGGTGACCGTGGATCGACGCGAACAACACGTCGCTGCGCTCATAGAAAATCGATTGAGTGCCGTTGCCGTGGTGGTAATCCACATCCAGGATCGCGACCTTCTGATGGCCCTGGTCAAGAAAAGCCTGGGCGGCGATGGCGGCGTTGTTGAGGTAGCAATAACCACCCATCAAATCGCCCGCGGCGTGGTGCCCCGGTGGGCGGCACAACGCAAAGGCACTGCGCGCGCCGCGCTGGATGTCCGCCTGGGCGGTGAGGGCCACTTGCGCGGCGCTGTAGGCCGCCTGCCAAGTACCGGCGGTAATCGGCGCACCGCCGTCGAAACTGTAATAACCCAACTGGCCGTGCAGGCTCGTGGGGATGACCGAACGCAGCGTTCGCGCCGGCCAAGTGAAGGGCAACAAATCACCGTCGCGGTTGTACTTGGCCCAGCGGTCCCAGGCGCCTTTGAAAAATTCCAGGTACGCCGCACTGTGGATGCGCTGGATCGGCCCCAAGCCAAAATCCCGCGGCGCCTCCACCGGCCCCAGCCCCCGCGCCTTGACCCGCTCCAACACATGATCGGCCCGGGACGGCATCTCGAAGCAGGGCATCAATTGCCCATCCATCAACTCGCAGCGCCCGTGGTGAAGGTGGTGGTCGTCTGAGTAGATCGTCAGCATGTTTTTGTTCTCCGCAAGGCTAGTCGGTTTGAACACAGTCTTGCGGCGCGCGGCGTTTCAGAGAACGGCAGGAGAGGCCAAAAGGGGATCGAAATGGCCAATAAGTTTGACCGTAAATCGCCCCTTGTTGGCGCGGGTGTGCGCAGGGTTGGGGCATGGGCTGCTTCAATGGCGAGGCGGTGATCTTGTGGCGAGGGAGCTTGCTCCCGCTCGGCGGCGTAGCCGTCGCAGGTCGGTGAATGCGGTCTGCCCGGAAGAGGCTGGCTTAGAACGTTTGGAAAACGTAGCAGCGATCAGACTGCTCAGGGCAAGGGTGGGAGAGTAAATAAATGACCGGTCCCCCCTGAGATCGGCCATTCAGTGCATCGTTTCAATCATGGACACCCGCCGCCAACCTCCTGTGGGAGCGAGCTCGCTCGCGATGGCGGCATCACATACATCCCCGGCCTGAAGCGTACGCAGTCCATGACAAGGAAGCTTGCTCCCACTCGGCGGAGCAGCTGTCGCTCAGATGATGGAATCGAGATCCAGCGTATAGGGTTTACCGATCGCATACCCATGGGCACCGCGGATCAAATCACTATCGTCATCCAGGGTCGGTGCCATCGCCAGCTGCTCTGCCACTCTGTTCTCCGGGTGTGCCTGCCAGCGGGCCAGGTTGTGTGCCAGTTGCTCGGGTTGTTCCACCAGGCTTCCGTAAACGTCTTTTTCGCTGACCGACGCGGTGCGCAGCGTAGCCAGGCGCGCGCGGGTGTTGTGCAGCTTGTCGACCTCACGGATGAGCGCAATGTTGATGGCGCTTTCGCTACGCCCATTAGGCGCGCGCCGTCCTGCCAGGTAGCGCTCTTCATCGCGCAACTGTTGGGTAATCCGTGTCAGCGCATGATCGATCCATTCATATTCGCGTTTTGTCGCCAATGTGCTTCCCTCGATTTGCGCTTCCTGCCAGCGGCGCAAAGTGGCCCAGCAAGCGGGAATGTAGCTGGGGACCATGAAGTGATCACCGGTCTGGATGAGTTGGGTCAGTAAGGCCGGGCGGTCCGGCAGGCCATGTTTATGCTCGAGGGCCACTTCGCAGGCGGCGTGTTGGGTGATGGTGTCGACCAGAGAAAGAGGCCCGGTTGGACAAACAATCTGGCCGCTAACGGCCAAAAGCGGACGCTCTCAAGTTGCGCCTGGCCCCCTCATAGACGCCGATAAGTTGCAGGACGCACCGACTCTTCCCAACTGGAAGTCATGCAACAGAACGGGTTCCATGTTGAAAACTTTCGCATGGAGGATTCTTGACTACAGTTATGCATGTGCCGTCATCACTGTTTCTGCATTAACTAGCGAAGAAAACATGCACATAACTTATGTGAGGTGGAATAAAAATGATCTTTTCCGGAAATTCGAAAATTGATTTATCAAGTGAAGAGTTGGTCTCGTTCGTTCAACACGGTTCGATTGGTCAGGACTGGAAATCGCCGGCAGAAAACATTCCTGATTATCATCCATCCACGATTAAACCGTTCGAGTTGGGCACTGCCATCGCCAGCGCTGACGTTCCATGGACTGTCGTACAGTACTGGACCCTCCTAGATAAGGGACAGGAAATAAACAAATTCACTATAAGTACAACGGCTAGCAAGAAAATTCTAATAACGACAGCAGTACTCCTGTACATCAAAAATGACATTTCAGAGGAAGTGAAAAGTCGAATAGAGCGAGCATTTAGCTCATATACATTTGCAGAAGGAGATGTGGATCGCTATGCAGACAAATTTCTTAAATTAAATCCAGATATAAGCCCATTTTCATTCGGGTGTTCACGCTGCTACACAGTAAAAATTTTAACTGACAGGAGGCTTGATCAAAACAAAGAAAACTCAATGCGTCAGAGGCTAAGAGAAGATTACATTTTAAAGTTGATGAAGGAGGAGGCTAAGAGGAGCCACCTCAAGCCAGTTCCAACTCCTAACGAGCTAGCATGCCCAAAAGATAACGCGGGAAGCAAACAAAAAACATCATTTTCTGAAGAGACTGCCCAGCCGATAAGTAATTCAGAACTTGAGTCAAAGCGTGGGGCGCGTATTAAACGCGTTTGCGATCCTATAGAGGATGCTGTGGATGAGATGGGTAAAAATCAAGAGAGAATTGGATGTAATGACAATAAAATAACAGCTTGGCAGGTGGCTCGTTCAGATGCCCTTCCTGCTACTCGCTGGGAATGGGATTGGCACACGGTAAAAATAGGTTGTGTCAGTTTCGACCTCTACTATCCTGAGTTCCAACTCCGAGACCAAGAATATCACTTGATAGCCGCAATTTCGGTGCCGAATAGCATAATCAACTATGAAAAATCAATTCGTAATTGCGCAGAAAATTCCGCACTTGCAGCTGTCGTCCTAGCGGTAATTTTCACTGATGTGGCCACTGGATTAATATCATTTAAGGCCCTTTTTTGGGTGTGCATAAAAGATAAGTTCGTAGATTCTCTACCTTGTGTAAATGCAGAGGTATACGTTGAAACCGTATACGTCGGAGACTGGCATTAATTAGTTTTTTAAAAACACACTAATTCTAAAACCGGTTTTTGGGCGGACGTTTCACTGGATGGTGTCTGTTTTTTTACTGAAGAAGCTGGCTGAACCGTCCCTTTTTTAGTAGACGCTTTGAAAGTCAGGTACTGGCCGACCTCTGCCCGTCGCCATCGTCAGCTTTGGGTCGATTGCAGCCCGTCGCGAGGGCCAGCAATCGGCCAAATGCAGCCATCCGGGATCATTGCTGAGATAATCGAGCATCCTTCACTCCCCTGGTAGGCCTAAAGCTATGAGGAAAGTGAAGGAGTCAAGACCGCAGAACTCACGAGGATTCAACGAGGCAAGGTTTTCGTGCATAGAACAACCGGGCCATGATGCTGGTGTGTGCGACCGCAAACGGTCTTCTGTGTGCGTGATGCATCCCGCTCAATATACTTCCTGACTGACCTTAGCGTCTAGCTCTTTAGAAAAGTCGAATTCGCCCCATTTGGTGAACCAATATTCGCTATACTTTTGAATTCTTAGCAGGTTGTTTGCAGGCACGCCGTACAACTGTAAAACTCTAATCTTGGTCTCATTACTCACGAAGGGGCATGCGATAAGATCTAACGCTAAATGAATCATTTCAGAGTCACCGACCAACGAGTCCTGCTTCAGCCTAAATCTCTCCAATATATGTTTTTCCAAAGCGTTTCTTAGTAATGAATAACGCGTTTTGTTTTCTATATAAAAAAGAAGAGTTACTATGGAGAAATAATTCAAACTGGATTTCGCTTGATAATGCCCGTCTAAAAATTCAAAGCCGAAGCTATGGCCCAGCACTTTTTCATCTATACGATAGTTTTTACCAAGCTGGCGCATTAAAACCAGAAGATACATGACCTCAATTTTCGCGCTTTTACCGTCTGAATTATGACCCATAACGCTCCGGCATCTTTCGTATATCACTTGCGAGATTAATGCCTCATAGCTGAGCCCTATGGTCTCAAGCTTATAAAAAGAAAGAACGCGCTGACATATTCGACAAAGCTTAATCGTTGTGTTGACTTTTGGCGATACCGCATAGATAAAAAATACAAAGCCTAGAAGAGCCTCCATTGATTTTGAAAAACTTTTATCGACACCGCTAACTTTCTCTATTTTTTTGTAAGATTCAATCAAAGAGCCAATTTTTCGCTCGACTACTGAAAGAGAGTAATTAAGAATTTCGCCATAGTTGACTCCAGAGGTTGCAAGAATGGACTTAAAGTCAGTTATAAGTGAAGACCTGCCAATATAAATCTGACCCCTTGGAAATGTTTCACCCTCCTTAACTTCTGAAGCGACCTCATAAGCTAGCGCACGATCAAAAAGATCAGAGATACGCTTTTTTGCGATAGATATCGGCGTGATTATAGGGCGCCCTAGAGTTTCCTCCTTCCCCTTATTTAATGATAGCTTATATAGCTTTAAACTTTCCTGAAGTGTCATTTTTATCTGGTGACAGACTTCATCACTATTGTAGAAGACGAAGTAATCATCTACGTAGCGATAAATCTTAAAGTCTGAGTTATGTACATATCCCTTTTCAAGCAATTTGCTTGCTATATCAATATCAACTGCCTGGAGGATTATTTCAGCGAAAATTCTTGAAACCTCCGGGCCGATTAGTATCCCATTCGTTTCGTTATGATTCAACTTTTGCATCAATGAGTCAAACTTACCCGCAAATGATCCTAATATAGCTTTAAGATTCTGCTTTGCAAAATCTTTTCCGTATATCGCCCATGCTAGCGAGTGAGTATATATGCTATCAAAACACCCTGAAACATCAAACTTTGTAAGGGTTCTGAAATCGCGCTCGCTACGGAGGTGCTCTCTCGACTCGTAAAATTTGAAAACATTACTGAACCGTTCATATACAAAAAAAGATTTTAAGTTCTCATAATTTTCGCCATCTACTTCTACCAAAGTGTCAGATTTATCCTGCCGCTCAATTTGCGAGCGAAAGTCAATATACGTACACCCAGCAACTCGCCTTGGTGATCGTAGGCTGAATTCACTTCGACCAGTGTAATAAATCATCAGATCTTTAAATTGGTCATAGAAATCTACTACCAGCAACTGACCCTTTGGGTGCATTAGCGACAACTGGCGCAACTGATCCTGCTTATGCGTAGTCGAGAAAATGAAAGGAACAGTATGGACAAGGTCTGATTTTTCTAGTTCTATTATGGATACAGGTCTGCCGTTATCGGCAGCATGTCGAACAGCCGTAGTAGGCGGAACACCTAGAACCATTTTTACAAGGTTGTCTAGCACTTCATCGCTGTAGCGCCATGAAATTCTGTTTCCGTTAAACTTTATATCGTGCTCACATAGGAATCTATAAAAATATCTATTCGAAAAAACTATCGGAACTTCATATGGAAGCACATCAGACAACACTACCCGTTCTACAGGAAAGTTTATAGATAATGCTTTTTTTCTAGACATGCTTCCAACCTCGCGAAAGTTCTGAAAGCTGCTTGGAATCAAAATTTCTAAATAGTTTTTCTTTGAAGCCTTTTTCAAAAGATAGCTTCGAGAGCTTTCTCGCCAATGATGGACTAGCTACGCCTTTGATTTTATTGCGAAAGTAGTGATCTAATCCGGAAAGCTGACTAGTGTCAGTTATATACTTATTGCTGAAGTAAACACCGATGAATGCGTTGCTTTTCCTATTGAACAAGCGCATATTTCCGGTTAAGAAAAGACACCTAAGCACCAACTCCTCTTCAGACTTCTTTGGAATGAATGTGAACTTTGAGTTGTAGTCTGAGAAAGCTTTGTCGATACGCGATCTATATTTATTGATCTTTCTTTGGCTCAGTTGTACGCCGGAAGTGCTACTAGATACGTCAAATGTATATCCAAGGTAATCAAATTTACCTTTGAACTCTTCTAGCAAATTAATGGATTTCGTTTTATCGTTGAATTTTAGCCCCTTTCCATGAAGTATTTCGCTGAGAGTTTCTAAATATTTCGCTGCAAGCTCCTTTCGCTGGGGGGCATACATAAGCACCATGTCATCAACATATCTGGCGTAATAAAATAAATTATCTTGCCGTCTAATTTCAGCGTCAATACTCGACAGATATATCTCAGATAGATATGCACTTATTCCTATGCCGCGCGGCAATCCGTTTTCGTCCCCCGAAACAACGACATAATCTTTCATAAGTCGCGTTAAAATCCTTTTAATCAGTACCGATAGCTCTGGAGCCTGGTGAATTCCATCAAGCAACTCCTTGTGCCTGACAGACTCATAAAACGACTCGACATCCGACCTTATTATATACTTGGGTACGCCATCTAAAGCTAATGACTTTATTTGACTAACTAGTGTATCGCGTGGCGGCATGCGGAGCTCGTACAGAACCTTCAGTGCTCTTTGAACAAATCTAATTGCAAGAACCTGCTCTAAACTATTCCCGACTCCGTAAACTTTTTTCCCTCCAACCAGAGCAGGTAGGAGAGCTACATTTATTCTGAATTCTTTTCCACTAATTATCTTAGAGACTCTTTCAAGCTCAAAGTCAACTAAACGTCCGTGCTGAATTTTGCGCTTGTCTATAACCATAGTCAGACGCGACATACGCTTCTCATAGAACGCTGGCGTAATTTTTCCAGTGCGGAATCGGTACCTCGAAAATGATTTAAGTTTGTTCAGTTCGTAGAGCTTGACTCTTATATCGAAGGCAGCAGGAATATATCGTTCTTCAAGATCCCCTCCTTTCTCCCTATCGCCTTTGAGTAAGTCATTAAGATTTTTTATTGAAAAAGACTGATCCATAGACAAGATGACCCTTCCATAATTTATTCTTACTAACTGTCTTTTTCGATATGCTCACTAACGGACTGTACCCGATTTTCGAGTCACAATACCGGTCTTAAGATAGATTTAGCTAGGCAATGGTCGTTTGAGTTGCTCATCCTCCCAATGCAAAATTTTGAACAAATCCGCGATTGGTTGAAGAGTCTCTGACTTTCTAGTAATCCGATGGGGCGCTTTTGGCCGTTTTCTACTGTTGCTGCCGGTCGTTAATGGCTGCTTTTGGCCGGTTGCTGTCTGTGGCTAGAGAGAGATCATCATGGGGAGCAGCGGGTTACATGCTTGCTTTTGAGGTGTAGGCGATCCGTGGCGAGGGAGCAAGCTCCCTCACCACGGGATTGATGCTGTAGCGGCTAGCGTGGGTCGACGTTATCGAGCACTCGGTTTGCCAGCAATGAACTCAGTTCAATCAGTTGCTGGATGCCGAGGGCGATGTGGCGGCGGGGGCCTTCGAGGTCGAAGGCCAGGTTGCTGATCATCGCGTCGGCGGATGCCAGGTTTTCGCTGAGGTTGGCGAGCAGGCATTCGTTGTCGGTGTTTTTTGCCACGGTGAACAACTGGCCCGGTTTGGATGCATCTTCGGACTTTTCCGGTTTCGGTAGCAGGTAGTAATCCAAGGCTCGATTGGTAGCTTCGTCGTGCTTTTTGTTTTTGCGACCGGAATGGGTAGACGTTGAGTCAGTTTCAGGAGGATTTGGAGTAATTTTGAACATCGTTGCGTTACCTCTAATGAGTAGGCCGCAACCATCTCGCTACTAAACGAAAGGAGGCAGCTGTGCGCAAGTTAGTAGACCGGTAGAGGTAACGGATCCCGGCGCGCCCGAAGGCGCCATGCGCACAGCCACCATCGAGTGCAGGCAATGCCTGACTGATGAGACTCATGCAACCGTTACTACTACTACCGGGCTACTAAACCCGACCACTGATGGGCAGTGGCAGGGAAACGATAGAACCCATGAGCAAGGCGCACAAGCGGGCGGATTCTGGCGTAGTTGTAGGCAATGGCGCAAGGATTCGTAGCTTGGTGGAAGTGTTGCGGAGGGAGAATAAACAAACCTTCGTAATGCCCCAGGATCCGTGGCGAGGGAGCTTGCTCCCGCTCGGCGGCGCAGCCGTCGTAAATCGGCTGATGCGGTTTGTCTGTAGGAATGCGCCGGCCGTTTTGGGGCGGCTTCGCCACCGAGCGGGAGCAAGCTCCCTCGCCACGGGATTGATGCTGGAGCGGCTAGCGTGGGTCGACGTTATCCAGCACACGGCTGGCCAGCAATGAACTCAGTTCAATCAGTTGCTGGATGCCGAGGGCGATGTGGCGGCGGGGGCCTTCCAGGTCGAAGGCCAGGTTGCTGATCATCGCGTCGGCGGATGCCAGGTTTTCGCTAAGGTTGGCGAGCAGGCATTCGTTGTCGGCGTTTTTTTTCACGGTGAATAGCTGGCCCGGTTTGGATGCATTTTCGGATTTTTCCGGCTTCGGTAGCAGGTAGTAATCCAGGGCGCGCTTTTCTGCTTCGTCTTGTTTCTTCGTTTTGGATTGAGTGGACGCAGAGGTGCGACCCTGGGAGTACCGACTGGATCGGCTAGCCCATGCTGCGGGAGAGATGATTCGTTAATGAAACCCCTCGAGCAATGCCTTGCCCTTTCCTCCGCCCCAAGGATTATCCAGCAGATATCTTGCAAGCACACGGTTGTCCGACGGGACCCGCGTGATGTTGTAGAAAATCTCTTCGCCCTCGCACACCCCGAAGTACAACGCATAGTCGCGCTTCTTTAAATCCTGCTCGACCTTGCCCCACTGGCTTGAGGTTTCGCCGAATGGCCGTGAGGGCTCTAGAGCCATGCCTTGGTCAGGCCTTTTTTTCCAAATAAAACTTCAGATATTTTTTGGGTCTTTCTTGAAAGGCTCGAGCCTTGCCGAAGCTGTAGGCGTCATCAAAGTACCTATAAGCCTGCGCGTGGTCTCCCAGCTCAAAATAGACCATTCCCAAGTTAATCAGCGGCCCTGTATCGATGTCCGACTCCCGGCCATCCAAGGTCTTTTGTGCCCAGTCTTTAGCCGCCGCGAAATCCCCATTGTCGAAATGCAGGTTGAAAAAAGAACCTGTGACCCAGGCTGACAAAGGTGTCCACTCCAGCTTCGGTTCAGGAAGCAGGTCCCAAGCTTTTTGGTACAGGGCTTGAGCTTCATTTTTTTTGCTTTGCTCATCGAGCTCATTACCCGACGCCATGATGCGCATTATTTCGTCTGCCAGCGTCGGGCTTTCATCTGCCAAGTCTTTCATATGACGTTCCTTTACTAGTAAATGGGCTTTTCTGCGGGACCAATAAAATCGCCGGGGTCCCTATATCGATCCGTCAGGAGCGCGCCTTTGGACCGGTTATGGGAATAATATTCCAGCTCATAATTGTCAGGGTCGCGCATCCATCCCCTCACTTCTTTGGTTTTAGCCCCATGGAAACCGCCTTTGGAGTTCCAGTATTTAACGGCATCCGTTTTATGAGCCATGTCAGCGTCTTTAATCGAATACCATTTCTTGTCGGTGCTCTGGAATCTCATGTTTTTCCCGGTACCGATTATTTTTCCTTCGGCTCTCATCCGCGCGATCACCGCTTTGCCGGTACGGCTGCTCTTCCCAGGGGTTCTGCCTACAGAGTTCAGGCGACAAGATAGACCCAGTGGATCGATCCATCCAAAGGGGTTGGGACTGTAGGCGTAGAAATTCAGACCACCGTTCAGCCCAATCGGATCCGGCGTAGTAAACCGCCCCACATCCGGATCATAAAACCTGAACGTATTGAAATGCAGCCCGGTTTCCCGGTCCAGGTACTGCCCCTGGAATCGCAGGTTCTGCTCTTCGATGTAATACGGTTCACGCACTTCTTCCAGCGTATTGCCCCACACCCGATACGTGGCCTGCCACACGTTGTGGCCGTCGGCCTCGGTGAGTTGTTCCGGCAGGCCGTTGAGGTCGTTGTGGTAGTAGCGGATCTTTTGCAGCAGGCCGCTGCCATCGACGCGGGCCAGGGGTTCGTAGCCGTCGTCTTCGTAGAGGTACAGGCTGGTTTGCTGGTGGCGGTGTTCCTGCAACAGGCGCAGGCCGTCCCAGGTGAAGCGGGTTTCGCCCAGCGGGTAACCATTGCTGTCGTGTTCGGTTTTTTCGATGCGCCGGCCCAGTGGATCGTAGGCCATGTTGACCACGCTGCCGTCGTCGTTGCGCACCTCGATCAAGCGGCTTTCGGCGTCATAGGCGAAGTGTTGCACGCCGCGTTTGGCGCTGCGTTTTTCGATCAGCCGGCCGAAGGCGTCGTAGCGGTAGCGCTTGTCCTGGTAGGTCAGCAGTTTGTTGTGCACCACCAGCCCGGCGCCGGGGGCCGGGCCGTCCAGCAGGTTGGCGGCGGCGTCGTAGGTGAAGGTCTCGCGTTGGCCGTGCAGGCTGTCCTGGCTGGCGACGATGCGGCCGGTGGCGTCGTAGTGCAGTAGCTGGCGCTGTTGCGCGGCGGGTTGCTGGTCGAGTTTGCCGATGAGATTGTCGGCGGGGTCGTACTCGAAGTGTTTTTGCACCGCCGCCGGCAGCAGCGAGGGTTGGCTGCTGTGGCGGCGTTGTCGCGTGCGCAAGCGGCCGCTGCGGTCGTATTCGCTGCGGGTGCTGATCTGGCCTTGGGTGCGCAGCACTTCGCGGTGCAGGCGGTCGCGTTCGAAGTCGCTGATGACCTGGCCGTCGAGGTTGATCTGGTGTAGATGGCCGCTGCCGTAGTACAGGCGGTTGACCCAGCGGCCATCGGGCAGTTGGGTCTGGATCAGGTTGCCGAGTTCGTCGTAGTGGTGCTGCAGGCTGCCGGCGGCGCTGTTTTCGGCGAGCAATTGACCGAGGGCGTCGTAGGCGAAGCTCAGGGTCTGGGCGTTGCCCTGCAGGTCGGTGAAAGTGACGGCGGTGAGTTGGTCCAGCGGGTCGTAGCTGTATTCGGTGCGGCCATCGTCGGTGACCTTGGCGATCAGCCGGCCTACGGCGTCGCGTTCCAGGCGATGGACGATGGATGCCGGCGGTGTTTCGGGAATGAGCGCCAGGCCCGTGCCGTAGGGCGCGGGCATCGCCGTCACTGCCGCGACGTTGTCGAGGCGGTCGTAGTCGTAGCGCTTGGCGCTACCATCCAGGTCTTGTTGTTCGGTCAACCGATCCCCGGCGTCCCAGGCAAACCGGTAGCTTTCACCATTCTCGTTGGTCAGTGCTTGCAGCCGGCCGAAGCTGTCGTAGGTGAACTGCACTTGCCGACCCTGGGCGTCGGTGCGTTGGCGGACCTGGCCGCGGCGGTTGTGTTGGTAGAGCGTGGTGTGCCCGGCCGGGTCGGTGTAGCCGATGAGGTGGCCGGCGGTGTCGCGCTGGTAGTGTTCGGTGCGGCCGTCCGGTAATTGGCTGCCGAGCAGGCGCCCTTGGGCGTCGTAGCTGAATTGGGTGCGCTCGCCGAGGGCGTCGGTGATGGTGTGCAGGTAACCGCGCGCGTCGTAGCTGAAGCGCGTCGGGTAACCCGAGCAATCGACGTGTTCCACCAATTGGCCGAACGGGTTCCAGCGCAGTTTTTTGCTTTTGCCGGTGGCGTCGATGATCTCCACGACCTGGCCGTGGGTGTCGTAGCGGTAGCGGGTGACGTGGCCCAGCGGGTCGATTTCCGTCGTGCAGTTGCCGCGTTGATCGTAACGGTACTTCCAGCTGTGGCCGGCGGCGTTGGTGTCCACCAGCGGCAGGGCCCAGTGTTCGAGCCAGAGGGTGGATTCGTTGCGGCCCAATGGGTCGGTTTCGCTGATCAGGTTACCCGCGTCGTCGTAGTTGAATTGGTACTGGCCGCCCTGTGGATCGGTGGCGCTGAGCATCTGGCGCTCATCGTTCCACTCGAACAGCCAGGTCTGGCCGAGGTTGTCGATGTAGTGGGTGATCTGGTGCTGGCTGTTCCAGTGCCGAGTGCTGACGCGTTGCAGGCTGTCGCTGATGCGGGTGATGCCGGCCTTGAGGTCATAGTCGAACTGGTAGGCGTCGCCTTCGTCGGTCCAGTGCCGGACCACGCGCCATTCCTGGTCGTCGATCAGGTCCCATTCGTAGAAGCAATGCAGGCCGCTGGGCAACTGGTGCTCGACCATCCGTTGCCCGGTGTCGTAGCAAAAGCGCCGTTGCACCTGGCCGGTGGCGTCGCGCACTTCGGCGAGGGTGTTGGCTGCGTCGTAGGCATAGCTGACCAGCACTTCCCGCGATTGGTCGGGGTAGAGGCGCTCGATGTGGGTGACGCGTTCGCCTGCGCGGATCAGCTCGACGTGCACCAAGTCGAAGGTGTCGCGCAGCCGTACCAGGCGTCCGGCGTCGTCGTAGTCGAGGTGGATGCGGTTGTCGTTGCGGTCGCCCAGTTGGCTCAGGCGCAAGTGTGATGGGTTGGCTGGCGAAGGTTCGAACAAGCGGTACAGGCCGTCTTCGCTTTCGATCAGCAATTGCCCGTTCACATGGCGGCGCACGGCCAGGCCTTCGCCAGCGCTGAACACCGCGCCGCCCAAGGGGATCGAACCCATGTCGATGGGCCGGCCCTGTTCGTCGGTGTAGATCAGGGTTTCGCCGCCCTCGGGATGAGGCTGGATTTCCACCTGGACTTCGTAGGCGACGCTCCACCCGGCACCGAACAAACTGTCGCGACGTTCGTCACGGCTGTTGTAGACGCGCTGCCAGTCAATCGGCAGGATGCCGGGCAAGACGAAATCCAGATCCTCGTCGGCGCCCAGCACTTTGGCCCCGGTGGCGGCATGCACCGGGTTCGATGAACCCATGGCGGCGTTGGCGGCCGCGTTCGCCGCGCTGCTGGCGGCCATGGACACCGCGCCGCCCACCAGCATGCACGGCAGTTTGCTGAAGAACTTGCCCTTGCCACCCTTGAGCATCAGCAGCGCGGTGACCGCCAGGCCCACGCCCGGGGTCTTGCCGCTGCGGATCTCGCGCACCACCACCGAGCCGCCGCCAATGGTTACGTTGGGCGAGATCAGTCCAGCCGACACCACCGTCGCATCGCAGGTGCTGCGGTCGCCGCTGCGCACGGCGGGCTGGCCGTTGATGGTGACCTTCTCCGAGCCTTCGGCCATGAACTGCGGTGGCATGGGTGGGTGCTTGGTGCAGATCACCAGGTCTTCCGGTCGGGTCTCCGTACCGGGGGCGGGCGAGGCGACAGTGGGGCGCCACATCTGCGAGAAGAAATTCCCGGCCATGTCCAGGTAACTGGGTTCTTCTTCCGGCTCGGGCATTTCCAGTTCGGTGCCGGCCGGCGCCACATGGGAAACCACAGCGCCGGCGGCGCGGGCCGAGGGGATGTTGTTGGTGAAGGTGTCCTTGGAACCGGTGAGGATGTTGGCCTGCACCGTGGGCGGAAAGAGGGCGTTGCCGATGCCCTCGCATAAATTGCTCAGGCCTTTGTCGGCCCCGGTCTTGCTCATGGCCAGGCCGACGACGGTGCCCACCACCAGGCCCAGGACGAAGCAGCCCAGGCCGCCGGTGGCGACGGTGATGCCCGTGGCCGCGACCACTGCGGCGGTCGCCAGGGCGGTGATCGCGATATTGGCCGCCACCTCCAGCACGCCGCCGAGGATGTCGGCCATCATTGAGGTGTGGTTGAGTGCATCGCCCAGGCGGGCGGCCCAGAGCGCGTCAGACATGCACGTTGCTCAGGCGGGTAGGGGGGCGGATGATCGTGGGTTCAAGCAATTTGGTGCCTTCCATTGCGCCGGTGTCCTTGTGGGTTACGGCATGCCCATTAATGCCATTTTCAGGCGCTTGATCAGCTTTGGTTTCTTGAGACAATCGGTAGGGCGTAGATCACCTAGCGCGGGCACTTTTTGCTCCATCCACCACAACCCTTCTTCGAGCCCTCTTTTACCATAAAGCACGACGGCCAAATCAAGGTGCTCATCCATGGCCTTGGCCAACGTACGCGCGCTGTCATCGAGATAATCCTCTTCATACAAGCGTACAAAACTTCGCCAACCGTCATCGCCCACGTATTCGTCTTCCAGTCCCATGTTGAAACCTGCCAAAGGAATCAGTGTGTTGCCGGTAGGGTTGTACGTCGACAGCAGCCGGGGCTGCATCATCGTTATCCGGCATCCATGCAAGCTGACCCACCGCTATCGCGAGCAAGCTCGCTCCCACAAGGGTCAGGGTTGGGTGTAGAACACCAGCGACCCCTTGATCGTCGCCCAATGCACGGCTTCGGCATCGCCGAGTTTCTCGGCCTTCACATAGCTCAAGGCAAGCATCTTGCGAGTGCCGGGCAGTACCAGTGCGAGCTGATATTGGAAGACCTTTTCGTTGCCCTTGTTGAACTGGCTGCGCAATTCAATGGCTTCGACTTCCTGGTTGGCGCCCACGCGCACGGTGGCGCCCGGTTGGCAGCGCAGTTGCTGGACCTGTTTTTCCAGGCGCTTGAGCTGGTCGTCGAGGTTGCTTTGCAGGGTCTCGCCGTCGGCCAGCAGGCTGCGGCTGACGATCAAGGAGGTGCCCAGTTCGGGGAACTTGAGGATGTTGATCGTCGCGTCCAGCAACTCGCTGGGCGGCAGCTGGAGCTGGAATTCATTGAGGCGGTAGGTCATGGCGCATAAATCTCGAAGTTAGCCCTTGGGGAACGCGGCGCTGATGTTGGCGTCGATGCTGCCCTTGACGCCCTGGCCGTCCGGCGTGGCACCGGGGCCGCCGCCGTTGTTCAGGTGCAGCACGCCGCCAGTGTTGAACTCGGCATCGCCGCTGGCGTAGAAGCTGATCTGCACGCCGCTCAGGTTGATCTGGCCGCTGGCGTTGAGCTCCAGGATGCTTTCACCGCACACCAGGCGCAGGTTCTCGCCCACTTCGATGACGTAGCTCTGGCTGATGCTGTCGGTCTTGCGCTGGCCAACGGAGAGGATGTCCTCCTGCTTGACGATGCGCAGGCGGTTGTTGCCGATGGTCACTGTTTCGTTGTGGCCGATGCTCTTGTTGCGGTCATGGCCCACCGAGTGGCTCTCGTCCACCTCGACCACGATGTCCTGATTGCGCTCGGCATGGATGTACAGCTGCTCGGCGCCTTTCTTGTCTTCCATGCGGATTTCGTTGAAATTCGCTGGCGTACCACCCTTGCTCGAACGGCTTTTCATGCCGCTCTGGGTCGCGTTTTCAGGCAGGTCGTAGGGCACGGTCTGTTCCGCGTTGTAAACGCGACCGGTGATGATCGGCCGGTCCGGGTCGCCCTCGAGAAAGCTCACGATCACTTCCTGCCCGATGCGCGGGATCTGCATCGAGCCCCAGTTTTTCCCGGCCCAGGATTGCGACACCCGAATCCAGCATGAGCTGTTTTCGTTGGATTGGTCGTGCCGGTCCCAGTAGAAATGCACCTTCACCCGGCCAAACTGATCGGTCCAGATTTCCTCGCCCTTGGGGCCCACGACCAACGCGGTTTGCGGGCCCTTGACGATGGGGCGGTGGGTAGTCGCCAGTGGGCGATAACTCTGCTGGGCGTCGATGCAGGTCAAGCTGCTTTCGAACTGGGCCGACGGCGCGCCGCCGCCGGTCTCGCCGCTTTCCTGGGAAATGTAATAGCGGGCACCGACGATCAGGTATTCGCGGTTCTGGTCCTGGCGGCTGAAGCCGGTGAGGCTGAACAGATGCCCCGAGCCCAGGCCCCGGGCGTTGCCGGCCAGTTCCACCTGTTCGTGCAGGCTCTGCAAGGCTTCGATGCGGGTGCGGGCGTAGTGTTCGCCGTCGGTGCTTTGCACGTAAGTGCCGGGGTAGTCGTACAGCGGATAGTCGCCAGCCGTGTGTGGGCGCGGCATGGCCGAGCGCACGTCGATGCGTGCGCTGGGGCGTTGGAAGTCGTAATCGTTGAGCTCAAGCGAACCGGGCTGGACTTCCTGGGCCAGGTGCCAGTCGTGGATGTGGTCGCGCTCGCGCTGCTGCTCGTTCTTCGGGTAGTACGGCACCGAACCGTAGCCGGGGGCCGTGGTGTGGGCGCCATAGGCGTCAGCCAGCACCAACACATGGCGGCCCTGCTCATGGCGGAAGAAGTAGTAGATGCCTTCCTGTTCCATCAAGCGGCTGACAAAGTCGAAACTGGTCTCGCGATACTGCACGCAGTATTCCCACTCGCGATACGTCTGGCTCAAGGCGTCTTCGAAATCGGAAAAGCCCAGGTCGCGGAACACCTGCTTGATGATCTGCGGGATGGTCAGGTTCTGGAAAATCCGGCAATCGGAAGTGCGGGTCAGCAGCCACAACCACGGCCGCAACGTCGCCTGGTAACTGGCGAACTGGCCTTGGTCGACGTTCTGGCTGCAACGGGCGACGATGCCATGGAAGTAGCGCTCACCACCGCCATCGAGCTGCAGGCTCACGCACATGGGCTTGCCGAGCAGCTGGTTGAGGTCGATGGCATTGTCCAGCGAATGCAGCTGCAACTCGTAGTTGAACAGCCGCCCTAATTCTTCACCGCCGCCCATGTCCTTGAGCAACAGCACCTCAGGTCCCAGGGGGCTGGTGACTTTGGCCAGGCGTGAGGCTTGGTTGAATAGCATCGGTTGTCCTTATCGCTGCCGCAGTCCATTTGACGCTGCGCAAGATTGCCGGCTTTTGACGTTGAAGATCAAGCGATCGCGCCCTTTGATAGCTCGTGCACAGGCATGAAATCGCCAGAGTAGTGACGCTGATCGCATAATGTAGTTCGTTGCTTGGGGTAGAGGAACCCGGTTCTTGATTGTTACCAGGCATT